>JBQTJN010000001.1:0-3723 GCA_052387095.1 Alphaproteobacteria bacterium
GTATTTTGCTGGAAAAACAAAATGATAAAGAAGTACCGTAACATTATGCCGCTTATGGATGTATCCGCTCATCCATGAAGTTTACGCCCCAAGGGGCGAGGAATAAACCCGAGAGAGATTTAAAAATAAGGCGTCGCCAGATAATGTGTTTGTAGTGCTCAGCAATGAGGGTCGCGAAAAATCCGTCTATTATTTGGAAAATGAAAATTTTGTCTCTTGTGAATGCGAAGCTTCCTAGAAAAGAAGGTTAGAAGTTCCGTCATTGCGAGGAGCTGCAAGCGACGAAGCAATCTAGCCTACCATTGGATGGATCGCCACGCTCTCTCTGTTCGCTCGCGATGACAGTGGTTACAAGGCAAGTTCCGCGGATAAATCTTTCCAGGACGGATTTTGATTCTCGATTAATTTGATCTTGTTGCCACGAGATCCGGCTTTGATCTGTTTTTCCCTTAGAATAGCGGATTCCATCGTTTCATGAACTTCATAAAAACGAGGATTTTGCAGCCGTGTTTTTTGCTGAATCCTTCAATTACACCAGCCTTATGCTGTGCAGTTCTTTGTAACAGGTTAGATGTTACGCCCGTATAGAGCGCGCCGTTTTTCCGGTTGGCGATAATGTAAACCGCAGGAGATTTCATCTCCGCGATTTTAATGACTCGACGGATGATTGCAATATTCTTAAGCTGCTTTCTTACCCGGCGCGGTGTTTTTCATCTGCTCTTTCATATCCTGCGGGATTTTGGCGCTGTCATAGAACATTTCCTCCGATTTAACCTTGCCGTTTTCCACCTGGATAATGCTGCACATGCGCATGCGGGTCGGCGGTTCGCTGTTAGTACCGTCGAAGGTACTGATGACGGTATTGCCATCGGCATAGATTTCCAGGTTCTCGATTTTGCCATCAGATGGGCAGTTTTCCATCATGGCGATCAGCTCATCAACGCCATTCGCTGTCATCATCGGGTCTTTCAGCGTGTAATCCTTGTGTGTCAAACGGCGGACGCTATCGAAGTCCTTGTTCATGCAGGCATCGATCAGGTCTTTCACGATTTTCTTGTTATCGGTGGTCATGGCGTTCTCCTTTTCATGGTTGGCGCACAAACGCGGGAGAATAAAAGGAGTTCCCGCTATTTTTTCATCATTGCAATACCCAGCACCGCCTGGGCGGTGAGGGTGTCGACAGGGGCGCCGGTGCGCTTGCACTGGGCCTCGACATCCATCAGGCGGGCCAGCACTTTTTCAATCGCGGTGAGCGGCCAATTGCGGAGTTGGGCGCGAAAATCATCTTCCAGTTTAAAAAAGACAGGCGGCTGGAGTTTTTTCATGGCGATGCCGGCCTCGTCACCGCCATCGATGCGAAGTCTTGTTAAATGCAGCTTGCGAAAATGATTTTGCAGGGCGCGTAAGGTTACGACGAACGATACACCTTCCTCGCTCAGCAAATTATGCGCGGCCAGCGCGGCTTGCGCGCGGCCCGATGCGGTGCCGTAGACGAGTTCGTCCAATCCTTTCGCGCCGGCATTGCCGCAAATAGCCTGTGCATCGGCAAGGCTGATGGGCGTAGCATCCTCGCCCTTGTAGGTGATAAGTTTTTCGATCTCACCGCGGGCCTTAGCGCGGTCGCCGGAAATCGCGGCGGCCAGCCATGTGACGGCGTCATTGTCGATGCGCTTGTTCGCACCCTGCACCTGTTCGCGGATGAGTTTTACGAGGTCGCGCTCATCCTCGACATAGCACGGGAGCGCAACAGCGTTTGCCGATTTTTCGCACAGAGTGCGCAGGGGAGAGCGCGTGGACAGCTCGCCGGCCTCAAGAATCACGAGCGTATGGGGGCTCGGGTTTTTGAGATAGTCTTTCAGCACCGGCGTGAGCTTGTCGCCGGCATTTTCAACGCGGATGAGGCGGTTGCCGCCCATCATGGAAATGGCATGCGCCTCGTCGGTGAGGCGGGCGGGGTCGGCGGTGATGATATCGCCGGTCAGGGCGGCGACATTGAAGGGGTCGTTGATATCGGCGACGATCGCGAGGGCCATGGTTTTGCTGCGTTCGCGCATCAGGCCGTCATCCGGGCCATAAACCAGGATCACCCGGGCGGCAGGGTCGGGCTTTTTAACGAAGGGTTCGATCTGGCGCCAGGTTAGTTTCATGAAGATATCGTAGGATGATTCCGCGCGGGCTTTCAAAAATATTTGACAGAGTGCGCACATATATTTTATAACAGAATTGCCATTTTTAATGGCCGCGGCATTTGAAGGATCAGCTTGCACCGCGTAAAAAATGCTAAAGCGCCATGGCTCCCCGAAAATCTCACACGAGTTTTTCCGCCGTGGTTTCCAAAACTGGATACCCGGCGGATCTGTTTTTCCCAGACATATTCTTCGGATTTTGTAACTGAAGGATTTGAGCATGACTGACCAACGTTTTATCAAAAAGCCTGCCCCCACCTTCAATAAGGAGGCCGCTGACGGCTATTACCGCGGGCCCAAACTCACTAAAGACGCAAGTCTTGATGAGGTTTATAAATATTTCGAGGAGAAAGCCGCAACCGGCGATGTCCGGCTGAACTGGCGGACCTCACCCGACTGCAGCCGCAGCGCCGAGCTGACCGTTACCTTTAAAACCGGCGTGAATGACCCCGCGGAACTAAGCCAGGTTTTCTTCTACACCTCCGATCCTGAGGAAAAAGAGTGGCAGCATGTGATCGGCCTAAGCACGCAAGTGGGGTGCACCTATGCCTGCCAATTCTGCGGCTCGGCCGGGAACCCCCTGAAAGCCAATCTGACCGAGGAGCAATTCGCTTTTATTACCCGCACGCTTATGCAGCATGCTGAAGAAAAAGGGCTCAGGATCAATGAGCAAGTCCGTATCAATATGACCGGGGAAGGTGATCCCGGCGCCAATGCGAAACATGTCATAGCGTTCCTGCCCTTGGTCCAGGAGATCGATGAACGGATCAAGCGTGTGATGGTGTCAACGGCCGGAAACCTGACGGCGATCAAGAGCTTTCAAAAAGCGCTCGATAAATTACCGAAAGGTTTTCTTGAACTGCAAAGCTCTGTTCATTTCAGGAACATGGTTGAGCGCGGCAAGGTCGTATTGCTGCCGGCGGATGTCGATGTCGAGGAATTCATCGTCGTCAGCCGGGAATTTGCCGAAAAAGCAGGGACGAAAGGCCGCCTCAACTGGGTTGTCATGCCCGGATGGAATACATTACCCGCAGATGCTGAATGGCTCGCGAATTTACCCCCGGAGTATTTCTACGTGACGCTGGTTCAACTTAACCCGGCAGAAGCCACGGAAAAGATGAGAAAAGATGCGCCTGCCGGGGCGCTTGTCTGCACGCGAGAAGATATAGAAGCTTTCGCAACGGATATTGCCGGATATCTGCCGGAAGACAGCGCCCTGGTTTTTGGCTACAAAGGCGACCGTGCAGCCGAATTGTTCATGGTGGGTTGCGGCCAGGCGACCAGTTATGCGGCGGAGGCTATCGTGTCAGGCGCTCAGGCAGCGGCTAACGGGGGCGGCATAAGCGTGGCCGGCGAATATGCGTTTTTGATTGACGCATAAAAAACACCCGCTTTTGAGAGCAGGTGTTAAATCTCTCTCGGGTTTATTCCTCGCCCCTTGGGGCGTAAACTTCATGGATGAGCGGATACATCCATAAGCGGCATAATGTTACGGTACTTCTTTATCATTTTGTTTTTCCAGCAAAATACCGTCGCG
>JBQTJN010000002.1:0-2773 GCA_052387095.1 Alphaproteobacteria bacterium
TTATTGCTGGCCATAGCCTCAAGAAAAATTTAGGATTAAATTCCTTGACTCTCCAATGGGGTTATGAGATGGTTACTTTGAACCGGTTCCCGCGCCGGGAACCAGAGTCTGAGGGAGCAGCTTTCCGATGGCATAGGGGGCGGGTAATTCCATCATAGGCTGGCGCGGTCAAAAGCAATATACGCGTCAGTCACGGGCGCCCGTGCTTGCTTTTCTTTTGACAGCATGAACGCGAAAACCATACGAGATTTTCTTCGAAATCCCGGCAAGGAGCCCTCTCCCCCTCCCTTTTCCGCGCTTATTCTCTTGAGCCGAAACCCCCGCTCGCTTACACTCTGCCGCTGATCAACGACCCATAACCCGGACACAAACTGAATGACCAGGAAGGCCACGCTGGAAGCTTTGAGTTTTGAAGAGGCTCTGACCGAACTTGAGACCATTGTCCGCAGCCTTGAGACCGGCAAGGCGCCGCTTGAGGATTCCATTACATCCTACGAGCGCGGCATGGAACTGAAGGCGCATTGCGAGACGAAGCTGCGCGCCGCGAAAGCGAAGATCGAGAAAATCACGCCCGGCGAAAACGGGACAATCACAACACAACCCTTTGACGAGACGTAAACCGCATGTCCCCATCCCCCAGAGACGCGAGCCCCCAGTTTAAAGAAGCGATGAGCGATGTCGCCGCCGCCGTCAACCGCACGATTGAAAGCCTGCTGCCGCAGACCGACCTGCCGGAGATGCCTTTGTACGATGCGATGCGCCACGGCGTGCTGGCAGGCGGAAAAAGACTGCGTCCGTTCCTCGCCGTGCATTCGGCGTTCCTGTTCAATGTCGATCCTGACCGCGCGCGCCGCACGGCGGCGGCTATTGAATTCGTGCACTGCTATTCATTGATCCACGACGATCTGCCCGCGATGGACGATGCGGCGCTGCGCCGCGGCCAGCCGACCGTGCACAAGAAATACGGCGAAGCGGCCGGCGTGCTGGCGGGTGACGCGCTCCTGACATTGGCGTTCGAGGTTTTGAGTGACAGTGCCACGCACGAGGATCCGCATGTGCGATGCGAACTCATCAAGTGCCTGGCGCAGGCAGCGGGTCCGCGCGGCATGGTCGGCGGCCAGATGCTCGACCTGATCGGCGAAATTCACGAATTCGATCTCGGCACAATATCGCGCATGCAGCGGATGAAAACCGGACAGCTCATGGCCTTTGCCTGCGAAAGCGGCGCCATCCTGGGCAAGGCGAGCGAGCCTTACCGCCGCGCGCTGCGCAGTTACGCCTATGATCTTGGCCTCGCCTTCCAGGTGACGGACGACATTCTCGACGTCGATGCCGATCCGCAGGATACGGGCAAGGATGCCGGCAAGGATTCCCAGGCCGGGAAATCGACCTTCGTTTCGACCATGGGTAAATCGGAAGCGCAGGGCCGCGCCGAGATGCTGGTGGAGCAGGCGATCGGTCACCTCGCCGTCTTCCAGGGCCGCGCCGACATGCTCAAGGAACTGGCGCATTATGTGCTGAGACGCCGGGCCTGATCCCGACAATCCTCCATAAAAAGAGGGCGGATCTATACCGCCCTCTGTCGTGAAAAGAATTCAAGGTTTTGGTAAAATCAGCTTTTACGGTTGAGGCTGGATTCCTTTTTTATGAAATGGCAAATTCTCCAGTTTGAGGCCATCTTCGGTCAAACCCACTTTGGTGCCTTTAGTTTCAAGAGAGCCATCCTCTATAGTCTTAAGTATCTTTTGACGCTCTTTATTATCAGCTTCAGGTCCCGTACCCAGGGGGCGAGGCTCTTCCCGTTTTTGCCTATCGGAATCGTGCAAATCTTTCAATTTATCTCTAAAAAAATTTGTCTCTTTTATTTTGCTTGGGTCTTTTTCAAGGTCATGGATATGTTCCAAAATTTGGTCTTGCGTTAACTTCACTTTGTAACCGTCTTTGTCCCGAAGCACCATTTCATATCGATCCGTACTGATATTATACTCAGGATTTTCCTCCTTATATTTGGGATAATCTTTGTCCCAATCAAATTTTCCCGTCTTATTAGGGTTTTTGAAATCAGAGGGATCTTCCAGGTGCTGCAAACTCAGATCCTGTACTTTACCATTAGCGATGGGGCCGACCTGATCAAGCGCGATATCAAGCTGTTTAAGCCAAGCTTGATCGGGTTTGTTTTTCTTCAGTTCATCTATTTTGGTCTGCTTTAGCTCTTCGTAGGAATAGGCAGAAAACAAGGGCGGATTGCTATTGTCTTTGAAAATTGCTACAGGAACTGTCTCTTCAAGTTCACGTGTCCTCCCCTGATCCCAAATAAACCTGTCCTGCATCACTAGCCCGACAAATTTGTCATTTTCATGTATTTTAACTAAACTTATATCCGGCATAATACCCTCTCATGAAATGTTAACGACCACCTGTTTAATTGGCGTGGTTTTTATATTACTGGAAATGTTTTAAGTTTATGTTAACGGCGGCGTGAAAATTCAAAATGAGTGCCCCATGTAAAATCTTCGATAGTCCCAGGGCCGCGCCGACATGCTCAAGGAACTGGCGCATTATGTGCTGCAAAGACGGGCTTGACGTTTTTCTTCCCGTCATCGTGAGCGAACAACGTGAGCGTGGCGATCCAGGAGTTTCCACAAGAACCACCTGGATTGCTTCGTCGGCGTTGCCTCCTCGCAATGACGGATGAAACTCTAGACTTGGCATTTAAACCTATGCTTAAGTGGCGCCTCGCATGAAGAATATTGCCCGCCAGCCCCAGTCCGAA
>JBQTJN010000003.1:0-9615 GCA_052387095.1 Alphaproteobacteria bacterium
TGACATTATTGTTTTTTAGATTCTGAGCGATTGAAAAAAGCGACGATCCGCGCGGAATTTCGATCGTAGCCGTTTCCGGAAGCGGCCCCGGCGCATGGAATTGTTTTGACATCAGCCAGAAACCAAGCGCGATGAGGAGGACAGTCAGGGTCAGGGAATAGAGCAGGCCGCCAAAAATAATTTTCGCAGGCGCCTTCATCAGATCGCGCGCACAATCAGGCTGGCATTGGTGCCGCCGAAGCCGAAGGAATTGGAGAGAACGGTCTTGATTTTCTTTTGCTGCGCGACCTTGGGCACAAGATCGATGCCTTTACAGGCTTCCGACACGTTCTCAAGATTAAGTGTTGGCGGCATAATACCGGTCTCAAGCGCCTTGAGGGAATAAATAGCCTCAACCGCCCCCGCCGCGCCGAGCAGGTGTCCAATGGCAGATTTGGTCGAGGACATCGAAACCTTGTGAAGAGAATTCGCAAACATGCGCTTCACCGCGCCGCATTCGATCCCGTCACCAACCGGCGTCGATGTGCCATGCGCATTAATATAATCCACTTCTTCGGGGTTGATTCCAGCGCGCTTCAACGCCGCCTGCATGGCGCGGAACCCGCCATTGCCGTCTTCGGATGGGGACGTGATGTGATACGCATCACCCGACAGACCGTAGCCAATCACTTCGCCGTAAATTTTCGCGCCGCGCTTTTTCGCATGCTCGTACTCTTCCAACACGACAATGCCTGCGCCCTCGGCAATCACGAACCCGTCGCGCCCCTCGTCAAACGGGCGGGATCCTTCGCTTGGCCGATCGTTATAAGATGTAGAGAGCGCCCGCGCCGCGGCAAAACCCGCCACGCCCAAACGGCACACGGCAGCTTCCGCGCCGCCCGCGATCATGACATCGGCATCATCGAACGCGATCAGGCGCGCCGCATCACCAATCGCGTGCGTACCGGTGGCGCAGGCCGTGACGACCGAATGATTAGGCCCCCGATAACCATAGCGGATAGAAACGAGTCCGGACGCCAGGTTGATCAATTGCGCCGGAACGGTGAAGGGTGACAATCTGCGCGGTCCGCGCTCTTTCAAAGTGATGGAAGCTTCGTATGTTGTAATGAGTCCGCCGATGCCCGAACCGATCAGTACGCCGGTGCGGTTCAGCTCTTCTTCATCCGTGGTTTCCCAGCCTGCATCCTTAACCGCTTCCACCGTCGCCGCCATCGCGTAAGTGATAAATGTGTCGGTCTTGCGAACCTCTTTCGGCTCCATGAACAAATTAATGTTGAACGCGCCATTCTTGGGCGCCGGATCGTCGGTGAGGGGGATAACCCCTGCAATATGTGATGAAATATCAGTGAGATCGAAATGCTCGATTTTGCGGATGCCGCTTTTGCCGGCGGTAATTTCCGCCCAGTTGTGCGCCACGCCCTGACCGAGCGGGCTCACTATACCCATACCTGTAACGACGACGCGCCTCATGCCAAGAAATCTATATCGGAAGGGCCCATAAAAAAAGCCCCTTATTTAAGTCAATAAGGGGCTTTTTGTTAAATTCTCGTATTAAGCAGCAGAGTTCTGCTTGATGAAATTTATGGCATCGCCAACTGTCTGGATTTTTTCAGCGGCATCATCGGGAATTTCAACGCTGAATTCTTCCTCGAAGGCCATAACCAGTTCGACCGTGTCCAACGAGTCTGCGCCGAGATCGTCGATAAAGCTCGCATTCTCTGAAACTTTGCCAGCGTCCACACCGAGATGCTCGACAACAATTTTCTTCACGCGTTCTGCAATGTCACTCATCGTATCTTTACCCTATGTTGTTAATTCTTGGTACGAAGTTCAGAACTGTAACGATCCTGTTTCCCTTTGCAAGTCATTTTATTTTATTGGCATAATCTGTTGAATCCACACGCCTATTTGCCGAAAAATAATTTCCGGATGTCTGTATGCGAGTCATATATATAACTGGCTCCTGCCTGCTGCAAAGCCTTCGTGTAATACGTTTTATCTTTATGCGAACCGGTGAAACCCAGCGTCGTCATTTTTGCCGATGCGCCTGCCGTGACGCCCGGAATGGAATCTTCGATCACAAGACAACGCGCCGGCTCCACGCCCATATTTTTTGCTGCAAAAAGAAAAAGATCAGGCGCGGGTTTTGCGTGTGGAACCTGCACCCCGGTGAAAACATGGGACGGCGGAAAATACGGCAGCAGCTCGCCGCGCTCAAGGGAATCCAGCACATTCTCTCTCTGCCCGTTGGATCCGACACAGATTTTCACATGCTGCGCGGCGGTTTTCACAAGCTCCTGCGCGCCGTCGATTGTTTTAAAAAGTGTAAGCGTCAGTTCGCGTGCCCGCGCGGCATAGCGCTCGCCCATCGTGTCCGGGAAAATTTTCCCGGTCTCGGCGGTGATTTTTTCGAGAATGGCCCCCATGCGCTGGCCGGTGAAATGACGCTCGGCATAATCGGCGCCGTAGGCCGGCAAATCTTCCTCGGTCAGGACTTCCTGCAAGGCCAGATTGTTAAGATATTCCGTATCGACCAGCGTCCCATCGCAGTCAAAAATGATCAGATCGAACTTATCCTTGAAATTTTCAAACATCGGGGCCGGGCTCTGGACTCTGGGGGTGTGTTTGATACTCTAATAACCGATTCACAGCAAACAGGCTAATCAATGCTTCTAAAAACCCCGCTTCATGAGGCGCATGGTGCTTTAGGCGCCAAAATGAGCGAATTCGCAGGCTACGACATGCCGCTTTACTACAAAGACGGCGTTATGGCAGAGCATGAATGGGTCCGAAAGGCGGCGGGTCTGTTTGACGTCTCGCATATGGGACAGGTGACAATTGAAGGCTCCGGCACGGCGGAATTCTTCGAAAAAATCACGCCCTCCGCCTTCAAAAATAAAAAGCACGGCCGTGCGCAATATACGGTTCTTACGAACGGCGAGGGCGGTATCGTCGATGATCTGATCGTCACGCGCCTGGCCGACGATAAATTCTTCGCCGTGCTGAATGCCGGATGCAAGGACAAGGATATCGACTGGATCAAAAAACATCTCACCCCAGACCTCAAATTCACCTATATCAGGGATCACGCGCTTGTCGCGATTCAGGGCCCGTCATCGGAAAAGGTTTTGAAAACCGTACTCGGCGTGGATACGGGCCCAATAGGCTACATGACATTGCAGGATTTCACCTTAAAAGACGGCACAAAGATCGTAGTCAGTCGTCTCGGCTATACCGGCGAGGATGGATTTGAAATCTCGATTCCTGAAAAGAAAGCCGCAGAGATCTGGAATGAATTGCTCGAACATGCCGATGTAAAACCCATCGGCCTCGCCGCACGCGACTCGCTGCGGCTTGAGATGGGTTATTGCCTCTATGGCCACGATATCGGCGAGGAAACATCGCCGGTCGAAGCGGACATCGCCTGGATCATCCGCAAGGACAACCACACTTTCATCGGTGCTGGCCGCGTGGTCGGGGAGCTGGAAAAGGGCGCCTCGCGCAAGCGCGTCGGTATTAAACTTTTGGACAAGGGCGTCGCCCGCGAAGGCGCGGAAATCAGAAATCAGCAGGATGAAATTGTAGGCATGCTCACCAGCGGCGGTTTCTCACCGTCCTTAAAAGAATCCATCGGCCAGGGTTACATCTCGGCCGCCCTTGCGCGGGCCGGCGAGAAAATTTTTGTAAATGTGCGGGGGCGCAATATCGCGGCCGAAGTGGCCCGCCTCCCCTTCATCCCGGCTAAAACCAAAAGGGCGGCCAAACAGGCTGCCTGACGAAAGGAACGAAACATGGGAAATCTGAAATACACCAACGATCATGAATGTGTGCACGTGGACGGCGATGTCGCCTGGGTCGGCATTACCAAATACGCGCAGGAGGCACTCGGCGATCTCGTCTATGTCGAACTCCCCGAAGTCGGCAGGAAAGTTAAAAAGGGCGAATATTTCGCCGTCGTTGAATCCGTCAAGACCGCCGCCGAAGTGTATTCGCCGGTTGACGGTGAAGTGATCGGGGTCAATGCCGGCATGCCGGACAATCTCGACATGATCACCGCCCCCGTCGCGGGAGACGGCTGGATCGCCAAGATTAAAATGTCTGATCCGTCGCAACTGGCCGGATTGATGGATGAGGCGTCGTATAAGACTTATTTGGCAAGTTTATAATTTTAAGTGTCATCCCCGCGAAGGCGGGGATCCGGCAACAAAAAGACCAGACCCTCGCCTTCACGGGGGTGACAAAGGAAAAAAAGATGCGTTATTTACCTTTAACCAAAAAATCCCGCGAAGAGATGCTTCAATCCATCGGTGCACCGAATGTCGATGCGCTCTTTAAACACGTCCCGAAAGCCGCCTTCATCAAGGGCAAGGCCAATCTGCCGGACCATCGCGGCGAACTTGAGGTGGAGCGTCTCATGGGGGCAATGGCGAGTCAGAACCATGCTGCGCCGGACGGGCCGTTCTTTCTTGGCGCCGGCACCTATTACCACCACATCCCGGCCGGCGTCGACATGATCATCCAGCGCAGTGAATTCCTGACCGCCTACACCCCGTATCAGCCGGAAATCGCGCAGGGCACCCTGCAGGCCATTTATGAGTATCAAAGCTTCATCGCACTCCTCACCGGGCAGGATATTGCCAACGCCTCGATGTATGATGGCGCGACCGCATGCGCCGAGGCTGCGCTCATGGCTATGCGGATTACGAAACGGCGCAGAATAAAAGTCGGCAACGCGCTGCACCCCGATTACAAGGCCGTACTAAAAGCCTATATGTGGAACTTCGACGACGTTGAATTTGCTGACGGAAAACCGGACTCCGATACGGCCTGTATTATTATCCAGTCTCCCGATTTTTACGGTCAGCCCCACGCCTATGATGAGTGGCGCAAAGCCTGCGATGACACGGGCGCGCTCCTGATCGTGGTGGTCAATGAGATTCTATCTCTGGGGCTGCTCCCTGCACCGTCGAGCGCCGATATTGTCTGCGGCGAGGCGCAGAGCGTCGGCCTGCCCATGAGCTATGGCGGACCGCATCTCGGCTTCTTCGCAACCCGCGAAAAATATCTGCGCCAGATGCCGGGCCGTCTCTGCGGCATGACCGAGGATGCGGACGGTAAGCGCGGCTTCGTCCTGACCCTCTCGACCCGCGAGCAGCATATCCGCCGCGAAAAGGCGACCTCCAATATCTGCACGAACCAGGGTCTCTGTGCTTTGGCCTTTACTGTTCACATGGCGCTTTTAGGTGAGGACGGGTTCAGGACCCTTGCAAAACTGAATCATGAAGCAGCCATCCGCACCGCTGACGCGCTGACCAAGGTCAAAGGCGTCGAACTGGTCACGAAAAATTTCTTTAACGAATTCACGGTCAAGCTAAGCAAGGATTCAAAAGATGCCGTCTCGATCCTGGCGAATGAAGGGATTATCGCGGGCTACCCGCTGGAAAAGAACCAGCTGCTGGTTGCGGCCACGGAAATGACGACCGACGCAGACATCCGCGTTTTCGCGGATGCGTTGTCGGATTTCCTCAATTCGTGATTAATTTCACGAAACCCCGCCGAAAGACGGGGTCTCATGGATTAAGGCCCCGTTTTAAAAACGGGGTTACGAACTTGAGGACCCCAGTTCGCGCCGGACTTTGGGGCTGATATCGCCGCTGGTCTTGCCGTAATTATGGGACGCGGCCTGTTTGCTGGAACTGGTTTCGTCGGCTATGATTTTTTTATGTTTTTTACGGGTCATTAAATGAAAACGAAAGGAGCCTGGAAGGGTTCCAGATAAAAAATGGAGTAACCGGAGGTCCGCAGGACCGAAGGCACGAATAGAAAAGGAAGCGAGTCATTATGGTTTACAGTGCAGTACGCAAAACAGAGTCAGCCGAATCATGTGCCGGGTCATGCGACGGCAATATAGGTCTGCATTACGAAGAGAACCTGCTCTGGGAAAAGGACCGCTCAGACCACCCCGGTGTTGACTTGCCTGCGCTACAGAACTTGAAATCCCGCACCGGCGTCGAGGCGCGCGGCACCATGGGTCTGCACCAGGTGACCGAGCCGCAGGCGCTCCGCCACTTCGTCCGTATGAGCACCTGGAACTACTCGATCGATCATGGCCTGTTCCCGCTTGGCTCCTGCACCATGAAACACAATCCGCGCCTCAATGAAAAAGTCGCGCGCTTTCCGGGTTTTGCACAAGTGCACCCGAAGCAGCCGGAGAAAACGGTGCAGGGCGCGCTGCAAGTCATGTATGAACTCCAGCACTGGCTCGCCGAACTGACCGGTCTGCCGGGTGTTTGCCTCTCGCCGGCCGCCGGCGCGCACGGGGAGCTGGCTGGCCTCATGACCATCCGCCGCGCCCACGAGCTCAAGGGAAATAAAGAGAAAAAGACTCTTCTGATCCCGGATTCGGCGCACGGCACCAACCCGGCAACGGCCGCCATGTGCGGTTTTACGGTCCGCTCGATTTCCACCGCCGGCACGGGCCGGGTCTCGCCCGCGTCATTCAAGGAAGCGCTCGGCGATGGCAAAGATGTCGCCTGCATGATGGTCACGAACCCCAACACCTGCGGCCTGTTTGAGACCGACATTATCGAGATTTCAAAACTGCTCCACGAAGCGGGCGGGTATTTCTACTGCGACGGTGCGAACTTCAACGCGCTGGTCGGCAAGGTCCGGCCCGGTGACTTTGGCGTCGATGTGATGCACATTAACCTGCACAAAACCTTCTCCACGCCCCATGGCGGCGGCGGTCCGGGCTCGGGTCCGATCTGTGTCACGACCGAACTTGCGAAATACATGCCCGTTCCGACCGTGCTTAAGGAAAACGAAACGTATAGACTCGAATGGGAAGCGGACCGCCCGGAAACGCTGGGCAGATTGAAGGGCTTCCAGGGACAGTTCGGCATGCATGTCCGCGCACTCGCCTACATGATGAGCCATGGCGCCGATGGTTTGAAACAGGTTGCGGAGGACGCGGTCCTCTCTGCGAACTACATATTAAGTCAGCTCAAGGATGACTTTCATGCACCGTTCGAAGGGCCATGCATGCATGAATGCCTGCTCACCGACAAGAAGCAGAAAGACGCAGGCGTCACGACTCTGGATATGGCCAAGGCCCTGTGCGACGCCGGCTTCCACCCGATGACGGTTTACTTCCCGCTGGTGGTGCAGGGCGCCATGCTGATCGAGCCGACCGAAACCGAGTCAAAAGAGAGCGTGGACCGGCTGATCCGCGTCATGAAAAAATTCGCCGCCGACGTGAAAAAGGGCGATACCGAAAAATTCCACGACTTTCCGCTCCATACTCCGCGGCGCCGCTTAGACGAAGTTAAAGCCGCGAGGGAACCGAAATTGAGGTGGAAGGCTTGAGCCGCTTTGAAAAGCTAATAATCGCATTAGGCGCACTCGCCGCGATTGATCTTTTTCAGGGTTCCGGATGGAGCGCTCAAATTCATCCGCTGATATTTGCTTGTTAAGAAATCTCTCAATTAAAACATCATATCCATATAAATCTTGCATTATTTAGCGCGCTCAACAGCCAGCAAAATATTTTTATCTCGGTATTCGTTGGTTGTCTCGCATCTTACAATAGAGCCCGGTAAAAATTCCCACACTTCGTCTCCTGGGTCGTAATCAGGAGTTGGAAGCAATTTGTATAAACCATTTCCCAAATCAACGGCTTCCGTTGCTCTGGCAACAGGCGTCTCTTCTTCCAGCAGTTTGACGTACACGATAATGTGATCATGTTCCATGTTATTTAACCTTTTTCGGCATCAGCGGAGTGAAATTCCTTCCGCCTATCTGAAATATTTCTTTCGTTTTATCGTCTCTAACAATAAATTTTTCATTATAGTCATAGCGCGTTGCGTTATTTTGTGTATTGACGTTGTTGGGCGCCTCGGATTGTTTTCCTTTTTTAATAGCTTTTGAAATTTCCTCATATGTCCAGTCGCGTCTCTTCATTCGATTGGCCCATTTTGTATCTGATTTGTGCCAGCCAAAATGCCATTCCGGATCTTTCTTGTTGAATTTTAACCAAGCTTGCCACGTCATGGAAACAGGTATTTTCCCAATACGTGTAAAAGGCAACACAATTAATTCCGGGTAAATCAGATTAATCGCATCTGGGTGGATTTTTTCCGAATCCGTCACCCTCTCCGCCCAGCATCGGCAATTAAAATCCCCGCCCGGGTCGGGCGCCTCGCTCCACGCACGCATTGTGCGATTATATTGCGCATGCGCTGCGCGCACTTTGCCATCTTCCACCGTGCGCCAGACATAAAACCCGTCCGGCGTTTCCGCGATTGTATCATTGAGCGCTTGAATCGTCTCATCGCCCGGCCGCGCCTCGCCCGTAACGCGCAAATCAGAATCTTCCTGGAATTTTTTCAGCGCCTCGAAAACTGCGCGGTCAGCAATCCCGGTAATCCCAACCTTTTCATGGGGCGTGTAATAGCCAAGCCGGTTGAGCGCCTTCTTCATCTGCCGCACATCGAATCCGTCCGCGATGCCGCTCGGGGCAAACGGGCGCGTAAGTTCGATCTGCATGGAAATATCTCAATAAAAAAGCCCGGAATCGGACTCCGGACACTACTATGATTATATTCCTATATAGTGCGGAAGTCAAGAGCCGTGGATTCTAAAATGAAGTGCAACACCCTAAACTTTGCAGGAAAGGAGTGTTGTCATGGAAGAAAAGTACAAGCAATTGAGTATGGAAGAACGGAGTGTGTTATTTGTGGGGCTGCGGCAGGGCTTAAGCGGCCCCCATCGACGGTGTCGCGGGAGATTGCGCGTAATGCCGGGCGGCAGGGGTTTCGCTATAGCGTCACATTGGCGCAGAATATGAGCGCGGTGCGGCGGTTCCACAGGCCCTCCAAATTCAAACGCAATCCGCATTTATGGCCGCAGATCATCGAGGGTCTGCGCAAAAACTTCTCGCCTGAGCAAATATCGGGTAGGCTGCGCCGTATGCATCCGGATGATCCTGACAGGCATGTCTCGCATGAGACGATCTATGCCAGCATCTACGCCCAGCCGCGTGGATACTTGCGCACGGAGCTGATCAAACATCTGCGCCACGCGCATGTAACGCGCCGTCCCCGGTCACAAGGCAAGGACCGGCGCGGCACATGGCCGGAGATGACTCTCATCGCGGAGCGGCCGGATGAGGTTGAAGGCCGCGCCGTCCCGGGCCATTGGGAAGGCGATTTGATTATCGGCAAACAAAAACCCAAATCCGCCGTTGGCTCTATCGTTGAGCGAACATCACGCTATCTGATCCTCGTGCAGGTTGAAAAAGCATCCGCGCCCGTGGTCGCAAACGGCTTTACAAGCCAGATGCAAAACATACCGCCGCTCTTGCGCAAATCTCTAACCTATGACCGGGGCACCGAAATGGCGTGGCACAGGCAGATCGAACAGGCGCTCGATCTCACCGTTTACTTCGCCGACCCCAGATCACCCTGGCAGCGCGGCACGAATGAAAATACCAACGGCCTGGTGCGCCAATACCTGCCCAAAGGCACAGACCTGTCCGGCTACACGCAGGACGACCTGAACGCCATCGCCAAAGAACTTAACGAAAGGCCCAGAAAATGCCTCGATTACCAAACACCC
>JBQTJN010000004.1:0-19939 GCA_052387095.1 Alphaproteobacteria bacterium
GGTAGTGAAGATCTTTCGTCCTTGGCCTGGCGCAGGAAGGCCTCCAGCGGCTCGTGCAGGCGGATCGCCTCGTCCACCTCGGCACTGGAACCGGCCCGGTAGGCCCCGAGCCGGATCAGCTCTGCCATATCCTCATACGCCGCAACCACCTGCTTGGCGCGGCGGATGATTGCATTCTGCTGCGCAGACAAAACATTCGGCATCGAACGCGAAATCGATTTGAGAACATTGATGGCCGGATAACGCCCGCGGTCGGCAATATCGCGTTCCATGACAATGTGCCCGTCCAGGATCCCGCGTACCGCATCTGAAATCGGCTCGTTATAATCGTCACCTTCGACAAGGACGGAAAACAAGCCCGTGATCGATCCTTGTCCCGGCCCGCCCGGACCCGCACGCTCCAATAATCTTGCCAGCTCACCGAACGTCGTCGGCGGATAACCTTTCGAGGTCGGCGGCTCACCCGTCGACAAACCGATCTCGCGCTGCGCCATTGCAAACCGCGTGACGGAATCGATCAGGCATAAAACCTGCCGCCCGTGATCGCGAAAATATTCGGCAATCGCCAGCGTCATATAAGCTGCCTGCCGACGCATCAAAGCGGGCTCGTCCCCTGTTGAAACAACAACAACCGAACGCGCCAAGCCTTCCGGCCCCAGATCATCCTCGATAAATTCCTGCACTTCGCGGCCGCGCTCGCCGACCAGACCGATCACCGATACATCAGCCGCGGTATAGCGCGCCATCATCGACAGCAAAATCGATTTACCGACGCCGGAGCCGGAGAAAATTCCCATCCTCTGCCCACGGCATGTGGCGAGAAACGTATTCACCGCGCGCACACCGAGATCCAGCTGTTCGCCGAGGCGTTGCCGCGAATGCGGCGCCGGCGGGCGGTTGCGCAGCGGAACGGGATAACCGCCGCGCGGCAATGGTCCCTTGCCGTCGATCGGTTGCCCCAGCGCATTGACAACCCGGCCGAGCCAGCGTTCATCCGGCATGATGACAGGTTGATGATACTGTATGACGGCCTGGCAGCCGAGTCCGACTGCGTCCAGCGTACCGAACGGCATCAACAGCGCATGCCCGTCGCGAAACCCGACAACTTCACACGGGATGAATTTCCGTCCCGGCGGATGCAGGTTGATGATCGAACCGATGGATGGGCCGTTGCCCGCGCCGGTGATTTCCACCAGCAAACCGAGAATCTTGGTCACCCGCCCATAGGTTTCGTGCTCCGGCAGGAGATTGATAGCGGCGGCGGCTTGGTCGGCGAGGCGGTCCATAGAGAAAACATAACTTGTTGCGTATTTACAATATTTTACTGGAAAAGAAGGATTTAAGCTAATGGCCCGTATAAAATAAGATGATTTATCGAACGATTTTGTGTAAGACAACGTTGTTACATATAACCCCCGCGCACGAGGAGACTTAACTACCATGAAAAAGATTCTGACAATTATGCTTTTGTCGACAGCCCTGCCCGCTGCCGCCATGGCACAAAGCCTGAGCGTAAAAACAGGCGACGCACAGATTTCCGCAGACACCGCGGTTGAAAACCCGACCCCTTCCGAAGTCAACGCCGCCGAGAAAATGGAAGCGGAAATCAAGTCAGGCGATGAACCTGTACTTAACACAACCGTAACAACCGATACAGCCTTGGAAGCGCCGTCTGCCACAGACATGGCACCGGATGCGGATGCGAATCCGATAACGGATGCCACTGTTGAAACTAAAACGGAAACGGAAATCAAAGCCGCCGAAACGCCGGCTGCCGCACCTATGGAAGCCACAGTACCGCAGGACGCCTCTACCGCTGTAACCACGGAAACAACGACAGACGCAGCCCCTGCCGCTGAAACACCGGCCGTTGCCGCAGACGCTGAAACCAAAACCGAAACCAGTGCTGCTGTGAAAACCCGCGCCAACCTCAGCCGCGCGAATGTACGCAAGCTGCAGAAGGCGCTGAAGGACCAGGGCTCCTACACCGGCAATATTGACGGCTCATGGGGCGACCAGACCGCTGCGGCCGTTTCCGACTTCCAGTCGAAGAACAGCCTCGGCATTACCGGTGAGCTGGATCAGGCAACCATCGACAAGCTCGGTGTTGATTTTTCAGCCTCGGCGATTAAACGCACCCGTGCCACCAAATCCAAAGTGGACATGAATGACCCGGCCAATAAGGCGCTGGAATCGCGTGTTGTACCGAAAGCGGACATGAATATGGGCGCAGGCGCAGCCGTCACCACCCAGGGCGCCGTTACGATAGCGCCTGCCACCACCCCGGCTCCAGCCGAACAACCGGCAGCCGCCCCCGCGCCTGTTCCGGCTCCGGCCGCTGACCCTGTCATGGCGCCGACCGGCAGCCCACCGGAGGGCAATGCGGACGAAAATTCAGGCTATTCAACGACTTACTAGTAATTCGTTGAACTATAAGAACATGCAAAACAGGCGGGTTTCCCCGCCTGTTTTTTTTGCCCCGGACCTCAGCCCCGCCCGGAAAATTAAATTTGTGGGATTTCTTAATATTTGTTAAAATTAGTTAATAAACATTAATAAATGATCGGGGAAGGATCTTAAATCCATGCGTGTACTTTTAGTTGAAGACGACAGTTCAACCGCCAAGAGCATCGAACTGATGCTGAAGTCGGAAGGGTATATTGTCGATACGGCAGATCTCGGCGAAGACGGTCTCGAAATCGGCAAGATCTATGATTACGACATCATCCTCCTCGATCTCATGCTGCCCGACATGGACGGCTACGACGTTCTCAAAGCGCTGCGCGACTCGAAAGTCGAAACACCGATCCTCATTCTCTCCGGCCTCACCGAACTCGACAATAAAATTAAAGGCCTCGGCTACGGCGCCGATGATTACCTGACCAAACCTTTCGACAAGCGCGAACTGATCGCCCGTATCCAGGCCATTGTCCGCCGCAGTCAGGGCCATTCCCAAAGCGTCATCCAGACCGGTAAGGTTAAAGTCAATCTCGACTCCCGCACCGTGGAAATCGATAACAAGCCGCTGCATCTCACTGGTAAGGAGTATGGAATTATCGAATTGCTGTCGCTGCGCAAGGGCTCGACCCTGACGAAGGAACAGTTCCTGAACCATCTTTATGGAGGCATGGACGAACCGGAAGCGAAGATCATCGACGTTTTCATCTGCAAACTCCGCAAGAAAATCGCCGACATGACAGCCGGTGACAACTATATTGAAACTGTCTGGGGCCGCGGCTATGTCCTGCGCGACCCGGACGCGGACAAGAAAAAAGTCGCGGCGAGCGCTTGATATCCAATTACTTAATGTCATCCCCGCGGCGCGCCGAAGGCGTTTGCACGGCGGGGATCCGGAATGCCAGACCCCCGCCTTCGCGGGGGTGACAATTTTGGAATTGTCCTTGCTTCAACAAAACGCCTTCGGCATGATTCTCTTATGATGAACCTCGCCAACACGCTCACCCTCTCCCGCCTCGCGCTTCTGCCCTTTATCACGCTGCTGTTTTTTTTCCCCTATGAATGGGCGGCATGGCTTTGCCTTCTGCTCTACGGGCTGGCCGCGCTCACCGATTTTCTCGACGGCTACGTCGCGCGTAAATACAACCAGGTCACACCGCTCGGTACCTTCCTCGACCCGGTCATAGATAAAATTTTTATTGCCGTTTTATTCCTGCTCCTGGCCGGCACCGGCCGCCTCTACGGCGCGTGGATTATTTTGCCCGTGCTCATCATAGCGCGTGAATTTCTCGTTTCCGGCCTGCGTGAATTTCTCGGACCACATAATATTCAACTACCTGTCCGCCCGTGGGCGAAATGGAAGACCGCCCTGCAGATGATCAGCATCGCCATGCTCATCATCGGCCCCGTTGTGCTTTATATGCTGGAACTGGGGCGCATCTGCCTGGTCCTCGCCACCATCCTGACGCTGGTCACAGGGTTGGAATATCTGCGCGCGGCGCTGGCGCATATCCGGAAAATGTCCTAAAACATTAGTCCCATGTGTGACCTCTATAAAATAGCCCGTCCCTTACTGTTCGCGCTCGACCCTGAAACCGCGCACGGCCTTGCCATTCGCGCATTGAAAACCGGCTTGGTGCCGGGAAAATCTTATAAAGACCCATCGCTTGAAACCACGCTCTGGGGTTATAAATTCGCTAATCCGCTCGGGCTTGCCGCCGGCTTCGTCACGAACGCCGAGATCATCGCCCCTACGCTCAAACTCGGCTTCGGTTTCGTCGAGGTCGGCACCGTCACGCCGCTGCCGCAAAGCGGCAATCCGCGGCCGCGCATCTTCCGCGATAAAAAGAACGAGGCCGTGATCAATCGCATGGGTTTTCCCAACGAGGGCCTGAAAACTTTCCGCACCAACCTGGAATCCTTTCTTGAGCAGAAGAAAAAACCCGAAGGTATCCTCGGTATCAATATCGGTATGAACAAGGATCAAATGGAACCCGCCAATGATTATATTGCGCTTATCCGCATGCTGGGTCCGCTGGCCGATTACATCACTGTCAATGTCTCCTCTCCCAACACCGAAGGCCTGCGCGACCTGCAAAAACAAAAGGCATTATCCGCGCTTCTCTCCGCCCTCAAGGAGGAACGGACGCGCTGCTGCGGTTTCCGTCCGCTGCCGATCCTTGTCAAGATCGCGCCGGACTTAAGCCCCGAGCAGCAGGAAGAGCTCGCTCATACCGCTGTTGATGTCGGCATAGACGGTCTGGTCCTGACCAACACGACGCTGGACCGCCCCTCCTATTTGCCAAAACCGTTCGCCGCGCAGAAAGGCGGCTTAAGCGGCCTCCCGCTCACCGCCCGCTCCACCGAGATGATCCGCCGCATCTACCGCCTTACAAACGGCCAGATGCCCCTTATCGGCGTCGGCGGCATCTCCAGCGCGCAGGACGCCTATGCGAAGATTCGCGCCGGCGCTTCCTTGGTCCAGCTCTATTCCGCCTTCATTTTCAAAGGGCCCGCCCTTGTTAATTCCATAAACCGTGATCTGGCACGCTTATTGAAAGAGGATGGATATACTAGTATTTCCCAAGCCGTGGGCTTGGATTCCAAGCCATAATCAGGTACTTAAAAGACATGGCTCGCAAACCGAATAAACGAAAAACCAGATCCGGCAAATACGGCACCGTCGCGCCCGGCATTTTGTTTCTGGTCGCGTGTGCCTTTGCGGCTTATGTCGCCCTCTCCTCCACCCTGATCGGCATCTTTTACGCCGGGTTTTCACTGGTCTGCGTCCTCCTCTATAACGAGAGCCGCCAGCGCCTCCAGGCCCAGCGCGAGACGGGCTTCAAGATCAAATCTCTGGAAGACAACAACCGTTTCTTCACAGGCGAAACCACCCGCACGCGCCACGACATCGTCAACATTCAAGGGCGACTGAAAGATCTCGAAATGAAAAAAAGACCTGTACAAACGGCGGCCGCTCAAGAAAAAACACCGCCGGCAAGCCTCCCCCGCACGACCCGCAAAAACTCACCCGTGCAGGATAATTTCAGCAACAAGTTCCTGACCATGCTCAAGCGCTCGACCATGCCGCGCGCAACGAAGCCCGGCGTGCAAATTTCTTCAGCCAAACCTGCCGCCAATGACCGCAGCGAAGACGATATGGGCCTAAGCGATCTCGTTGTCGAGGAACTCCTCCATCACGCGGTAACGCAGGAAAACATCAACACCTTCCTGCAGCCCATCATGAAACTACCGCAGCGCCGCGTTGAATATTACGAGATGTATGCACGGATCCGCGCCCAGCCAGGCGTTTACATGCCTGCTGCGCGTTATCTCGAAATCGCGCATCAGGGTAATCTCGTGAGCCAGATTGACGCCATCCTGCTTGAAGAAACAACCAAGATCATCCTTGGCACCGCCCACATGAACAAGGCCGCGCCGTTCTTCATGAACATCACCGGCGCCAGCCTGAAAAACAAGAACTTCATGAACACGCTGCTGCTGTTCCTCGCGCGCAACCGCGCCCTCGCGGGCCGTCTCATTCTTGAGATGCCGCAAAGCGAATTCGAAATACTCTCCGCCCCCATGCGCAAGGTTATGAAAGCCCTCGGCCAGCTCGGCTGCGCCTTCTCGCTCGATCACGTGGAGAATTTGAACATCGATGAGGAAGCGCTGAAAGCCGTCAACATCCGCTTCATCAAGATCCGCGCCCAGACCTTCATCGCCCGCGCTCAGAAAGACACTGAATTCGCGTATCTTCGCCACATGAGAAACCGCCTCGACAAGGCCGGCATCCAGATCATCGCCGAGAAAATTGAAAGCGATAAAACCCTGCTCGAACTGGCCGACTATGATATCCGCTACGGCCAGGGCAACGCGCTGGCCAAACCAGACCTGCAATCCGTATTTGAAAGCCAGGCCCGCGAACGCGCCTGATTCCGCAACTGTCATCCCCGCGGCCTGCGAAGCAGGCATCAACAGCGGGGATCCGGAAAAGGCTTAATCTTCCTTGCATTCACATGCCAGACCCCCGCCGTAAAGCAAACCGCAGGTTTGTTTGCTCTTCTTTAGAAGCGAACAACGCCTTTGGCGTTGCTTCGCGCGGGGGTGACAAATAGTGACAATATGTTAGAAATAGCCATGCTCAAAAATTTAACAATTTGCTTCATCTTTCTGGCTGTTTCAGCTTTTGCGTCCCCCGCCCAGGCCGAAACTCTCCCCGTCCACGGCCTCGCCATGCACGGCACGCCGAAATACCCCGCCGATTTTAAACATCTTGATTACGCTAACCCCGAAGCTCCGAAGGGCGGTACGCTCAAACTCCATGCCATCGGCACCTTCGACTCGCTGAATCCTTTCATCGTCAAGGGCACACCCGCCGGCGGCCTTATCTATCTCGGTCAGAGTTTCCTCTACGACGCGCTGATGGAGCAAAGCTATGACGAACCGTTCTCCATGTACTGCCTGCTCTGCGAAACGCTCGAACTGCCCGCTGATCATGGCTCCATCACTTTCAATCTGCGCAAGGATGCAAAATGGCACGACGGCAAACCCGTCACCGCCGATGACGTGATCTTCAGCTACAACATTTTCATGGAAAAGGGCACGCCCTTCTTCAAGGCCTATTATGGCGATGTCGAAAGCGTGACGGCCGAAAGCCCGCACCGCGTCACCTTTAAATTCAAACATAATAAAAACGCCGAACTGCCCCTTATCATCGGCCAGCTCAGCATCATTCCCAAACACTACTGGACTGCAGAAGGCCGTGTCTTCGATCAGACCTCACTGAGCGCCCCTTTGGGAAGCGGCTCTTATAAAGTCGGCGCCGTGCAGGCCGGGCGCAGCATCGAGTATCTCCGCGTGCCGGATTACTGGGGCAAGGACCTGCCTATCAATAAGGGGCGCTTCAATTTCGACAGGATCTCATACGATTATTACCGCGACAATGACGTCGCACTCGAAGCCTTCTTCGCCGGCCAGTACGACACGCGCGAGGAAAATACCGCCAAGCTCTGGGCCACCGCCTATAAGGCCAAGCCGGTGCAGGACGGGCGCATAACGAAAGCCGAAATCCCGCATGAACGCCCGCAAGGCATGCAGTCTTTTATCTACAACATCCGCCGTTCCGTTTTTCAGGATGCAAAAGTGCGCGAAGCGCTTGCCTACGCCTTCGATTTCGAATGGTCGAACAAGCAATTCGCCTACGGTGCCTATAAACGCTCGCGCAGCTATTTCTCAAACTCGGAACTGGCTTCGACCGGCCTTCCCGCGGGCCGCGAACTGGAAATCCTCGAAAAATACCGCGGTAAAATCCCGAACTCCGTTTTCACAGCCGAATACAACCCGCCGAAAAGCGACGGCTCCGGCAACAACCGCGCCGGACTTGCCCAGGCCAAGAAAATCCTCGACGAAGCCGGCTATGTCATGGGCAAGGACGGTATCCGCGCCAAAAATGGGCAAAAACTGCAATTTGAGATCATCGATTCCAACCCGCAATTCGAACGCTGGGTGCTCCCCTTTATCGCCAACCTCAAACGCCTTGGCGTCGCCGCCTCGTTTCGTGTCATCGACAGCGCACAATACCAGAACCGCATGAATAATTTCGATTTCGACATGACGATCGGCTCATTCCCGCAATCCAGCTCTCCCGGCAACGAGCAGCGCGAATTCTGGGGCTCGGAAAAATCCGACATGCCGGGCTCCCGCAACTATATCGGCATCAAGGATCCGGTCATCGACGAAATCATCGAGAATCTGATCCAGGTCAAAACGCGCGAGGAGCTCGTTGCCTACTGCCACGCGCTCGACCGCATCCTGCAATGGAATTTCTATTCGATCCCGCAGTGGCACAATGACCACTGGCGCCTCGCATGGTGGAACAAATTGCAAAAACCGGACAAACTCTCCGGCCTGACGCCGGGTATTACGGATACGTGGTGGGCGAAAGAATAATTTAACCTGTCATCCCCGCGAAGGCGGGGATCCGGCAAAAATGAAAACATATTACGTTTATATATTAGCCAAAGAACGCAACAGCACATTCTATATAGGAATGACTTCTAACCTTGTTAAAAGAATTACAGAACATAGAGATGAATTTGTGGATGGTTTCACTCAAAAATATGGGATAAAGAATCTTGTGTACTATGAAACTTTTGATGACCCGGAAAATGCAATAAAACGTGAAAAACGCTTGAAAAAATGGAACAGGACATGGAAGATGCGGATCATCGAGGAAATGAACCCTGACTGGAAAGATTTATACGAAGATATTTGCAAGTGATGCCGCATGCCCGCCTTCGCGGGCATGACAAAATAAAAGGCTTTTTACTAAGACAATGAAAATCGCCATCATCATCCCCGCCCGTTACGGCTCCTCGCGCTTTCCCGGCAAGCCGCTGGCGAAAATCGCCGGAAAAACCATGCTCCAGCGCGTCGTGGAAATTTCCGAAACCGCCGCAACGGATTTTGACAATGTCTCGATCTTTGTCACGACGGAGGACCAGCGTATCGCCGATCACGCCAAGGACATCGGGGTGCCGTGCATCCTGACCTCGCCTGACTGCCCGACCGGGTCCGACCGCGCGCTTGAAGCGATTCAGAAGTCCGGCCAGATTTTCGATTTCATCATCAATCTTCAGGGCGATGCGCCCTTCACCACGCCGGAAACGATTGCCGCCCTGATCTATGCCTTCCAGAAAAACCGCGCGCTAGAAGTGGTCACGCCAGCCCATCTCCTGACATGGGATGAACTGGATCGCCTGCGGGAAAACAAGAAAACAACACCCTTCAGCGGCACGACCATCACTATCAATGAAAAAGGCCGCGCCCTCTGGTTTTCAAAAAACATTATCCCCGCCCTGCGCACCGAAGACCGCAGTCAGGAACTCTCCCCCGTCTTCCAGCATATCGGACTTTATGGATTCCGCCGGGATGCACTGGAAAAATTCTGCGCCCTGCAGCAAAGCCCGTATGAAAAACTGGAAGGTCTGGAACAACTGCGTCTGCTTGAAAACGGCATCGCCATCCACACGGTCAAGGTCGATGTACCCGTCATTCATTCCGGCATCGACTCGCCGGAGGACCTGCAACGCGCCGAAAAATATTTCAGCTCATGACGACGCTCATCATTGCACGGCACGGCAATACTTTTGAAGACGGCGAAACACCGCGCCGCGTCGGCGCCCGCACAGACCTGCCGCTCACCGGTAAAGGGCGCGAGCAGAGCCGCGCCATTGGCCGCTATCTAAAAGAAAACCAGCTGATTCCCGATGTCATTTACGCCTCAACTTTGCAGCGCACGATCGAAACCGCGAAACTGGCCGTAAAGGAAAGCGGCGTGACCAACCCGGTCTTTGAGCTGGCCATCTTCAACGAGATTGATTACGGCCCCGATGAAAACAAGACCGAACAGGATGTCATGGCCCGCATCGGCCGGGAGGCGATCGCAAACTGGGATCAGAAGGGTGTTGTTCCGCCCGGCTGGCTGGCCGACCCGGCGCTTATCATCCGCAACTGGCTCGATTTCGCCGGCCAAATCACCGCGCATGACGACAATGAAACCGTGCTCATTGTGACTTCAAACGGCCTCGCCCGCTTCGCGCCGCACATCACGGGAGATTTCGAAAGCTTTCGCAAAACCCATCCGCTCAAGCTCACCACCGGCGCGCTCGGGATTTTTGTGTTTGAAAATGGAAAATGGCTCGCTAAGGGCTGGAATATCCGCCCGTAAAAGGTAAAGTAAGCGCATGGCTTCATACATCTTCCGCCGCCTGCTCCTGATGCTCCCCACCCTGTTCGGTATATTGCTGGTCAGCTTCGTCATTATCCAGTTCGTCCCCGGCGGCCCCGTCGAGCGCATGATCGCGCAGCTCCAGGGCCACGGCACGGAAGCCACCGCCCGTTTTGGCGGCGGTTCGGGTGGCGATGTCGCCGGCTCAATGCAGAGCGCCATCGGCCAGAGCAGCAAGTATCGAGGCGCTCAAGGACTCGACCCCGAATTCATTAAGGAACTCGAAACGCTCTACGGTTTCGACAAGCCTGCACCGGAACGCTTCTGGATTATGCTGAAAAATTACGCGCGGTTCGATTTCGGCCAGAGTTATTACCGCGATGTCGGCGTCCTCGGTCTCATCCTTGAAAAAATGCCGGTCTCGATCTCGCTTGGCCTGTGGTCGACGCTCATTATTTACCTGGTCTCTATCCCGCTCGGCATTAAAAAGGCCGTCCGCGACGGCAGCGCCTTCGATTTCTGGACCAGCGCCGCCGTGTTTTTCGGCTATTCCATTCCCGCCTTCATGTTTGCCATCCTGCTCATCGTGATTTTCGCAGGCGGCCGTTATCTCGACTGGTTCCCGCTGCGCGGGCTGGTCTCCGATAACTGGCGGGAGATGAATATGTTCCAGCTTGCGGCCGATTATATGTGGCACATGACGCTGCCAATTCTCGCCATGGTCATTCACGGCTTCGCCAGCCTGACCCTGCTCACGAAAAATTCCTTCCTCGATGAGATCAATAAGCAATATGTCCTCACCGCCCGCGCGAAAGGCCTCTCCGAACGCCAGGTGCTCTACGGCCATGTCTTCCGCAACGCCATGCTGATCGTAATCGCCGGCTTTCCCGCTGCGTTCATTCATATTTTCTTTACCGGCGCATTGCTGATCGAGGTGATTTTCTCGCTCGATGGTCTCGGCCTGCTCGGCTACGAAAGCATCATCAACCGCGACTACCCCGTCGTGCTCGGCACGCTCTTTATAAACGCACTGGTGGGATTGGTCATGACCCTGATCCGCGACGTCGTGTACGTGCTCGTCGATCCCCGCATTGATTTCGAGGCGAGAAGTTAACTTTACAACGTCATCCCCGCGAAGACGGGGATCCGGCAAGAAAAGGAACAAAATGTCTTTTTTCAAAAATTTTTTTGGATCACTTAAAAAGAGTTATCGTCTTCGCAAGATTCAAACTAAAATTTTTCCTCTAGACCTAAACGCAAATAATATACATCATCATTTTTATACTGATGTCTCCAAATTTGAAAAAGAATATTTTGATCTTTGCGAAACGGACAAAAATATTCAGGCAATAATGCAAAAATATAATTTATCACGGGATAATTTAAAAAAAATATATGAGAATTTATTAAACGAAGGCGCAGACCAATGGAAAAAGGGGCGTTTTGTAGCACTTTCAACTATCGCTTATCCTGAATCGCTTATGTTTTATCTAGAAGCTAAAAACAATAAAATGTCGGGTCCAGAGATTGCCTATACTCTTCTTCAATATGGGGATAATAAAATTAAAATAGGCCAATTGCATAAAGAGATTAATAGCCGGACCCCCGCCTTCGCGGGGGTGACAGAAGGGTAAATGGCCTTGTCTCCTTTAACCAAACGCCGCATCGCTCAGTTCCGTGCCAACCGCCGCGGCTATATCAGCTTCTGGATTTTCCTCGCACTCTTCATCATCGCCCTCTCCGCCAATTTCATCGCCAACGACAAACCGCTGCTGATCAAATATAACGGCGCACTCTACACACCCGTTTTCAAAAATTACCCCGAAACAACCTTCGGCGGCGAATTTGAAACCGAAGCCGAATACCGGGATCCCTACGTCTCCGAAATAATCGAAAATAACGGCTGGATCCTCTGGCCGCCCATCCGCTATTCCTACGACACAATCAACTACAACCTTTCGCAGCCTGCCCCTGCGCCGCCCTCGCGCGACAATATCTTCGGCACAGACGACCAGGGCCGCGACGTCGCCGCCCGCGTGATTTACGGCTTCCGCATTTCCGTCCTTTTCGGCCTCACCCTGACACTCGTCAGCTCTCTCATTGGTGTTACGGCCGGCGCCATCCAGGGCTATTACGGCGGCAAGATCGACATGGCCATGCAGCGCATGATCGAGGTCTGGGCCTCCATGCCCTCGCTCTACATCCTAATTATTTTCTCCGCGATGTTCGTGCCGGGCTTCTGGACGTTGCTTGCCATCCTGCTTCTCTTCTCATGGGTCAGCCTCGTCGATGTCGTGCGCGCCGAATTCCTCCGCACCCGCAATTTCGATTACGTGCGCGCCGCTGGCGCGCTCGGCGTGCCGAACTCTACAATCATCCGCCGCCATGTTCTCCCCAATGCGATGGTCGCAACACTGACTTTCATGCCCTTCATCCTGACCGGCTCCATCACCGCGCTCACCTCGCTTGATTTCCTGGGATTAGGCCTGCCGCCCGGCTCGCCCTCACTCGGCGAACTCCTCGCGCAAGGCAAAAACAATCTGCAGGCCCCGTGGCTCGGCATTGCCGCCTTCGCCTCGCTGGCATTGATGCTGACACTCCTCACCTTCACCGGCGAAGCGGTGCGCGACGCCTTCGATCCACGCAAAAACATTCTATGAGCGGCACGGAAGCACTCAAATCCGGCCTCTGGAACTGCCTGCAGCCCGGCGCGTCCGATATTTTGGCGTGCCGCACCAGGAGAGGCGAGTGCTCATCTTCAGAAAGCTCAATTGATTTTAAAGAAATAGTTTGACTTGAGCGCCCGATTCCGTTTTTCATACCTCTATGAACCTCTGTGTCGCCACCGTTACCCGTGACCGACGACCGCGCTGACCCTTACGTCAGGCGGCCCCTTCCCTTTGCTTAAAACCCAGGAATTCGCGCGCTTCTGACAGACTCTGGCCCCCGCCCACGCGGGCTGCCGGCCTTCTCCTAAATAAACCATTGAAACCCCGTGGATTTTTAGGCACTTTCAACCGGAATTCGACAGAACGGCGCCCACACGATGAACACAGTCCAACTCGATAAAATTGCCTCGGTCACCCGCAACCTCAATCTCGATTACGATGTCGAGTTGACGGACAAACTCTCCTGCGACATGGGCACGGTCATCGCTGCGCAGGTGCTGCAGGATAAATCGATCTATAACGAACTCGAACTCCCGACGGGCCGCCTGTCGAAACTCAAGAAAGACGACATCATCGCCGTCGCGCTCGGCGAGCGTATGGCGCTTAAGGGCTTCGCCGGGCACCTGCCATCCAGCCTTGCCGTCGATGACGTCATTCACCTGCTCAATATGGGCGGCGTCGCCGGTATCTGCACCAGCGCCAACGTCCACGAAGTCGGCGAGCCGCTCCGGATCCGCGTGCTTGGCGGCATCGCTCGCAACGGCAAACTGCTCAATATAGGCCAGGCGAAATTGTTCGAACCGGCCGATAAACTCACCTCCAACATCCCGCTGATCATCGTCACCGGCTCCAGCATGGATAGCGGCAAAACCACCGTCGCCGTCGAGATTATCAAGACCCTGACCCGCATCGGCATGAAAATCGCCGGCGCCAAGGTCACAGGCGTCGGCGCCGCACGCGATTTGTTCAAGATGGAAGATTACGGAGTCGATGAAACCGTCTCTTTCGTCGATGCAGGCATCACCTCGACCGCCAATATCGACGCGGACATACTTGTAAGTATCGCCAAGGGTGCGCTCAACCACCTCGCCCGCAAAAAACCCGACGCCATCATGGTCGAATTCGGCGACGGCCTCATGGGCCGCTACGGCGTCACGCCAATTTTAAAGGATAAGGAGATTCAGAAAAACGTCCGCCTGCACCTGGGCTGCGCGCGCGATCCCGTCGGCGCCATCAAGCTGGCGGAGGAATGCGCGAAAATCGGTATCCCCCTCGATGTTATGAGCGGCCCTATCACCGACAACGAGGTCGGCAAGGAACTGATGCGCGAACACCTCGATATCCTCACCTATAATGCCTTCACGCCGAGCAACAATGACTGGCTGGATCTTGTGATTGCCAGATGGGCAGGCCAGCATGCCTGAAACAATCAAAGCTTCCATCGTCGGCATCACCGGCTACACCGGCCTCGAGTTGCTGCGCCTGCTGCTTGTGCACCCGCATGTTGAAATTGCGCGCCTCACCTCGCGCCAGCATGACAATGAATCCATCGGCGATGTCTACCCACACCTCGCGCATCTGGATTTTGCAATCACCAATCCCGATCCTGCAACCCTCACGAAGGAAAGCGACGTCGTCTTCCTCTGCCTGCCGCATAAAACCGCACAGGATGTCGTCGCCGCGCTGCACGGCAAGGTTAAGGTCATCGATCTTTCCGCTGATTACCGTCTCGACGACGCTTCCGCGTATGAAAAATATTATGAATCCCACAAGCACCCGCATCTTTTGAAAGAAATCGTCTATGGCCTGCCGGAAACAACCGCGGCCGGTAAAATCGCGAAAGCCTCGACCGTTGCCAACCCCGGCTGCTTCGCCCTCCTCTCGCAGATTTTGCTGCACCCGTTCAGGGGGCTGATCAAACATGCAGATATCTTCGCTATCACCGGCTCAAGCGGCGCCGGAAAATATCCCGGCGAAGGCACGCACCACCCTGTGCGCAATCACAACATCAAAAGCTACAACATCAACAAGCACCGCCACATCCCGGAAATCACCCGCGGCGGCGGCATTACCGAAGAGCAGCTCAATTTTGTCCCGACCTCCGGTCCGTTCACGCGCGGCATTTTCGCGAACGCTTTCCTTACATTGAAAAACACCGCTGACATAGCCGCGCTCGTGAACAAAGCCTATGACGGCAAACCCTTCATCCGTCTGCAGAACCATGTGGCGCTCGCCGATATTGTCGGCTCCAACTTCACCGATCTGCATTTCCAGCTTGGCCATGATGGCCGCATACTGGCGCAGGGCGCGCTCGACAACCTCGTCAAGGGCGCGGCAGGCTGCGCCGTGCAGAATATGAATTTGATGTTCGGACTGAACGAAACTGAAGGTTTAATCAATTTAGGACCTGTATATCCATGACACACACCGTACCAAAATTCGTCATCGACGCTTTCTATGAGAGCAAGTTCCGCGACAACCTGTTCGTGATCAAGGCCGGCGGCAAGATCATCGAGGATCAGGCCATTCTTGATAACCTCATCTCCAACATTCACGATCTTACGCGCATCGGCATCAAGATCCTGCTGGTCTACGGCTTCGGCCGTGCCGTCGATGAGAAAACCGAGTCGGCCGGCCTGAATGTCATCAAGCACGAAGGCCGCCGCGTGACCGACGCCGCCACCCTGCAGATCATCAAGGACGTTGTCGGCGGCGATCTCTCGCTCAAAATCTCGCAAAGCATGGCTCGCAGCCACCTGCCCGGCATTTCGCTGAACGCCGTCCCTGCCGACTGGATGAAAATCGAGCTCCGCCCGAAACAACCTTTCGATTTCGGTTTTGTCGGCGATATCAAGAGCGCCGAAGGCCGCGCCATCCTGCGTATGTTCCGCGTCAGCAACTTCATCGCCTGCTCCTGCCTCGGCGTGACGGGAGGCGGCGAAATCTGCAACGTCAATGCCGACACCATCGCGACCCAGATCGCCATCGCCGTCAAAGCGCACAAACTGATCTTCCTGAGCGATGTCGACGGCGTAGAAATCAACGGCAAACCCGCCGATATCATCACCGCCGACCAAATTCCCGCCCTCATAGAAAACGGCACCGTCACGGGCGGCATGCGCGTCAAGCTGGAAAACTGTTTTACCGCGCTGAAAGCGGGCGTGCGCCGCATCCACCTCATCAGCGGCCTGCGCCAGAACGCACTCGAGAGCGAGATTTACGAACCCGTCGGCCCCGGCACCATGCTGCTGATGGAATCGGAACGCACCAGCTATTTAAACGAAATCGAGGCTTTGAAAGTCATCGAAGCTCAGAAATTTGTGAGCCGGAGGTAAAACATGTCAGAAAAAACACAAAATATTATCAAGGAAACGGACTCTCTTCTTATTTCCACCTATACATCCCAACCTATTGTGCTCGACCACGCCGAAGGCGCCTATGCCTGGGATGTCGATGGCAAAAAATACCTCGATTTCGCGATCGGCATTGCCGTCGCCTCACTCGGCCACGCCAACCCGGCCATTCTCAAAACCGTACGAGAGCAATCTGAAAAACTGATGATCTGCCAGTCCTCTTATCCCACACAGCCCAAACTCGACTGCGCCCGGCTGCTTGTCGATAACACGTGCTTCGATCAGGTTTATTTTTCCAACAGCGGCACCGAGAGCGTCGAGGCCTGTCTGAAAATGGTCCGCAAATGGGCCTATGAGAATAAATCGAAGGACTGCAATGAGATCATCGTCTTCCGCAAATCTTTCCATGGCCGCACTTACGGCTCTGCCAGCATCACGGAGAAACGCTTCGTCCAGCCTTTCTTTGAACCTTACCTGCCCGGCATTCACTTCGCGGAATTTAACAATCTTGAATCGGTGAAAAAACTTGTCTCCGATAAAACCTGCGCTATTTTAGTCGAACCAATACAGGGCGAGGGCGGCCTCATGCCGGGTTCACCTGAATTCCTGCGGGGCCTGCGCGATCTTTGCGACAAGAACGAAATCGCGCTCGTGTTCGACGAAGTGCAATGTGGCTTCGGCCGCATTGGTTACCTCATGGCCTACGAAGCCTTCGGCGTCGAGCCGGATCTCGGGGCCTGGGCGAAAGGCATGGGCGGCGGATTCCCTGTCGGCTGCATGATGGCGAAGAAAAAATTCTCAGCCTTCGAAGTCGGAACGCACGGCACCACCTATGGCGGCAATCCGCTCGCCTGCGCCGTCGCCGCCACTGTCATCCGCGAAATGCTGAAACCCGGATTCCTGGAGAATGTCCGCAAGACCGGCGAATATTTCATGGAAGGCCTGAAAAAAATCCAGCGCGATTCGAACAAGGTCACGGATATTCGCGGCATGGGCCTGATGGCGGGCGTCGATGTCACCGTCGATATCAAGAAACTGATCCCGGCTGTCCAGAAAAACGGGCTGCTGACCACGCAGGCCGGCAACAGCATCCTGCGCCTGACACCGCCGCTGACCATTACAAAAGCCCAGATCGACGATGCGCTCGTTATTATTAACAAAACATTGCAGGAAGCCGAATAGACATGAACCAGACCATTCGCCACTTTATTGATTTTGACGATATTCCCGTCGACACGTTGAAAAAGATCCTCGCTCATGCCCATGAAATGAAGCGTTTGAAATTTACCCCGCCGCAGATCTTTCAGGGCCTGTCGCTCGCCATGGTTTTTGACAAGCGTTCCACCCGTACACGCATGAGCTTTGAAATCGCCATGAAGCAGCTGGGCGGACACATACTCGTTATGAATCGCGAAGATATGGGGATCAGCGGCGCTGAAAATGTCGAGGACACGGCGAATGTCATGTCACGCTACGTCGACACCATCATGATCCGCGTCAGCAAACATGAGGAATTGCTGGATCTTGTCAGGCATGCGCGTAGTCCGATCATTAATGGCATGACGGATCACTGCCATCCCTGCCAGGTCATGGCCGATATGATGACGATCCAGGAAAAACTGGGCAAAATTGAAGGTAAGCGCATCGCCTGGTTCGGCGATTTCAACAACATGACCCGCACTTTTATCCAGGCTGCAAAGGTCTGGAATTTCCAGCTTGTCGTATCGACGCCGCAGGACCTGAAACCTAAAAATCTTCCCAAGCATGTTGAATATATCGAGGATGCGCAAAAAGCCGCTGAAAATGCCGATGTCATTGTGACGGATACATGGGTTTCCATGGGGCAGGAAGGCAAGGCGATTGATAAATTTTTCCCGTGGCAAGTCAACGCTGCCCTCATGAAGCGTGCCAAGCCGCAAGCCATTTTCATGCATTGCATGGCGATTCACCGCAACGAGGAAGTGACCGACGAAGTACTGGCCACACCGGCATCCGTCGTTTACGACGAGGCCGAAAACCGCCTCCATGTGCAAAAATCCATCCTCGCCTGGTGCCTTGAAAATGCAGGCGTGAAAATTTGAAATTTAATTTAAGGTGTCATCCCCGCGAAGGCGGGGATGACAATGAAAGAGAAAGGTTAAATTATGACCAAAGAAAAAGTTGTTCTCGCCTATTCCGGCGGCCTGGATACTTCCGTCATTCTCAAATGGCTGATCGAGGAAGGCTATGACGTCATTGCCTACATTGCCGATGTCGGGCAGGAAGAGGATTTCGCCGCGGCAAAAGAAAAAGCCCTTAAAGTCGGCGCATCGAAAGTTTACGTAGAGGATCTCAGGGAAGAATTCGTCACCGATTATATTTTTCCGGCTTTCAAGGCCAATGCGGTTTATGAAAGCCGCTATTTGCTCGGCACCTCCGTCGCGCGCCCTGTCATCGCCAAACGCCAGATCGAAATCGCGAGGCTGGAAAAAGCCCAGTATGTCGCGCATGGCGCCACCGGCAAGGGCAACGACCAGGTCCGCTTCGAGCTCGGCTATTATGCGCTGCAGCCTGACATCAAGGTCATCGCGCCCTGGAAGATGCCGGAATTCCTGAGCCGTTTTCGCGGCCGGACCGATATGATCCATTATTCGGAGCAGCACGGCATTCCGATCAAAGCCTCGCGCGCCAAACCCTATTCCGAGGACGACAATCTCCTGCACATCTCGCACGAGGCCGGCATTCTCGAAGATCCGGGCGCGGCTTGCGCCGAGGATGTCTATTCCCGCACCGCCTCGCTGGAAAAGGCGCCGAATACACCTGACCTTATTGCCCTCACATTCAAAGACGGCATCCCGGTCAAGGTTGAAAACAAAACAGATGACACGAAAAAGACCAAGCCGCTGGAGTTGTTCGTCTACCTGAATGAACTTGGCTCCAAACACGGTATTGGCCGCCTCGACATGGTGGAAAACCGCTTTGTCGGCATCAAGTCGCGCGGCGTTTATGAAACACCGGGCGGCACGATCCTGCTCAACGCCCACCGCGATCTGGAACCGTTGGTCATGGACCGCGAAGTCATGCGCATCCGCGACCAGCTTTCTCTTAAAGTCGCGGAGCTGATCTATAACGGCTTCTGGTTCTCGCCGGAATTCGAATTCCTGATGAAATGCATCGACTTCAGCCAGGAAAATGTCGACGGCACGGTCGAAATCAAGCTCTTCAAGGGCCATGCCTACCCGGTTTCGCGCTCCTCAGACAAAGCGCTCTACGATCCGAAACAATCCTCGATGGACGAAGCCGGCGGCTACGATCAGCAGGACGCGCAGGGCTTCATCCGCATCAACGCCGTAAGGTTGCGTAATCATGCGCGTATTCGTGGTAAAAAATAATGAATGAACTTTTCATTGGATTAATTTTGAGTGGGTTCGGAGCAATATGTTTTATTGCATATAACCATCATACATATTTTATGAAGTGCTTTTCGTATTTAATGATTTTTCCGGTTGTTGTAGTATGGACAATGTTTAGCTACCAATTAGGAATTTGGATTTTAAATCAGAAATTTTATGAAAGAATTTCTACTAAAAAACTGGAAGTTGAATTTTCACAATTTTCACTGCTCCTTAAGCAAGCAGTAAATATTGCCTTAATTCCGAACTTTTATATATTTGCGCCTATTTTATTTCAATTATTTATAATTATAGTATGGATCATAACCAAAGAGATACATAAGGAGGGATCATGAC
>JBQTJN010000005.1:0-11536 GCA_052387095.1 Alphaproteobacteria bacterium
CCTGTCGGATGACTCGCCCGGTCGCCGGGTTGGTTATATCGGCAGTCCGTCCGGATCTTTCAACGATTTTACCACTAATGAAATGACCGACCGTTTCGGCAGGAGTAGATTTCTTGGCAGCAGCGGACATACTCATATATTTTTCCTTTAATCGAGAGCATCAATAACTTTACGGACTTTTTCAAAGCCGCGTTGAAGATCTTCCGGCCTTGAATTCAGGAAGGGTGAAAACTGCAACACATCAAGCCCGTTCCGCATCAGCAGGTCCTGGTCATGGAAACACCTTATATGTGTCTCGATCCCGCGCTTGCCGGGACCATCCTTGCCGTGCGACAGCTCAATTGCTCCCATCAGTCCGATATTGCGCACATCAATCACCTTCGGGTGTCCCTTGAAGGAATGCAAACCATCCTCGAATGCTTTCTCGATTTCCCGCGCCTGCGCAAAACTATCCTCTTCCTCATAAACTTCCAGCGTCGCAAGTCCTGCAGCTGCAGCCACGGGATGGCCGGAATAGGTATAGCCATGAAAAAATTCGACCATGTAATCCGGCCCGGTCATAAAGCGATCATAAATCTGCTTGCGCACCAGCACCGCACCCATCGGGATCACGCCATTGGTCAGGCCTTTGGCGGTCGTAATAATATCCGGCATCACACCGAAGCGCTGCGCGGCGAACGGGTGTCCTACACGCCCAAAAGCTGTAATCACTTCATCGAAAATCAGCAGAATGCCGTGCTTCGTGCAGATCTCGCGGATCTTCTCCAGGTAACCCACCGGCGGCGGCAGGATTCCGGTCGCGCCCGCCACAGGTTCTATAATGACGGCGGCTATCGTCGAAGCATCATGCAGCGCCACTAATTTTTCAAGATCGTCTGCCAAATATGCGCCATGTTGTGGTTGTCCGCGCGTGAAGGCGTTTTTTTCAAGATTATGTGTGTGCGGCAGGTGATCAACGCCGGGAATCATATTGGCAGCAAACATTTTACGGTTGGCTGGAATACCACCCACTGACATACCGCCGAAATTCACGCCGTGATAACCGCGCTCCCGCCCGATCAGGCGCGTGCGGTTTGCTTCGCCGCCAATGCGGTGCCAGGCCAGCGCCATTTTCAGAGCCGTATCCACCGACTCCGAACCTGAACATGTAAAAAACGCCTGCGTAAATCCTTCCGGCGCAATACTGACCAGTTTATCAGCAAGCTGAAACGACACTTCATTTGAAGTTTGGAAAGTCAATCCATAATCCAAAGTCACAACTTGCTTCTGTACAGCTTCAACAATTTTCGGATGACAATGACCAAGACCGCTAGTCCACAGGCCGGAAAACATATCATAAATTTTGCGCCCATCCGGCGTCGTATAATAATGTCCCTGCGCGCCCGTCATGATGCGCGGCGCTTTTTTGAAAGCGCGGTTGGCCGTATACGGCATCCAGTAAGCTTTCATCTCTTGTGATTTAAGGTTAGTTTTAGCGGCCATGGTTTTCTCCGGGTAAGGCCGTGAGTTTAGCGCTCTTTTCAGCCCTTAGACAACCCCTCTAGCCGCGGCCGCGATAGGCGGCGACCCCCTGATCCGGGACCCATAAATCTTGGGGAACAGGGGCAGTCTGGTAAAACACATCAATTGGCATCCCGCCGCGCGGGTACCAGTACCCACCAATGCGCAACCATTGCGGTTTGATTTCATCAACAATGCGCTTGCCGATCGACACCGTACAATCTTCATGAAACGCACCGTGATTGCGGAAAGAACCAAGAAATAATTTCAGAGATTTGCTTTCGACCAGAAAGCCCCCCGGCACATAATCAATGACCAGATGCGCAAAATCCGGCGCGCCGGTGATTGGGCACAGCGAGGTAAATTCCGGCGCCGTAAAGCGCACAAGGTAAGTCTCACCCTTTTGCGGATTCGCCACGCGTTCCAGGATCGCCTTATCCGGCGAAGCAGGCAATTCACTTTTGCCTCCCAGCTGCGTCAGGCCTTTATATATATCTTTATCCATGTCTTCTCTCCTTATACACCGCGCACATTGCCCCACATCAGGACATGCAGTTGCGGCAGAACTGTTGCACCGAACCAGCAATCACGCGCAACTTTATCCGCCAGCCAGCGCATGCGATTCATAATTCCATCCAGATCGACAAAATCATCATCCTTTTTCGGCGGCGTGTGGTTGCCAGGCTGCAGGTAGAGCGGCAATTGCGGATATTTCTTCGCCGCGTCCCGCGCATATTTATAATCCGCCTCATCGAATACAACGATCTTGAGGGCGATCTGCGGACCAACGCCAGCTGCCTTAACGCATTCGTCAAAAATTATCCAGTCGGTTTTCATACCACTGGAAGGCGGCTTCGGGCTGAGCGTCAAAACATCGAGGTTACCAAACCAGTCCTGTGCAATACTGCCCTGCGTCTCCAGCGCGAATTTATAACCCTCCGCTTTCCCCAGCACGATCAGCTTTTTCATGTCCTGGATCGCCGGATTGCCGCCGGATAGGGAAACCATCAGCGGTTTTCCATCTGATAACGCGCGCACCTTCATAAAAATATCCTCGGCGCTCATCGGGATCCATTCGTTTCTGTACGCGCTATCGACCGCGTGCAGCGTATCGCACCAGCTGCACCGGTAATCACATCCACCCGTGCGGACAAACACCGTCGGCTGACCAATCAGCGCGCCTTCACCTTGAATCGTGGGCCCGAAAATTTCGGCGATGCGGATCATGGCCGGTATTCCGCCCAGCTGCGCGCTGTTTCCTGAACCTTCACGGCCGTCACTTCCGGCCAGCGCACCTTGCACCAGTCATAAAAATGCTTCGCCACGCATTCGGCCGTCGTGCCGTTATCCCCGAACAAATCATTCAGATGGCGGTGGTCGATATGGGCGTCGATATAAACTTTCAACGCATCCAGCTCCCGGTAATCGCGCACAAAACCTGTTTCATCTAAGTCTTTCGACTGCAGCTCGACCTCGACCACATAGTTATGCCCATGCAGGCGCGAACAGGGATGACTCTCCGGCAACAGCGGCAGAATATGAGAGGCAGAAAAATGATAACTCTTGGCAATTATATACATCAGGCGGCCTTCTCTTTGTTTACAGCAGCACTTTGCCAGAAATCCGGGTCTTCATATCTCGTCGGGTCATTCACGCCCGCCAGGTGAAACGCCTCGCGCCGCTCGACACAAGTGCCGCACCTTCCGCAATGAAGATCGCCGCCTTTATAACAGGACCACGTATCTTCGAATGGAACATTCAACCGCGCACCTTCGGCAACGATATCCGGCTTCTTTATATGCACGAACGGTGTGTAAAGTTTTATATTAAACAGACCGGCAAGCGCACGTTTCTGCATTGCTTCAAAAGCCAGTACGAAATCCGGCCGGCAATCCGGGTATATAAAGTGATCTCCTCCGTGGAACGCTGCCGCTACCGCCTCCGACCCTTGCGCCGAGGCAACGCCGTAAGCCATGCTCAGCATGATGGCATTCCGGTTCGGCACCACCGTGACGCGCATGGATTCTTCTTCATAATGCCCTTCCGGCACAGCGATATCATCGGTCAGCGCCGATCCGCCCAATAATGCGCCGATAGAAGAAATATCAATGACATGGTGAGGTACATTTAAATGCCCGGCGATGCGCGCGGCAAAATCCAGTTCTTTTCTATGACGCTGGCCGTAATCAAACGACAGCAACGCCATAAGTCGGTTTTCACCAGCGACCTTGTAAGCGAGCGTGACGGAATCAAGACCGCCGGAACAAACGACAAGTGTTTTCAATTTCGGTTTCCTTGTTTTATCCGGGTAGGCTGCGACCGGGTCCGCATCAGTGCGGAAGCGCCTTTTATATACCAGTTTCCCGTCAAAAGGAAACCTCAAACCCTGAGAATCAAGCCATATAAGAGAATCAAAAAAAACCCCTGTTTTTATGGGTTTTGGCACCTCCAATGCTGTTTTTTGCCCTTAAAAGCAAAAATAAACAAAAAAATTTAAGCACAAAAATGACGTTTTTTCTGCTTCCCCTACGGCAGGATTACCCCTGTTTTTGCAGGTCCGCGCGCCCGTTATGGTATCGTTTCAATGGCCCGGAAAATAAGGCGCATCATGCCGGGATTCAAAATTTAGCTTCTGAATCGCCAATTGCTAAAACACTGAAAACCATAGAAAAATAAGGGTATTTTTGATGAGTGCAATCGGCACTTCGGCAAAAAATAAGGTCCGCCATACACCACAATTCTTATCCTGATTTTGCTTTTAAACGCACTGCACAACAAACGCCCGCCCTGCCCGCGCCCCATTTTTCACGGCCTGAAAATAAGCTCGTATAAACCCTCCCCCCTCATAAATCTTCTTGGCGTTTCCTAAAAAGTATATAAAATCGTGTCACGACTGATATTTTCAACAACTTAAACACTGTGAGAGAAAAACCATGGCTGCAAAAAAGAAAAAATCTTCCGCGAAGAAGTCCAGTAAGTCGACACCGGCTACTATTCGCCCGATTAGAGAGACGCTGACAAAATCCGCTCTGCTCAACCTGATCTCCGAGCAAAACGGTATGACACGCAAACAGGCTGGCGAAGTTCTGAACACGATCGAAGGCGCAATGCTGGGTTCTGTTCACCCGAAAGGCGCTGGCTCGTTCATCTTCCCGGGACTTCTGAAAGTAACACTGCGCAAAGTTCCTGCCCGTAAGGCCGGTACGATGATCCGTAATCCCGCCACTGGCGAGATGATGGCTGCTGCTGCAAAGCCTGCTTCAGTACGCGTGAAAATCCGCGCACTGTCCAAGCTGAAAACAGCTGCGATTAGCTAATATCTGCTAATAAAAAGACACGGAAACGGCCGGTTATTTTAGATAACCGGCCGTGTTATTTGCGGGTGTTGCAACACGGATAATATTGTAGAAGTCAGTCACACGTATTTGAACGTTAACAGGGGCTTTCCGGATGAGTGAACCTCCACGGGCTTACGCCCGGGGGATTTAATGCGCAGTTAAAAATATGTTGGCTTTCATTCCGCGAAGCGCCAGTCATTTTGACCAGCCTCAATCGCCTTTCGCGTACACCGGACCTGCTGATGATCGACGGCCACGGGATCACCCACCCGCGCCGCGTGAGCATCGCCGCGCATATCGGCGTGATGGCGGATCTGCCTGCCCTGGGTGTCGCCAAAAAGCGCCTCTGCGGCCGCTACCAGGAGCCCAGCCCACTCAAGGAACAGATCTCGCCTCTCTATGACGGTAGCGACCAGATCGGCACCGTCCTGCGCAGCCGCGACAAGGTAAAACCTCTCTTCATTTCGCCCAGTCATAAAATCAGCCATGAAACGGCCATTGAGATGGTGAAAATATGCCTGACGCGCTTCCGGCTGCCAGAGCCAACCCGTCTCGCCGACAAGCTTAGCAAGTTTCAAAAAGATTCGGCTAGGTTGCTTTAGACAAGGCGCTGATCTCACCCTCCAGTAGCTCTGCCGGAATTGGCGACGGGCTGGCGACGGCAATAATCTTATGCATAAAAAGCGGGTGTTTTATACGGGGGTAAAAAACCCCTTCCTTGTAGCAGAGCACAGCAACGTGCGGAAAAAATTTCTGCAGACGCCTCTGCAGGGAGCGCGGCTTATAAAACGTGACATGGGTAGGATCATCTTTAACCCGTTTCCACATGCGGTTCACAACTACATTAAACCAGTCGTTGAAACGCTTAATCGGGTAGTTCGGCGTACTGACCAGAACAATGCCGTCACTTTTAGTCATGCGCCTTATATCCTGCAGGTAAAAATCCGTTTCCTGCGCAGGAATATGTTCGATGACCTCGGTTAAATTCACAAGATCGAATTTATGGTCTTCAAACGGAAGCGTCTGGTGCAGCGGAACATACAAAATATTCTTCCAGCCTTTTTCACGGCACCGCTGCACGCGTATTTCTGAAACCTCATGGCCGTAGATATTATCGGGTGTTATACCGTAAGCCTGGAAGCGCGGCAGGTATTTTCCGTCTCCGCAGCCGTAATCCAGCGCACAGAAATTCTTTATAGTTTGCCCCCGAAGATCCGTCAGGCGCACGCAGAGACGCTCCCAAACCGGGTTGCTTGTATCGTTAAAAGGCTTAATGTCGGCATATTTATCAAAGTTCTGTTTGTCTTTCATTTGGCCCTTAAATCGCGCTATCCGGATCTGCCGGTGGCTGTTTCAATCAAAAAAAGCTTCTCTCTAAACCCAAAACATGCCACAAATCGCCTATGGTTCCAATGTAAATATGAGTGCTCCGCTACAGATTATTTCAACCTATCATCCAATTGAAGCCCCCTGGGGCGGCGGCAATAATTTTTGGCGCGCGCTTTTTCCAGAGCTAGAAAATCGGTATGGATTCACAATTCGCTACCTTAAAAATGAGCCTGAACACAACCCACCCCCCGCCGACATTGTATTTTTTAATCAGCTCGGCATGGGCCCGGGCGCCGGGAGCGTCATATACAGCATTAAAGACATTCAAAATATACGCCGCCTTTATCCGCAGGCAAAAATGGTGGTGCGCGCCATAAACTTCCGTAGACATGCGCGTTATAATTCAAAAATTCCCTACAAACTGGCATGGAGCGATCAAGCCAAGGACCGCATCATCAAATATCAAATGAAAACAGCGGACTTTGCGGTTTTTCAAAGCCTGTATCAAAAAAACATTTTTGAGAGCCATGACGCATCGGCCGGCAAGAGTACAATTATTCACAACGGCGCGCCCATTATGTTCGCCGAAAAAGGCCGGCAATCACCACGAAATCCAATAAATCTGGATCAGCCGCTAAGGTTCCTAGCAACCTCGGTATCAGGCAATCCCCGCAACAGGCTTGAGCAGATTGCTCGTCTCTCGGAAATGCCAAATGTTGAAATTACCCATGCCGGTTTCTGGCACAAAAACGTAGATCGCCGGCGCGTCAAAACTTTAGGCACGATTTCGCAAGGCGCAATAGCAGATTTAATGAATAATGCGGACTATTACCTCAAACTTTCCGAAGGAGACATGTGCTCAAATGCCTTGATCGAGGCTTTGGCATTTGGTCTTCCCGTAATTTATGACCTGAAAGGCGGCGGTGCAGCGGAAATTGCCGCGCCTTTTGGCATCGCCTTTTCAAGTGAAGATATGCAGAGCACGATTGAGAAGGCGCGCGCCCTTCATCAGGATTTTGTGATGAAAATTGCCGCACACCGGGACAGTTTTCTGATTACGCATACAGCAGAAGCCTACGTTGAAACGTTCAGAAAAGTTGTAAATTAACGCAAGGGCTTTCATGGCGTTTTCAACCTTGGCCAGCTCTGGCAAGACGGCGAAATTCCTGCGAGCCCTCCATCAGCGCATCATAGCTGCCGCTGGCAATCACGCGCCCTTTTTCAAGATAATGAATGACATCGCAGTTCTGCACGGTGCTCAAACGGTGAGCAATCATAATAATCGTCTTGCGGTGTGTGAGATTATCGAGCGCCTCTATCACGGCACTCTCGGTAATATTATCAAGCGCGCTTGTCGCCTCATCCAGAATAAGAACCGGCGGATCGCGATACAGGGCACGCGCAAGACCAAGACGCTGCCTCTGGCCGCCGGACAGACGAACGCCGTTCTCTCCAATGACGGTGTCATAGCCGGCAGGCGTTTCGTTCCTGATAAAATCATTCAGATGCGCCGCGCGCAGAACACGTTCCACAGCCTCATCATCAATTTCATCGTCATTATATCCAAACGCCGTGTTGTGGCGGACCGTGTCGTGCAGAAGTATAATATTTTGCGACACATAGCCTATATTTCTCTGCCACTGCCGCACATTATGCGGTGATACAACGGAACCGTCAATTTCCAGCGTCCCTTCCTGCGGATCAAGCAAGCCGAGAATAACGTCAATCAGCGTTGATTTTCCAGCGCCCGTGCCACCAACAATCCCAACACTGGTATTCTTCTGAATGGACATAGCCAGATGATCCAGAATTTTTTGATCTGATGTTTCAAACCGGAAAGAAACATTTTTAAGAGCAATATCGCTCTCAAAGGGAAGTGCCGCTTCACCCGCGCTTACGTCCTGGCTCTGCACCGAGGTCAGCGAGAGCTCACGGCATAGATTATCAAGCGACGGCATAACATAACGGATCTTCGATATGTTCAAGAAAATATTCTGCAGCGAAGGCATGAGCCTCTGCCCGGCAAACGCATACAGACCTATGATCGGCAGAATTTTGGGAAATTCGCCGTGCACAGCCATAAGATAAAGACAGATCGCTAGCAAGGCGCCGAAAGCAAAAGTCTCCAATACATATCGTGGGAAAGTGCTGATCACATCATACTGCGCATAGCTGAGAGAATTGCGGCGGGACGGCTCTTCAAAACGCTTGATAAAGTTTTCCTCCCGCCCCGAAACCTTAATGTCTTTGATACTTGCGAAAATTTCCGAGAAAATTTTGAACCGCCTTGCATTGCTATCAATCCGCACGTCGCCGATCGACGCCAGCCGCCGGTGAATAAACAAATAAAGAATCATGTAAGCTATGCCGAGAACCCCTGCAACAATAAGCGCCAGTTTGGGATCTATAATGACAAGCAGGACCATGATAAACACGCTTGTGACCAGGCGGGCAATGATTTGCATACCGGCAACAACGGCATTTTTCACCACGTGCGAAACTTCAATCAGGATATTTTTCGCCATTTCCGAAGAATCCCGGCCCAGGAAAAATTGGTAGGGCTGATGCAGATAAATCACCAGGAGCCGGCAGGCAATCATGTGCGTGCGCATATGTGTAAAGCGCGCAATTGCCCAGCTCATCGCCGCTGAAACCGCGTTGGTTACCACAAGAACAATTAAAACCCCGAAACCCAGCGCAAAAAGAAAGCTCTGTTTATCCGCAAGGCCGCTAAATTCATAAACAGCATTCAAAAGAGGCTGACGCTCAATAATCGAAGGATCAGCCATAACCGCGAGAAACGGCACGATCGAGGCAATGCCGGCGGTTTCAATAACGGCCGTAACAACAATGAGGCCTAAAAGCCCCAGTGCTGAGATTTTTTCCCGTGCATCGAGCAGGGATATTATTTTCGCGCCTGTACTCACAATCACAACTTTCCAGGTTTGTTATAGTAAATGGTGAAAATAAGCTATTTTGGAGACCATGGAAACCCCCCTAAAATACAGTTTTTAAAGGCTTTTTCAAAAAATCAGGGTATTGGGGTCTTTTTCTGTTGAGTGAACCGTAGTGTTTCTGCGAAAGATAGAGATAAGGTAATAAAAATGAAAACCAGGGACGCGGCATGACTCTGACATTATGCATGATCAATGCACGCGGCGGCTCTCGCGGTGTGCCGCGGAAGAATATCAAAACCCTGAGCGGCAAACCGCTTATTCACTATGCCATTGATACGGCGAAGCAGGTCTCTGAAATTAACCGCATTGTCGTTTCGACCGAAGATGAGGAAATTGCAGAAATTGCAAGAGAAGCCGGCGCGGATGTTCCCTTTATGCGCCCCCATGAGTTGGCAACCGACGCCGCGCTGCAAATCGATACTATTATGTACACGCTCGAGCGCCTGCAGAATGTAAACCCTGGCGTAACTTATGACCGCGTTGTCCTGCTGCAGCCGACAGTGCCCCTCCGCAAAGCCGAAGATGTTTCCGGGTGTATTCAGCTTCATAAGGACACCAATGCAGATACGGTTATTTCCGTGGTCGAAGTCGGCGGACGTCACCCGGAGATTTTATACAAAAAATCAAAAAATAATGCCCTGCAACCCTACCTGGAAACGTCGCAGGCGGGCATTAACCGCCAGAATCTCGACAAGCTTTATTGGCGTACGGGCGGCGTTTATGTGATCCGCTCTGCCCTTTTGCTAGAGGAACGCAAAATTTATGGCGCTGATATAAAGGGCTATGAAGTAGGGGAAGACTCTGCTTTTAACATCGACAGCCCCTTTGACTGGGAACTGGCCGAAGCCTGGGCGAAACACAGAATTAAATGAAACTATCTAATTTAAATCAAAATAAAATATACGCGGCGTTCGCAATCGTATTTGCCGTCAGCTTGCAAATCCATATGACGATTTTTAAAACACAGTCTTATGACGGATTGCGTTTGGCGCTTTCGGATGTTTTTCTACCCTTAGCCGCTTTATTCATCGTAATTTCTCTTCTTTCAAAACACAGTATATTGCCGCAATGGCAAAAACCATTTGGGTGGTGGGCCTTGGCTTTACTTACAGGTGCGGTAGCATTTTCCTTTTTTTGGGGCTGGCACCTGCAAGGCGCCCTCAATCCCTGGATGTTCGTCAATAAATTTATCGGCTGGTTTATCTTGATGGGCCATTTTGGCATTTCCTCCTGGATGGCAACAAATAATTCCGAAAGCATATACGTTTTTATCAGAGCATTTTGCTTTGCTTCCTTGGCGATTATCGCTCTGGAAATCGCCAATCAATTGATGAAAGCCTATGAAATACCTCTGAGCTGGACCGAAGATTACGAAGCCATGGCGGGCTTCATGGTCAATCGGAATTCTTATGCGTTTCTGCTATTAAATAGCGCTGTATTTTTAACAGTGCTTGGTTTTCGCGAAAAAATCCCCCGGTCTGCACTTTACTTTTTTTGGATAGCGTTCCCGATTTTACTAATTTTTAATGGGTCCCGCACACTCATTCTTTGCATGCCGGTTTTGCTGTTGTTTTTTATGATTTTTGACTGGACAAAAACATTGCGCATCATCGTGCCGTGCGTGGTAATAGGTGCCGGTTTATTTTTATTAGCCTTCAGTTCCCATCAAAAAAGTTATTTTATGTCCGTGCCTTCCACGGCTTTTTCCAATCTTTATGAGTATTCGAAGCAACCCGATAATCCTGAAGTGTTAAAAAAAATGAAACTGACCGGAAATGAACATAGATTGCTGATAGCCGGCGAATCTTTTAAATTAATTCAAAAAAATCCTCTGATGGGATCCGGTCTTGGCGGAGCGGTCGAAGCGCAGAAAAAAGTTTTTGGCAAAACGATTGATATCCTCGACAATACACCGCTTTGGATTCTGACAGATATGGGGATGCTTGGTCTCGTAGCTTTTTTAACCTGCTATTTGGCTATGGGGCATACTTTCCTGCTGCAAATAAAATCCCGAGATAAAATAAAATCTTTATTGGCTGTGTGCACGCTCGGCTTACTAATCAATTTCGCGTTTTTTTCATTATTTCATGAAATACTATATACGCGCTTTTTATGGTTTATTTTAGCCTTGCCTCTTGTTGAATGGACAAGAAAATAGAGCGGATATTTAGAATTTCGACTGAAATATGATTCAAGCTAAGAAATTGTATTTAAATAGAATTTTAAAAGGTTCCCCTTCTATAAAAAAAGATTTCCTTACAGGGGTGTGTTTTTATGTTGAGACTGGCGCCTTTTTTCTGGAAAAATAGCATTTACACAATAAACACGTGACAATAATGAACAGTCCCTTATGACCAGCCTGAAGATTCATATATGCATCGTATTTGCAATTTTATGCGTTTCTACCGCGCC
>JBQTJN010000006.1:0-120213 GCA_052387095.1 Alphaproteobacteria bacterium
GGCAAATGTCACCCCCCCCAAATCGTAAAAATCGGTTCTTGTGGCGGGGGGAATACAACGTTTTTTTGTAAACATGCAAACCCCCTTTTGAAAAAAAAACACGAAGGTACGGCCCCGCCTTCGCCAATCAAGGGAAAGCAGGGCCGCAGGTCGATCACGCGGAAAACGCGGCGCGCACGCTCTTATGAATAGAGCGTCACGGTTACGGCGCTGCCGGTATTACCCGTCACGATATAGAATTTCGTGACCGGCGTTCCGTCCGTGTCGACATTCGCAATGATCAGGTCGTTGACGCGCAGCATGGAGGCGGCATTGTTGAAATACCCGCCGCTCGTAACTGCGTTATCGGTGGTGACGTAGTGCCACAGCGTGAAATTATTGGCATAGGCCAGCACGCTGAGGTCAGATGAAGAAAAAGACATGATTGAAGCTCCTTGGTTATAGGTCTGGATTAAGCGTCAGGCGTTTCATCGCACTTGATGACCACGATCCCGGCTTCGTCGATCAGCGCAGCGCCCTGGCTCATCATGTTGTTGACGAAGTGCGCGGCGCGATCGCCATGCCACGTGATATCCGTCTGCACATCCGACGCCGCGGCATGGCCGATTGCCGTTTTGTGGTAATAGAAGCAGGAGCGGATATCACTGGCTACCGGCAGACCGGAATGCGGCAGCCAGATCGTGCCCAGCCATTGTTTGGCCTGCGTGATCGTGGCAAACGGCAAGTTTTCGGAACCGACGTAATCGGAACTGACGAATTCATCGATTTGCAGCAACTGACGCCATTGCTTCCAGCCGACAACGCAGAAACGCTGCCCGTCATCCGGCACATCATTGGTGCCGGATGTTTCGAAAGCCTGAAGGACCTTCTCGAGCGTGATGCCAACATTGCCATCGGCAATGACGTTATCATCCGCCGCCGCCAGAGCCGTGATGATCTGCTCATCCGTCTTGCGGCCCAGCGCAGACGCACCGGCATTGGCGATGATCTGACGTTCATCGATATTGGTTTTCAGCTCTTCCAGACGATCGACCCAGTCGCCGGCATAGAAATCCTGCAGCGTAGCTTCGACATTGGTATGTGCCAGATTCATCACCGGGACCATGCCGTGTGTAGACTTGGTAGACGCCGTGCCTGTGCCGACTTTCTGGAAGACAGCGCTCGAACCGTTGACGTTATTGATGGTACGCACAGTGTTGCGGAGTTTCGAACCCTGGCGCTGGTAGGCTTCATGCACTTCGCGTTCGAATTGCTTGATAAAGGCCTGATCTAAAGTTGTAGACATTATAAACCTCTTGGTTTGTTCGGGTTAAGATGTGTAGGAAAAGCCGGCTTGCGGTTGTCCGCCGTAAAGGCAGGCCGGGAAGACAGGCGGGCTCAGGCTGACGTAGTGCAGTTGTCTGAAATGAAAAACGCCCCGCTCCGTCGCGAAGCAACGCCAGAGGTGTTGTTCGCTTTTTTTAAAAAACAAACAAACCTATGGTTTGCTATGCGGACGGAATCAGGGCGTTGATAATTTATATATTAGGAATTATTTCCTACGATGTCAATCTTTTTTTAATACTTTTTTAATCTTTTTCGTATAAAACCTATGATAAGCGGAGATATTTGTTAACATAACCCGCAAAAAGCCCTAGACTGGCTTATCGACCAAATCTGTGACGGGGAGTCACGCCGATGCTGAAAGAATTTATCACACGATTTTCAGGAGTGCCGCAGGAGGGCGAACAGACCAGCCGCCGCGTTGCACCGCGCCGCGCGCAGGATCAATGTGTCAGCGTCATCGCCGGCAAAACCTTCCCGGTTGAAAACTGGTCTATGGGCGGCGTTCTTGTTTATGGCGATGGCCGTCTTTTCCCGATGGAGAGCGAGATCGATGTCATTCTGAAATTCCGCCTCCGCAATGAGGTGGTCGAAGTGCCGCACAAGGCAAAAGTCGTGCGCAAGACTTATCACAACATCGCGCTCCAGTTTGTGCCGCTGACGCAAGGCATCCGCAAAAGCTTCCAGGCTGTTGTCGATGATTATGTGTCGGGCCAGTTTGCCGATTCACAGTTGGTATAAAGCTCTCTGCGTTGAATAAAGAAAAAACCCCGCCATTTCTGACGGGGATTTTTATTCAGCTATACATCTTTTTAAAGCCTTCCGTGACGCGTCCCACGAAAGCCGGGTCCTTGTCGCGCCAGTATTTCGGATCGCGCATCATGGTCTGGAGCTCTTTCTCGTCGAGACCGCTGCCGGAATCGGCATCGCGCCGAAGCCCCGGCTCATCAGATTTCATCATGCGATGCAAAGCTAGCACGCCTTCATAGGAGCTGGACAGGTTCTCCAGTACATCCAGCGCCATATTTTTCTGACCGAATGCCAGCAACTGGCGCGACATTTCCTTCCACTTTTCGACGCCGCCGAAATGATTGACCAGTTTTTCCACCTCGCGGTCGGCTTCGAATTCGCTGCGCATCCCCATGATCATCGGCACAAGTTTTTCGGCCGCCAGGTTATAGATCTCCTGCGCCTGCTCCGCTGTGCAGCCACATTTATGGAGGCGGTCATTGACGTCGTCATCGACATCGAACAATCCATGGCTCACATCGATTTTGTAGTCACGCGCGGATTTAGGCACGGAAGGCCCCTGCGACAGCTTTTTCTCGAGTTCGGAATAGGAACTCAGCAGAGCCTCCAGGTTTACTTCCCCGGTTTCCGTGTTTCGGAATTTTTCCGGCACATCGGCATTTAAAAGATTCTCAGTCATTTAGTGTCTCCTTTTTGGTTAAAAAAATAAAATCATTGTCATCCCCGGCTTGACCGGGGATACATACATAAGTGGTTTAATGTTCTGATGTATGGACCCCCGCTTAAAGCGGGGGTGACGTAAGTTATATGCGTTCATGGTTTTCTACCTCTATCAATCAGGCGCAAAATAGTGGCCACCAGCGAACGCTGCCCTTCGAGATAGCGCAGTTGCTGATCGGCGCAGTCGGGTCCCAGCGTGCGCTGAAATGTTACGGCCTGCAGGTGCGAAAGCACCTTGCGCCCGTCATCGGTGGAAAATAGCCGCGCAAAACTGCGCTCGATATCATTGGCGGGGCTCCGTTCAAGCATTTTGAGCATCGCCAACCTCCACGGATATCTGTTTGCGGATCAGGTCCGACGGCACGCCGAGCGCATCGCCAAGAAACCGCGCCGCCTGCGGCAGATTGATGGCGCTGGATGCTTCCGGACCCATCGCGAGAACGGATGAAATCCACGACAACGTGTTCTGCACATTGCGTTGCCCTTGGTAGCGCGCCAGCGGCGAGCGGTAATCGATCATTACGATCCGGCCATCGAGCGAAATATCCGGGATCTCGCCGCGCCGGCGCAAAATCGAAAACGCACGCGTGATCAACGGCGTCAGCAATTCCGTCTGCAGGCGCCCATAGGTCGCGCCGAGCAGCAGCGCCATCTCGGCAGAGCGCTCCAGCACTTCTGTTGCCGTCATGCGCGGGGAATCCACCGGCGACAAACGGTCACCCAACAGCGCGTGGCGGATGCGTTTCTGCAGCGATTCCAGCATCAGCTGCGACACATCGAACCGTCCCGGCATTTCGAGCGGCTGCAGACCCTGCGAGCCCACAGCTTTGGGAATAATCGCCCCCGGCACCAGTTGGATATTGGCTGGATTGAGCACACCGTCATCATCCGCCTGCCATATGCCGGTCACGGCAATCGAGGCATTCTTGAGAATAAGCTCCACCACCTTGTTCGCAGTCTTGATATCGGGCAGCGTTTTCATCACCGGCGAACGGCCGTAAATCTCGCCCGGCGATTTCAGCCAGCGGAAGGAAATGAACGGCGAATGCTCGAACCGCCCCGCCGCCAGCAACACCGGCTCACTGAAATTCTCGATCAGGCAGGCTTTATAGACATAGACCAGGCCTTCCGGCACAACGGCTTCGAGAATTTTGAACCTTCCTTGCGGATCTTTTGTTCCCGCGCGGGCAATATCGGCAGGCACCTGCGCGGTGGGGTAGCGTTCCATGATCTTCGACAGGCTGAGCGACAAAATCCGGTACGCCGCATCGAGAAAGCCGCCCTCGCTTTCCTCAAGCACAACCTGGCTCAGGGGAACAGCCGAAAACTGGAATGCCGAAAACCCGCCAGGCTCGCTTTCCGCGAAATAAAGACTGGCGGTGCCGCCGACAACGAGATCAAGATAACATTGATGAATCTCGACGGCGAAATTCGAGCGGTCGAAATGATCCTGGATCGTGCGCGCGGCCTTTTCCAGCACGGGCGCGATGCGTTCGGCTTCCGCCGCCGACAAATCCGGGCCCGGTTTTAAGCCGAACCACTGCGACCATGTCGGTGTCAGGTTGCCGAGCAGGCTCGCCGCCAGATGGTCCACCGCATCCATGGCCGTCGCATCAAAAATCTTTTCCATGCGGCGCGCACCGGGCGTGTTCTCATACAAAAACCCGCCGCGCTGCGGCAGCGTATAGTCATAGCACTCCTGCCAGAGATTTTCCCAGTTGCCGCGCATGTTCTGCGCCGCCTGGTAGCGATTGAGCAAAACCTTAACCGCGCCCGTTTCCGCATTTTCATTTACAATTATGTTCATAATTTATTCTCCCAGTAATGTTTTGCGCGGCGCACCCTGCCCGGCCAGATCCAGCAAACCGCGGAATCCTGTCCGGACGGTGCCGAACATGCCGCGCTCGCGCTGCAACAGGTCGGCACGGCGCACGCGGGCCGCCGCCTCTTCCGGTGTTTCTGTAGGCGCGCTCGCCGGAACCGGCGGCGGTGCAGCCATAATGATCGGCGGCGCTTTCGGCGGTGAAATCAATTTACCCATGAGTAATCTCCTTTATTGGGGTTTAAGGCCGTGAGGTGGCGGTAAAGCTGCCACGGCGTGAAAATCAGCCGCGCATGAATGCCGAGCACGCGCTTGACCGCCTCGACGCAGGTAAAAATCATCCACGGCGCTTCTTTTTGAATACGCGCGACGGGCGCCGGCAGAACCGTGTGCCCGCGATCCTTCAGCCACAGCGGCAGGTCGAAATTCGGCGGGAGATTATGCACGCTGACATCCGTGTAATGTGAAAGCGGATCGACGCTGATCCAGTGTTCACCGTCATTCAGCAGCACATAACAATGCCGGAAGCCACGCTTGAAAATTCTTAGCCACGGCAGATCTGTCTGTCCGCTGAAAATCACCCACGCCTGTGGGGCTTTTGTATTCTCGTTCGTGTTTTTCATTCTGCAGCGCTCCATTGAGTTTTTTTGACGATTCCCTTGAGCTGCAGAACGCTCTCCAGCCGTTCCATCGCTTCAATCCATAATTTGTGCGCGCAGCCCTCTTTCGCGCGGCGCGGATCCGGCGCAAGACGGCGCCGCCCGTAATGACGCAAAACGAGAAGATGATCGCGCGTGACGCGGCGCTGGCGATAGAGGCGGTCGACGCATTTCAGGATATCGACCGGCTCGCACGGGCGCGGGTACAGGCCCAGCCCCGCCGAAAAACGCGCCCCGTCCAGCCGCGCATCCTGCGCCTGGATAAACCAGAACCAGGCTTCCTCGCCGCTCTCAAACGGAAAGATTCCCGCAGGAAACGGGGGGTTTTGGGGCGCAGGATCGGAAGACAGATGCATGTTCAAACCTTTTTGTTCTTTTTATGTTCTCATTTATGCTATAAAAGTTGTGCCCTGTCAAGAAAATTATGAATTTATTCCTATTTACCGGAATCGGTTCGCGTGGGAACATAATCCTATGTTCAAACACGAAGACATTTGGCGGGGAATTGACAGGCTGGCAGCGGGCTTCGGCTATTCGCCCTCCGGTCTCGCTAAAAAAGCCGGGCTTGATCCCACATCCTTCAACAAGAGCAAGCGCCATAGCCCGGACGGCAAACCGCGCTGGCCCTCCACGGAAAGTCTTTCAAAAATTCTCGGCGTGACCGGCGCGACCGTCTCCGATTTCATCAGCCTCATCGGCGATGATTCATTCGCGAATGCCGAAACGCAGGACAAGACCATTCCCATGATCGGTTTCGCGCAGGCCGGCAGCAGCGGATTTTTCGACGAAGATGGTTATCCGGCCGGCAATAGCTGGGATGAAATAACGTTCCCCGCACCCCGCGATCAGGGCAACGAACATATTTTCGCGCTACAGGTTTCCGGCAATTCCATGGAACCGCTCTACCGTAAAAATGATTTGCTGATCGTATCTCCAGGCGCGCGCACCAAGCGCGGCGACCGCGTCATCGTCCGCACACGCAAGGGCGAGGTGATGCTCAGGGAGCTGAGTCGCCAGAACGCCCAGAAAATCACCCTCAAATCCCTTAATCCGGACTTCGAAGACCGGATTTTATACCGAGCCGAAATCAGCTGGATGGCGCGGATTATGTGGGTGAGCCAGTAATTGCTAATATAATTGTGCAGCGCAAAACAGCTTACGCTTGAAAATATTATTGCGCGTATGCAATAGATTATTGCGCTTAATAAATAACAAAAAATGCGCAAAACAGGGAGAGTACATGTCACAAAAATCAACGCCGGAAGAAACAAGAATTCTGACCGTATATTTCGGACAACAAAATATACCTTTGGAAATTCCAGCTGCTAAAACACACAAAGTCGTGAACGATGCCGCAGCAACAGCTGTAGGCGCGCTTGTAAAAACATTCGAAGCAAACCCGACCGGCGTTATTAGAGCAAGTTACGATACTGTTCCCGAACATCTTGAAAATGCACTTTTCGTGACCTTAGAGCTTGAAGGAGAAAAAACCGTGGTTTATGTCTCGGCAGCGGCCATTGTTCAATCGGCGGAGACCCGTAACGGAAAAGTGAATCTTGGGGCTTTCGGTGAATTATCAACATCGGATTTTGAAGCTAAAATTATCCGCGCTAAGGTTTACCCTCATATCTTCAATGGATCCGTTCTTAAGGAAAAACCAACCATCATCTTCCATGAAGTAAGTTCAGATGTTCCATATCAGAGCCAAGCCTTACGGGGCATAGACCTTTAAATAATATTGGAAACAAAAGCCCGTTCCGGCAAAGAACGGGCTTTTTTCATGGCTGAAAAATGCTACAACTTTAGCTGTCATCCCCGCGGCGGCGCGCAAGCGCCAGCGCGGCGGGGATCCGGAAAAGTGAGGACAAGGGCAATCATCATTTGGCCAGACCCCCGCCTTCGCGGGGGCGACAGTGAAAAAGGAAGAGCATGACCGAAGACAGACAGAAACACATCGCCCGCGAAAGCGCCCGCATCCTGCTCGACACTAAATCAGTTCTTTGCAACGCAGCACAGCCCTTCACGCTTACCTCCGGTAAAGCCAGCCCGGTTTACGTGGATTGCCGCCGCCTTATTTCCTTCGTCAAAGAGCGCCGGACGCTGATGGATTTCGGCGTTGAAATCCTTAAAGACAAAATCGGCGAAAGTGAAATCGATTTTGTCGCGGGCGGCGAAACCGCCGGCATCGCCTACGCCGCCTTCATGGCCGAGCGCCTTGCCAAACCGATGCTTTATATCCGCAAAAAACCCAAAGGTTTCGGCCGCATGGCGCAGATCGAAGGCGTGCTGCCCGAAACAGGTTCGCGCCACGTCGTCCTTGTCGAGGATATGCAGACCGACGGTGGCAGCAAAAAAGTTTTCATCAACGCCCTGCGCGAAGCGGGCGCCGACATCAAACACGCCTTCGTGGTCTTCCATTACGGGATTTTCGAGGCCAGCACAGCCAACATGAAAGAAATGGGCATCACCCTGCACGCGCTCTGCACCTGGTGGGACGTTTTAGAGGTGGCAAAGGAGAAGAAATATTTCGACGCGGGCACGCTCGCTTCCGTTGAATCCTTTCTCAAAGACCCGCACCAGTGGGCGGTCCGGCATCTGCAATCCGAAGGCGCTTTATGAAGCTCGCCTTCCACGCCTCGAAAAAACCCCGCGCCCAGAAAGCGCTGGAAGAATTAAAAAGCCTCTACAAATCCGTCGACCCGGAAAATGCCGATGTCATCGTTACGCTCGGCGGCGACGGCACCATACTGCGCGCCCTGCACACCTTCATCGATTACAAGGCGCAGATGTTCGGCATGAACCTGGGAACGCTCGGCTTCCTGCTCAATGCCTACAAGCCGGACGATCTCAAGACGCGCATCGAAAAAGCCCAGAAATTCATCATCCACCCGCTGCGCATGGAAGCCATCGACCAGGACAGCAATCGTCATTCAGAACTGGCCTTCAACGAAGTCTCGCTGCTGCGCGAAACGCACAGCTCCGCCAAGATCAAGGTGTATATTAATGATACGGTGAGAATTCCCGAGCTGGTCTGCGACGGCGTCATGCTTTCGACCGCCTTGGGCAGCACCGCCTACAATTCCTCCGCCGGTGGACCAATCCTGCCTTTGAGCGCCAACGTATTGGCCCTGACGCCGATCAGCGTTTTCCGTCCGCGACGCTGGCCGGGCGCGCTCGTGCATAACCGTTCCGTGCTGAAATTCGAAGTTCTGAAAGCCGTCGAGCGCCAGGTCAGCGTCGCGGCAGATTCCAAGGAAGTGCGGAATGTGAAAGAAGTCACCGTCCGTGAAGCACGGCGCATTTCAAAAACCATCCTGTTCGACCCCGAAAGCCCGCTGGAAGAGCGGATCGTGCGTGAGCAGTTTGCGGATTAGATTTTTCTAGGCTTCGGCGGCTTTATTTCGCGCATCTTGCGGGCATTTGACAGCTCATTCTCGATCAGGGCGAGATTCTCCGCCAGCTTCTCATTGACGTTGCCGCCCTTCATGATTCCGCCTTCCGGGATCAGGCCCAGCTTCTGCGCGATATACTGATACCCTTCCACGAGATCGCCGAGATCAAAGCGGAAGCGGTCCTTGTCCAGCTTCTCGCCCGTTCGCGCATCCCACAGGCGGCAATTATCCGGTGAAATCTCGTCGGCAAGAATAATATAAAGCTCCCCGTTCTCACCCCACAGGCGGCCGAACTCCAGCTTGAAATCGACGAGCTTGAGACCGATCCCGGCAAACAAACCGTTAAGGTAATCATTGACGCGCCAGGCCATGGCAACCATCTCGTCGAGCTCATACGGATCGGCCCAGCCGAAGGTGACGATATGATCCTCGCTGACCATCGGATCGCCGAGCGCATCGTTCTTGTAATAAAACTCGACCAGCGGCTTGCCGATGAATGTGCCTTCCTTGATGCCAAGGCGCTTGCACAGCGAGCCGGCGGCGATATTGCGCACGACCACTTCGATGGGAACGATATCGACCTTGCGCACAAGCTGCTCGCGCATATTGATGGAGCGGATGAAATGCGTGGGTATGCCGATGGATTCGAGACGGGTCATCAGGTGCGCGGAAATGCGGTTGTTCAAAACACCCTTGCCGGCGATGACGGCTTTTTTCTCGGCATTGAAGGCCGTGGCGTCATCCTTAAAATATTGAATGACGGTATATTGATCCGGCCCTTCATAGAGGGTTTTGGCCTTGCCTTCGTAAATGACTTTCCGTCGCGACATTCTGGACCTGTATTTAAGCAGTTACACCCCGTATATAGCATTGGATTTCACGGGTTTTCAATGATATATCATACGCAGCTTCAAGATAAAGGAGGGCTTTATGGGCCAAATGGACGATCGCCAGAAGGGTTTTGAGAAGAAATATGCCATGGACGAGGAAACGCGTTTCAGAATCGAAGCCCGGACCTCCAAGCTGTTCGGCCTCTGGGCGGCTGAAAAAATGGGTATAAGCGGCGATGAAGCGGCAACCTATGCCGGGGAAGTCGTCAGCTCCAACCTCGAGGAAGCCGGCTTTGAAGACATCCTCCGGAAAGTCTCCGGGGATTTCGCGGCGAAGAATGTGAATATTCCCGACACCGAGTTGCGCGCCGAAATCGACAGAGCCCACCGGGAAGCGCGCCGCCAGGTAGCCCCTGACTCCGCCTAGATCCGGCTTACCTTCGCATCATGATAAAGGCTGCAGGAGAGGATCAATCCAAATCCTGTCAGCAGCGAAAGCATGGCCGTGCCGCCATAGGATATCAGCGGCAGCGGGATTCCCACGACAGGAATAAGCCCCATCACCATTGCGATATTGATCAGCGCATAGAGCGAAAAATTCACCGTCAGCCCGAGCGCGAGATAATGCCCGAACATGTGGCGGCAACGCATGGAAATCCATATCCCGTACCAGAAAATCAGCGCGAACAGGGTCAGCAGGAAAATCCCGCCGAGCAATCCCCATTCCTCCGCCCATAATGTAAAAATAAAATCCGTCTGCTTTTCGGGGAGGAAATTCAGGTGGCTTTGCGTGCCTTCGAGAAAACCCTTGCCCTTAACGCCGCCCGAACCCAGCGCGATTTTCGATTGCATGATGTGATATCCGGCGCCGAGCGGATCAGATTCCGGATCCATAAATGTCATGACGCGCTTCTTCTGGTATGCATGCAGGAATTGCCAGCCTACCGGCACGGCCGCCACGCCCGCTACAAAAGCCGTGATGAAAATCCACAGCGGCACGCCTGCCATGAAGAACATGGCTGTTCCCGCCATCAGGATCATGATCGCCGTACCGAGATCCGGCTGCACCATGACAAGCGCAACAGGAGCCAGAATAATAATAACGGGAATCACGAGATAAAGAAGACGCCGCGCATTCTGGCCCCCGCTCAGGTGGAAATAGCGCGCCAGCACGAGTACGACGGCAATCTTCATGACTTCCGACGGCTGCAACTGGATGATCCCGAGATTGATCCAGCGTTGCGCACCCATACCGATATGTCCCATGAAATCGACGAGTACCAGCAGAAAAAGCCCTATAAAATAAACCGGCCATGCCATTCTGAACCACCAGCGCACATCCACCAGCCCCACCCCGATCATAATGCAAAATCCCAGCGCAAAGCGGATCATCTGCTTGTAGGCCCACGGTGACAGACTGCCGCCGGCCGCGGAATAAAGCGCGGTAAAGCCGACGCACGCCACCAGCGTCACTAAAATGATCAAACCCCAGTTCAGCTGCCTGATTTTGTAGGCAAGACCATGTTCGGATTGCAGGATGATCATTTTACTCATGTGATACCCCGCTTCTGCGCTTCGAGAAGAATATCTTTTGCAATGGGCGCAGCAGCCGCGGCGCCGCCCACACCGTGTTCAACAACAACGGCGCAGGCATAACGCGGATTTTCAACCGGCGCATAACCAACGAACAAAGCATGATGCCGGTGTTTCCAGGGCAGGTCTTTATTCTGAACGCCGGAAGCGCGTTGCGCTTTTGTAATGCGCCGCACCTGCGCGGTGCCGGTTTTTCCCGCCATTTCCATGCCGGGCTCGGCAATGCGCGAACCCATCCCGGTTCCGCCCGCCACATTGACCACGGCAAACATGCCTTCCTGCACGATCTTCATATGTTCTGCGGGAATTTCCATGTCGGGCCAGCTCTCCTGGCTGTATTGAGGCGTCAGCCACGGTTTGACCGCCTTGCCGCCATTGGCAATCCGCGCCGTCATCACGGCCAGCTGCAAGGGCGTTGCCAGCATGTATCCCTGCCCGATGCCCGCGATAACGGTTTCACCCTGGTGCCATTTTTCGCCGCGCTCTTTTTTCTTCCACGCCTGGTCGGGCACAAGACCGTTGCGTTCTTCTGGCAATTCAAAACTCATTTTATCACCCAGCCCCAGCCGGCGCGCCATCGCGGCAATATTATCGATGCCGGTCTCCATCGCAATCTGGTAGAAAAATGTGTCGCAGGAATGCTTGATCGCCTCGACGACATTCACGGATCCATGCCCCGCTGGCTTCCAGCAGTGAAAAACCGTCCTGCCCAGACTGAAATGGCCGGGGCAGAACACGCGCCGGTTTTTATTGATCCTGCCGGCTTTTAATCCGGCCAGCGCCGTGATCATTTTGAAAGTCGAAGCCGGCGGATACAATCCCGCCACCGCCTTGTTGGTCAGGGGATTTGCGGGATTGGCCAGCAATTCCTCCCACAGAGTCGCAGGAATACCGCGCGAAAATACGTTGGGATCAAAACCCGGATGCGAAGCCAGTGCATAAATCTTGCCGTTTTGCACATCCATCACCACCGCCGAAGCGCTCGGTTCTACTGCAATGCGGTCCTGCGCGAATTTCTGCAATGCTGCATCAAGAGTAAGCGTGATTTTCTCACCTGGCACGCTTTCGGTTTTACTAAGCTCACGCACCTCGCGCCCGATGACATTCACCTCGACTTCGGATGTGCCCGCCTTGCCGCGCATCTCGACATCGTGGCTTTTCTCGATGCCCGTTTTTCCGATCTTGAAATCCGGCAGGTTAAGCAGCGGCTCCTCCGTCACTTCCGATTTGTTGATTGCGCCGACATAGCCGATGATATGCGCCGTGGCATCGCCTAAAGGATAAGTCCGGCTCTCGCCGACATCGATCAGCAATCCCGGCAGATCCGGCAGGTTGAGCTCAACCCTGGCCACCTGCTCCCACTGCAGATTATCCTTCACCTCGAGCGGCGCGTATTTCGGCGTCTTTTTCGCCAGCTTTAGAATATTTTGAATCGATTCATCATCGAGCGGAATAAATTTTCGCAGCGAGCGCAGGGATTTTTCAAGATCGTCCGTCTGCTCGCGGATCACCATAACCCGGAAATTCTGGTTGTTCGCCGCGAGGATCACGCCGGCGCGGTCGACAATCTGCCCGCGCGAGGGTGCAAGAATCTTGAGATTGATTCGGTTTTTGTCGGACATCATCTTGTAACGTTGCCCCTCCACGACCTGCAGCCACGCAAGGCGCCCGCCCAGAACCGCGAGCAGCCCTGTCTGCATCACACCTATAATAAAGGCGCGGCGCGTAAAAACTCTTGCATCGTCATGGTCTTCGTTCATCGCCGTTTTTTCCGGCTGCGAACGCTGAAACCGGCCGCGTCGGATTCCTGCTTAGGCTTGGGCAGAACTTTAAGGGAAAGATGCAGGAATAGGCTGATCAGGGGAAACAGCATACTGCCGAGCCCCACGGAAAACATCAGCGGCTGCAACGGCGGCCACGCTGAATTCGCCACGCCGAAAATCACCCATTGCGTCAGATGCGTGACGAGCACCAGAACGCAAAATCCAAGCCAGATGACGATATAGGACTGGCTCATCAGGAAACGTCTTTGATCGAGAATGACCCAGCGCGCAATTACAAACACCAGCGCGTTCAAACCGAGCGGCAGCCCGCCCAGAAAATCGAGCAGGATACCGGCGGCAAACACGAACCAGACCGGCATCAGGGCGGGCCGGTATACGCACCAGTAATAAAGAGCGATCAGGAACAGCGGCGGCTTGATAGCGCCGGTGAACGGATACGGCAACGAGATCGCGTTGAACACAACCAGCAGCGCGAGGATGGCATAAGGAACCGCAAAGCGGGCAACGGCTTCGATACGTTCGGATGCTGTGTTAAAAGAACTCATAACCAAAGTTATAACGCAAAAAGGCACCGACTCAATTTGAAATGACTCGTCATCCCCTCTTCCGTCATCCCCGCGGCTCCGCATAGCGGAGCATCTACAGCGGGGATCCGGAAAAAATCCAAGGTGAAGCCTTGGGCTTAATTATTGCCAGACCCCCGCCTTTGCGGGGGTGACAATCTTTTTGATTAATCCAGCGTGCCTTCGTCTCCGGCTTCATAGAGGTTGGGATCCTCGGGCTGGTCGACGATCCGCACATAAACAAGGCGGTCGAAATCGGCAAAAAGCCGTACCCGGTAATCGCCCGATTCATCCGTATAGACGCGGCCTACGGGCAGGCCTGGTGGGAAAATGCCGCCAAGACCGGATGTAATGACGCGCGCACCGCCGGTGAGCGTCTGGTCCGCGGGGATATGCAGCAGCATCGGGGTCTCATCGTTGCGCCCGGCCAGGATCGCCTGCTGCTGGGAACCATCGATAATCACGGGCAGACGCGAATTGATGTCAGTAATGAGCAGCACGCGCGATGTCGTCTGACCGCTTTCAATAATGCGCCCGATCACGCCCTCACCGGAGACAACAGCCTGGGACTTGTCGACGCCTTCGGCCTGACCAGCCATGACAAGGATGTTCTTGGCGAATGTATTGCCAGCATCAGCCAGCACGCGCGCCGTGATGAAGCTGTGGCGGCTTTCAATTTTGAGATTAAGAAGTCCCCTTAAAGACTTGTTTTCATTCTGAAGCAGCTGCGCTGTCTGGTACCATTCACGTAAACGGGCATTCTCCTGCTCCAGCCGTGCATTCTCCGCCTGCAGGTTCGTGAGGCCGGTCAGCTCCTTGACGAGAGACACGGCGTTCTGTGACGGCAGGCTAATCATGTTAAGGGCCGGCGCCACCATGTCGGATACCGCGGAGCGCGCACCGGAAACCCCGGCCGGGTTCACAGCCGAGAAAATCAGCGCGGCCAGCGCCAGCATAACGAAAATAAATGACGAAAAATGCCCGCCTATAAAATCGGGGGCCATGCGGATGTAAATTTTCGACCCGAAGCCGGGAGAAATACGGTACTTCATATCTGTAATTTTAAAGGAACTTCTTTAAAAAACAAACAAGTTATTTGGATAAATTACGACAGGATGCGCCTGAAAAGTCCCTAATACGTCCCGATCAGGACATGCTTGAGCGCTTTACGCTCTTGTAGGGCGTGGCCCGTGCCGAGTGCCACGCAAGAGAGCGGGTCATCGGCCAATGTCACGGCAAGACCCGTCGCATGACGAAGAACAAAATCCAGATTGGTCAGCAGCGCACCGCCGCCGGTAAGGACAATGCCCTTGTCGACAATATCGGCGGCCAGTTCCGGCGCGGTGTGTTCGAGCGCAACTTTCACGCCCTCGATAATCTGTCCGACCGGCTCGGCCAGAGCTTCGGCCACCTGGCGCTCGGTGACGACGATTTCTTTCGGCACGCCGTTCATGAGGTCGCGGCCGCGGATCTGCATTTTACGTCCATCGCCGTCAGCAGGCGGGCAGGCAGAGCCGATTTCCTTCTTGATACGCTCGGCGGAGCTTTCGCCGATCAGCAGGTTATGAACGCGGCGTATATAGGCGATGATGGCTTCGTCCATCTTGTCGCCGCCGACGCGCACGGAGCGCGCGTAAACGATTCCACCAAGTGAGATGACGGCGACTTCGGTGGTGCCGCCGCCAATATCGACAACCATCGACCCGGTCGGCTCCGTCACGGGAAGACCGGCGCCGATCGCGGCGGCCATCGGCTCTTCGATCAGGTAAACTTCGGATGCGCCAGCGCTCTCGGCGGATTCGACAATGGCGCGGCGCTCAACGGCCGTTGAGCCGGACGGCACGCAGATCACCATTTTCGGGGATACGAAAGAGCGGCGGTTATGCACTTTGCGGATGAAATGCTTGATCATGGCTTCTGTGACTTCGAAGTCTGCTATAACACCATCACGTAAAGGACGTGTTGCAACAATGCTGCCCGGCGTGCGGCCCAGCATCTGCTTGGCTTCGTTGCCCACCGCCAGAACATGCTTTTTGCCGCCGATCATGGAGATCGCAACAACAGACGGCTCATTCAGCACAATGCCGCGATCCTTGACGTAGACCAGCGTATTGGCCGTGCCAAGATCGATCGCCATATCGGCCGAAAGAAAACCAAAAAGCTTTGCGAACATGGGGTGCTTTAAAACTCCGGGCGGGTCCGATTGAATGAAGTAGGTGTATATCAAAGAAACCGGGCAAATGCACAGGGTTTTTACACTGTCGTCATCCCGAACGGATGTGAGGGATCTTTGATTTAGTTTAAGGGGAAAGATTCCTCGGCTTCGCCTGGGAAGGACGGGTCTGTTAGCCCTGACGCGCCTTGAAGCGCGGCTTCTTCTTATTGATCACGTATACACGGCCCTTGCGGCGGACAACGCGGCAATCGCGGTCTCTTTTCTTGAGGGTCTTGAGCGAATTAACGACTTTCATTTTACCAAATCCTATAAAAAAGCCTGCAAAGGAGGCAAAAACGTGGGCGGACCTTAGCCTTAAGGGTGTTTGCTTGTCAAGGCTTTATGGGCCGCTGCCTGCCCGCAATCCCGTAATATAGGGTATTTACCCGCTTCACAAAACCCATGGCTTGGGGCATGGTAAAACGCCTTAAGAACAAAGGGTTAAAATGAGCCTGAAGATCGCCGTCCCCGCCGAAACCGCCGAATTTGAACGCCGCGTGGCCGTCAGCCCGGAAACCGTCAAAAAACTGGCCGCCATAGGCTGTACCGTTACAATCGAATCCGGAGCTGGAACGGGCGCGTCCTTTACCGATGACGCCTACAAGGCCACCGGCGCTGAAATCGCCTCTTCAGCGGAAAGCGCCCTGAAAAATGCCGACATCGTGCTGGCTGTGCAGGCCCCCGCCCTTACACATATAAAAAAGGACACCCTGCTCATCGCCATGCTGGCGCCCTACGCCCATAAAACGCTTCTTCAGGATCTCGCCAAAGCCGGGATCGACAGCTTCTCCATGGAACTCATGCCGCGCATCACGCGCGCGCAGGGCATGGATGTGCTCTCCTCGCAATCCAACCTCGCAGGCTACAAGGCCGTGCTCGATGCCGCCGAACATTATACGCGCGCTTTCCCGATGATGATGACGGCCGCCGGCACCGTGCCCGCAACGAGGCTATTCGTGATGGGTGCAGGCGTTGCCGGATTGCAGGCCATTGCCACCGGGCGCAGGCTCGGCGCGATTGTCTCCGCCACCGATGTCCGCCCCGCCGCGAAGGAACAGGTGCAATCGCTAGGGGGCACGTTTGTTGCCGTCGAGGACGAAGAATTCAAACAGGCGGAAACGACGACCGGCTATGCCAAGGAAATGTCGAAAGAATACCAGACGAAGCAGCAGGCCCTGATTGAAGACACGATTAAAAAACAGGATATCGTCATTACCACTGCATTAATTCCTGGCCGCGCCGCGCCGCGCTTGGTTTCGGATTCTATGGTGAAATCCATGAAGCCCGGCTCCGTCATTGTCGACCTCGCTGTTGAGAGCGGCGGCAATTGCGCGCTGTCGAAAGCCGGCGAAATCGTCGAAATCGGCGGCATCAAAATCATCGGCCACAAGAACGTGCCGAGCCGCCTGGCGACAGACGCGTCTTCTCTATACGCGAAAAACCTGCTGAATCTCGTGACATTGCTGATCAACAAGGATAGCAAGGCGCTCGAAATCAACTGGGACGACGACATTATTAAAGGCATCGCGCTGACTCGGGACGGAAAAATTGTTCATCCAAATTTTAAAGAGAACGCAAATGTATAATGTATTCGTCATTGCGAGCGAACAACGTGAGCGAAGTAATCCGGGGGCCGCGCCAAAAAAACTGGATTGCTTCGTCGCCCAGACTCCTCGCAATGACGGACAAATGAACAGGAGTTTTTATGTCTGTCGATAAAAGCATGATCACCGAAAGCGCCACCGACATCGCGCATAAGGCGCAGGAACTGGCCAATTATGCCGCCGAACTTGCTGCGACAACCAACGATGCCGGTTTCGACACGGGCGAGCCGTTCCTGATTACCGGTCTCACTGTTTTCGTGCTCGCCTGCTTTGTCGGTTATCACGTGGTGTGGCGCGTGACCCCTGCCCTGCACTCCCCCCTCATGGCGATTACGAACGCCATTTCCTCTGTCATTATCGTCGGCGCGCTGATGGCCGCCGGATTGCAGGATGGCGGCATTTCCGGCTGGCTCGGCTTTGCCGCGGTCATAATGGCCTCGATCAATATTTTCGGCGGCTTTATTATCACGCGGCGCATGCTGCATATGTTTAGAAAAAAGGGCTGACGCGCACATGTACATGATCGCCCCCATTGCCTATCTCGTCGCGGCAGTCTTCTTCATTCTGGCACTGCGCGGCCTGTCGCACCCGGAGACCGCGCGGAACGGCCTGAATTTTGGCATGGCCGGCATGGCGCTCGCAGTGCTGGTGACGCTGACAGTTCCCAATGTTTCATCCTACGGCCTCATTCTGCTCGGCGTCGGGATCGGCGGTGCCATCGGCACATTCATCGCGCGCTCAATTGCCATGACGGCGTTGCCGCAACTCATGGCCGCCTTTCATTCGCTGGTCGGGCTCGCCGCCATGTTTGTCGCCGCCGCAGCCTTCTATAACCCCGTCGCCTACGGCCTCATCAGCGCCAGCGGTATTCACCTGTCATCTCTCATAGAAATGTCACTCGGCCTTGCCATTGGCGCAGTGACGTTTACAGGATCCATCATTGCCTGGGGTAAATTGCAGGGCGTGATTTCCGGCAAGCCCGTGCAATTTCCCGGCCAGCATAAACTCAACGCCCTACTGATCATTACGCTCATTCTCCTGATCGTTATGCTTTGCTTAAGCGAAAGCACGCTCATCTTCTGGCTGATTGCAGCCATTGCGTTTCTACTCGGTGTGATGATGATTATCCCGATCGGCGGCGCCGACATGCCGGTGATTGTCTCAATGCTCAATTCCTATTCCGGCTGGGCCGCCGCGGGAATCGGATTCACGCTGCATAACAACCTGCTCATCATCACCGGCGCGCTGGTGGGGTCAAGCGGCGCCATTCTTTCTTACATCATGTGCAAGGCGATGAACCGCTCCTTCATCAGCGTGATCATGGGCGGCTTCGGTGCGGAAGCTGCGGCCGGTCCTGCCATGATGGGTGACAAAACTGCCAAGATCGGCGCGGCCGATGACGCGGCATGGATCATGAAAAACGCTTCCAAGGTTATTATTGTGCCTGGCTATGGTATGGCAGTAGCGCAGGCACAACACGCACTGCGCGAGATGGCCGACCTGCTGAAAAAAGAAGGCGTCGAGGTGAAATACGCCATCCACCCGGTGGCGGGCCGCATGCCCGGGCATATGAACGTGCTGCTGGCCGAGGCCAATGTCTCCTACGATGAAGTGTTCGAACTCGAAGACATCAACCGCGACTTCGCGCAGGCCGATGTAGTTTATGTAATCGGTGCGAATGACATCACCAACCCGGCTGCGAAAAACGACCCGTCCTCGCCGATCTACGGCATGCCGGTGCTGGATGTTGAAAAAGCCAAGACGATTTTATTCGTGAAGCGCTCGATGGGCTCCGGCTATGCCGGCATCGACAACCCGCTCTTCTTCGCCGACAACACGATGATGCTGCTCGGCGACGCCAAGAAAATAACGGAAGACATCATCAAGGCGTTTGGGCATTAACGAAAATGGGCACCATCCCCGCCCTCGAAGAACGTTTTCTCAAGCCACCCGGCTGGGAATGGGGATTTTTCGAGCCCGCCGGCCGCAAAATCCGTTTTGGCTTTATCCGCCCGAAGACGCCGGTTGCAACAGTCGTCTGCCTGACCGGCCTCAGCGAATTTGCCGAAAAATATTTCGAAACCGCGCGCACATTGTTGGATATAAACTGCACTATCTATGTCATGGACTGGGTGGGCCAGGGCCGCTCCGGACGTTACCTGGAAAACCCGCACAAGCGCCACTCCCTTGGTTTTGAACATGATGTCCACGATCTGCATGAATTTATCACGCATCATGTAAAACCGGACGGCCCACTCTTTCTCCTAGCACATTCGATGGGCGGCAATATCGGCCTGCATTACCTGCATCAGCATCCGCATGTTTTCAAAGCTGCCGCATTTTCCGCGCCGATGTGCGGCATCAAGGCCATAGGTTTTATCCCGATTTCCTTGCGGACATTGACCACCGGCGCGCTGAATATGTTCGCGTCCGAATCCTATGTCGGCGGCGACGGCGACTGGCGCGAGGACATGCGCGAACTGAAAGGCTTCGATCCGTTCTCGAGCGATCCGGTGCGGCGCAAAATTCACAATGCCTGGTGCCTGGCCGATCCGCACCTGCAAGTGGGCCGCGTCACCTGGGGCTGGGTGCATCAGGCTGTGCAGTCCTGCCTGCGCTTGCATACAGCGTTGCGCGAAAAACCGCTGACGACCCCTTGCCTGTTCGCGATAGCGGGGACAGAAAGCTTTGTCGATAATCCCGTCAGCCGTAGGATCGCCGGATATTCTAAAACCACGCGCATTCTGGAATTTCCGGACTCACGCCATGAAATATTGATGGAACGAGACGCGATAAGAGGCCGTTTTTTTGAGGCTTTTGCCCGCCTGCTGCAGGAAACCATACCTTGAAAGCTCCGCCGGAAAGGTGCAGAATAAGATATGGACATGAACCACGACGAAAAAGACAAAATCCGCCTCAGCGACCGCATTTTATCGGCGCTTGAACTCGCGCTCGAGCAAAAAGATCTCAAAATCTGCGAAACCCTGACGCGCGCGCAGGAGCTAACCATGACCCGCAACACCGCCGCCGGCGAATTCGTCGAGCGCCCCGACTACACGCCGGACATCGAACGCGTCCTGGCAAAGTATTACGACCTGCAGGATCAGCAGGACGGCGTTTAATTATTAAGGTGCTTTTCCCGCGAAAGCAGGAACCTTATTTCGAAGATCCCCGCTTTCGTGGGGAATTCACCAACAAAATAAAATCAAGTTTTTATAAGCTCCAGCCATTCTTCTTCGCTTAGAACTTTCACACCGAGCTCTGCCGCTTTCCTGGCTTTCGACCCGGCATCCGCACCGGCGACGAGATAATCCGTTTTCGCACTGACCGAATTGCCGACCCGGGCACCAAGCGATTCCGCTCGCGCCTTGGCGTCCGCCCTCGACATGGAGGACAATGCGCCGGTAAAGTCCACAGCCTTCCCGGTAATGGCTCTTCGGACGGTCTGGATTTTCTCGAAATCATGAATATTCAGGGTTTTTTCTAGCTCTTTCAGAATATCGAGATTGTGCTCTTCCGCAAAAAACCCGATCAAATCGGCAGCGACGGTGGGACCTACATCTTCAACAGAAAGAAGGTCGTCATAGGAGCTGAATTCCAAGATCCCCGCTTTCGCGGGGAAAGAAGAATTTCTTTCCCCGCGAAAGCGGGGATCTATTTCAGCTTGCAACATCTCCTTATTTAGATTCTCAAAGCTCCCGTAATGCGCAGAGAGTTTCTTGGCTGTCGCTTCGCCAATCTGGTGAATGCCGAGCGCATAGATAAAACGCGGCAGCACGATGGTTTTACGCTCCTCGATCGCGGCAAAAAGATTAGCAACCGATTTTTCGCCCCAGCCTTCCCGCTTCTGCAACGGCACCTCAAGCGTCTTGTTGATTTTTTTCAGCCTGAAAATATCGGGCGGGCTCCTGATCAAACCTTCTTCATAAAACTCTTCGATAATCTTCGCACCGAGCCCTTCAATATCGAACGCCAGACGCGACACGAAATGCTTGAGCCGCTCGACCGCCTGCGCCGGGCAGATCAGACCGCCTGTGCAGCGCACGACAACTTCACCCTCCTCGCGCACCGCGATGGATTGGCAGATCGGGCAATGATCCGGGAATTCATAGGGTTTTGAACCCGCCGGGCGCTTTTCCTTAAGGACACTGACCACCTGCGGAATGACGTCACCCGCGCGCTGGATTACAACATGATCGCCGACACGCACATCCTTGCGCTCAATCTCATCTTTATTATGCAGTGTTGCATTCGATATCACCACGCCGCCGACCGTGATCGGCTCCAGCCTTGCCACTGGCGTCAGCGCGCCCGTGCGCCCGACCTGTATTTCAATCGCCTTGACCACTGTGGCCGCCTGCTCGGCCGGGAATTTATGCGCCGTGGCCCAGCGCGGTGCACGCGAAACAAACCCAAGCCGCTCCTGCAGGTCCAGCCGGTTGATTTTGTAAACAATACCGTCAATCTCATATTCAATGTCTGCACGGTTATTCTGTACCTCCGCGTGATAGTCCAGCATGGATTCAATATCCGAAAAAACATGCGCCGGTTCCGCCGCCTGAAACCCGAAAGATTTCAGCTTGTTGCGGATGCCGGATTGCGTATCGGCAATTGCTGCGCTGCTCTGTCCTAAGGCATATCCGAAAAAATGCAGCGGGCGCTGCGCCGTAATCAACGAATCCAGCTGCCGCACCGATCCCGCAGCCGCGTTGCGCGGATTGGCAAAAATCTGGCGGCCTTCTTTCGCCTGCCGTTCATTCATCGCCCTGAAATCTGAACGGCGCATATAAATCTCACCGCGCACCTCGAGCACATCCGGCGCGCCTTTGATCGTATGCGGCACATCGCGCATAGTTTTCACATTCGCAGTGATATTCTCACCTTCCTCGCCGTCGCCGCGCGTCGCCGCCAGCACCAGCTGGCCTTTTTCATAGCGCAACGAACAGGAGAGACCGTCGATTTTCGGTTCCGCTAAAATTTCAACCGGCGCATCTGCAGGAAGTTTCAGAAAATTACGAATGCGATCAAGAAAATCTGCGACATCTTCCTCGTTGAAGGCATTTGAAAGCGACAGCATCGGTACTGCGTGCCGCATTTTCTTAAATCCTTTTGAGGGCGCCGCCCCAACCTTCTGCGTCGGGCTGTCCTTGGTGATCAGCTCCGGATAGGCCAGCTCAATGGCTTCGAGTTCTTGCCGCAGCGCGTCGTAACCGGCGTCGCTTACCTCAGGTTTATCCTGCTGGTAATAAAGCGTGTCGTGGAACCGAATCTCCATCACCAGCGCTTTATGGCGCTTTTTGGCGTCCAACAGGGATAATTTGGTGGATGGACTAGACTGGGGCATAAATCACATTTTTAGTTTGCATATATCTTTAAAAACCAATTTAATAATTCTATGAACGGGGACACCATACATAAATTCAAGCATCATTTTAACGGGAATTTTGCCGTAATAGTAAACCATTTCATGGTTGAAAGGCATTTGGAGCAGCACGCTGCTAATCTCCTAAGGGGGATTTTCGAACAGGTTGCCCGCCATACCCCGGAAAAAGAGAATGCCTTTAGCGCGGCTCAAATGCAGCGCATGGCTTTGGAAGTAACCAGTTATGACCGGGCTAAAGCTAAGGAAGTCTTTAATTATTTAAGCCTTGCAAATACCCTGGCAACCAAGGAAATGGCACGAGAACAAACAAACACTATCGTTATTGTCGATGGAACAAACGAAGTGACGCCAGCTATAACATGGGTAAATTAACTATCTTCACGCCGCATTACTCTCCAGCAATTTATCCGCCGCAGCGCGCGCTTCCGCAGTAATGGAGGCGCCCGACAGCATCCGCGCAATCTCTTCCCGCCGCTCCTGCTTGTTTTCAAGATAAACGACATTGGTCCGCACTTCTTTTTTACCGTCCTTATGCACGATAAAATGATGCTGCGCACGCGCCGCCACCTGCGGCGAATGTGTCACCACCAGCACTTGCCGCGCCTGTGCCAGTTGCGCGAGCCGCTCCCCCACCGCATCCGCGGCCGATCCGCCGATGCCGGAATCCACCTCGTCGAAAATCATGGTCTTGGAATGATCCTTCTCGGCCAGCACGACTTTCAGCGCCAGCATGAAGCGGGCCATTTCCCCGCCCGAGGCAATCTTGCCCAAAGGGCCCGGCACGCTGCCCGGGTTAGTCGCAACAAGGAATTGCACCTTATCCATACCATGCGGCCCCCACTCGCCTTCCGGCCGCGCCTCGACAGAAGTCACAAACTGCGCCTTGTCGAGCTTGAGCGGGATCAGTTCTTTCCGCACCAGCCTGTCGAGCTTTTCGGCAGCCTTCATGCGTAAAGCGCTCACTTTTTTAGCATCGGCCTCAAAGACGCTGCGCAGCTTTTTAACCCGCGCGATATATTCGGCCAGCGCCTCGTCGCCCCGCTCGATCAAATTCAATTGCGCAGCAAGCTTTTCCCGTATCTCCGCGAGGTCATCAACGGTGCAGTTATGCTTGCGCGCCTGCGCGCGCAAGGCAAACAACCGCTCATCAATCGTTTCCAGGTGGTGCTCGGAGTCCTGGAGATCCGCCGAGAGACCTTGAATGATGGACACCGCTTCCTGGATTTCCACAGAGGCACGGTCGAGCGCCGACAGCACCGCCCCCCCGCTTTCGCCCATGCGCGGTGCGATACGCTCCAGCATGCCGGCCGCCTTACGCACAGGGTCATCTTCGCCGTTCAAAACCGCATAGGCCGCATTCAGACCTTCCATGATTTTCTCACGGTGCATCAGGCGCTCTTTCAGCGCACTTAAGGATGTCTCCTCGCCCGGCTTGGGCTCCAGCGCATCGAGATCTTCAACCGATTGCCGTAAATATTCTTCCTGCTGACGTGACAGAGTTGCCTGTGATTTCAATTCCTCCAGCGTCCGCTCGGCGTTTTTCCATCCATGCCACATTTTTGCCAGACGACCCTCTATCCCCGCATATTGATCGAGCAGCACGCGATGCGTCTGTATATCGAGGAGTCCTTGCGTCTCAAATTGCCCGTGAATCTCCACGAGGCTTTCGCCCGCCTGCCGCAGCAGCGCAATACTCACCGGCTGGTCATTGATAAAAGCCTTGCTGCGCCCGTCGGCACTCACCGTGCGGCGCAGGATCAGCGTATCATCGCTTTCAATTTCGCTTTCCCGCAGCAATCCATGGACGGGGTGCTTCGCGTCTATTTCAAACGTCGCCGCAACGCTGGCCTGCTCCGCGCCTGCACGTAACATGCGCGTCTCCATCCGCCCGCCCAGCGCGAGCCCCAGGGAATCAAGAAGAATAGATTTACCCGCGCCGGTTTCACCCGTAAGGGTGCACAGACCCTGCTGGAATTCGAGGGAAAGCTGATCGATCAGGACGATATTCTGTATGCGCAAATTCGTCAGCATGAGGCCACGGCCCTACTCAGAAGTGAAAAGCGAATCCATCGTGCGGTTCATGAAACTCCGGTCATCCCCGAGATTCGCCCGCGACTTCGGATCCATGAGTTCATAACTGCGCTTATACCATGCGCTGCCCGGGTAATTGAAGCCGAGCACCGAAGCAATGCGCACCGCCTCGTCCTTGAGACCGAGAGTCAGGTAACATTCCACGAGCCTGTGCAGCGCTTCGGTGACATGGGTCGTCGTCTGGTAGCTTTTGACGACATTGCGGAAGCGGTTAATGGCGGCATTGATCTCGCCGCGGCTCTGGTAATAGCGTCCGATCGTCATTTCCTTGCCTGCCAGGTGGTCCAGCGTCAGATCGCGTTTGAGTATGGCATCGCGCGTATATTTGGAATCCGGGAAGCGGCGGATCAACGTTTCGAACGCGTTCAGCGCATCCGTCGTCATCGCCTGGTCGCGGCCGACATCGGAAATCTGTTCGTAATAGCACAGCGATTTCAGGTAGAGCGCGTAATCAATATTCTCGCTGCCCGGGTGCAGCTCCATGAAGCGGTCGAGCGCCATGATCGCATCATCATATTGGGCGGACTCATAAGACGCATAAGCCGCCATCAGCTGCGCCTGTATCGCCCATTGGGAATAAGGGTGTTGGCGCTCGACTTCTTCAAAATTTTTGGTCGCGCCCCTGTAATCACCCTGGTCCAGCAGATCGCCGGCACGGTTGTAAAGCGTCTCCACCGGCTCATCAGCAGCAGGCTTTTCCATCTTTGAAGCAGAGGACGAACAGGCCGCCAGGAACAGCAGGCCGGCCAGCAGCAAAATTTTTAAATTCGGTCGCAACGAACATCTCCCAAAATGCAAAGCGGTTTATATCTTGATGAATAAACGGGTTTAGGCTTTAAGGGAAGGCCCGGGAGACGGGAAAACAGGCTTTTCCGCGTCTTAATGGACGGCCAGGCTGTCTGCCTGCTGGGCCTTATAAACGATGGTCTCAGCCTCGGTCATATCGCCATAGATATCGACCATTTCGAAGGCATCCTCTTGCGCAAACAGGGCGCGCAGAAGGGCATTATTAAGGGCGTGCCCCCCCTTGAAACCGTCATAGGCGCCGATGATGCGCCCGCCAGCCAGGTACAGGTCGCCGATCGCATCCAGCAGTTTATGACGGATGAATTCGTCGCCGTGGCGCAAACCGTCCGGGTTCAGGATGCTGTCATTATTCAAAACAACCGCATTATCGAGCGAACCGCCGAGGCCAAGGCCAGCTTTTTTCAGGGCTTCGATATCGTGCAGAAAACCGAATGTGCGCGAGTCGGCCAGATCCGACTTAAAATTGCCGTTCAGCAATTGAGTCCGGAAACGCTGGCGGCCGATATGCGGATGATCGAAATCAATCTCGCCGCTGAAAATCGAGCCTTCAGCGGGCCTGAGCGAAACAGACTTGCCGTTTTCCTCGACGCGGATTTCCTTTAAAATGCGGATCGCCCGGCGCGGCAATTCCTGTACTTCGGTACCCGTTTCATCGATCAGATCGACAAAAGGCATCGCGCTGCCATCCATGGCCGGAACTTCTCCGGCATCAATCTCGATCAGGGCGTTATCAACGCCGCAGCCGCGTAAGGCCGCCATGACGTGCTCAATCGTGCCGACAGAGGCGCCGTAGGCATTGCTGATGACAGTGCAAAGGCGTGTATCGGTGACCATGTCCCAGCGCGCTGGAATATGCCCATTTTCCAGGTCTGTGCGAATGAAAACAATGCCATGATCGGCAGGCGCAGAATGCATGACCATGCGCACATCGCGGCCCGAATGCAGGCCGATGCCAGTAAATTCAATAGGTTGGCAGATAGTTTTTTGCATGAACTCTACTCGGAATCGCGTTTAACCTATTGAAAATATAAGATTTGCGCAGCGCACTAACAAATCACTCTTTGTTGCGCTTTGTTACATCAGATCTGTATAGCGTCTTTTCCACTGTCATCGCGAGCGAACAGCGTGAGCGTGGCGATCCAGAGGCCACAATAACCCTTCTGGATTGCCGCGTCGCTATCGCTCCTCGCAATGACGTCTGAGTTAATTGGCCTGCCTGCGTAAAAATGCCGGGATATCGAGATCTGTCTTGTCCTTTGGGGCCGACGGAGAGTCGATATTCAGATTGCCCTGTGACGGACGGCTGCAGACAACCGGGTAGGCGTCGGCCTGCGTTTCAACCCGGGCGCCCTGCTCTTCCTGCTGCGAACCGTCGCCGATAAAGCTGTCAATGCGCTGGCTGACATTGCCGGTGATGCGTTCAAACAGTGATGGTGCCCGCTTTCTCTGCAACGTCGGGATTTTCGGCGGATCCAGTTGCAGACCGGCTGACGTGCCGGCGGTGTTCTGGTGATAAGGCTGCATTCCGGCGCGCAAATCCATTGGCTCCATCTCGTTCTGCGCCGGCAGAGGCGGGATGAAGGAATCTTTGTAACGCGTACCGCGCAAGGCTGTGTTCTGTGGCACCGCTCCGGTTGTCATGGGGTCGCTGCTTGTTACTGCTGCAAATTCGCGCTGCTCGAACATATCATGCTCGGGATCCTGGGGGGCATAAGCCGAAGGAGCCGATGGCGCGGCGCGCTGCGGAACCGGGGCATAAACCGGCATTTGCGGAACCGATGTGGATACGGAAATTTGCGCCGGCGCCGTTCTGACAGGCTGGACCGGGCGGGCCACGGTTTTCTCATAGCCCCCCGTTGTTTTTGCAGTTTGCGCGACTTCTTTCTCGATACCTGTGGCGAGAATGGAAACACGCATCTTGCCTTCCATCGCCTCGTCGAAGCTGGAGCCAAAAATAATATTCGCATCCGGATCCACATCGTCGCGGATGCGGTTACAGGCTTCATCAATTTCAAACAGCGTCATGTCGTAGCCGCCTGTGACGTTGATGATGACGCCGTGCGCGCCTTTCATCGAAACATCGTCGAGCAGCGGGTTGTTGATCGCAGCTTCCGCCGCCTCGACCGCGCGGCGCTCGCCGGTGGCTTCGCCGGTGCCCATCATTGCCTTGCCCATTTCCATCATCGCTGTACGGATGTCGGCAAAATCCAGATTGACCAGACCGGGACGCAACATCAGGTCGGTTACGCCGCGCACACCGGACTGCAGAACGCTGTCGGCCATGCAGAACGCTTCGGCAAACGTGGTCTTTTCATTGGCCACGCGGAATAAATTCTGGTTCGGAATAACGATCAGCGTATCCACGTATTGCTGCATGTCCTCGATACCTTTTTCGGCCATGCGCATACGGTGCGTGCCCTCGAAATGGAAAGGTTTTGTCACAACGCCGACAGTTAGGATGCCGCGCTCACGGCAGGCGCGCGCGATAATCGGCGCTGCGCCCGTACCCGTGCCGCCGCCCATACCGGCAGTAACGAACACCATGTTGGTGCCCTCGACAATTTTCATCACATCTTCGAGACTTTCTTCCGCAGCGGCCTTGCCGATCTCCGGCTTCGATCCCGCGCCGAGCCCCCCCGTCACATGCTGGCCCAACTGGATCTTGTGGTCGCAAACAGAATTATCAAGCGCCTGTTGATCGGTATTGCAAACCAGGAACTCGCATTCGAGCCCCGACTTGATCATGTTGTTGACGGCGTTGCCGCCACCGCCGCCAACGCCGATAACGGCAATCTTCGGTGAGTAACTGGACACATTTCGAGTTTGCATTTTGATATTGATCATGACGAAGCCCCGGACTGGTTAGGGAATCATATTGAAATGATTCCGCGAATTGGTTCCCCGGATTTTAGGAGAGTTTTCAAGGATCTTAAAGCGCTAAATACAGAACATTGTATTTATTGCACAAACTTGTACCGGGTTTATCCCGTCATTTGCACACAGGCTTTTACGCACCGACTCGCGTAAATGATTCAAACGACTCGCAAATCCGCAAATGCACGAACGCGCTTCAGAACCCTTTGAATCGCCACGCAGATTTATGTGGATAATTTATGGTAAGAAGTAAAAACATCAAGCAATCGAGTATTTTGCGTCGAAAAAGGCGGTTTTCGAGAACCGTATCGCAGAATACTTTGAACGTATTTGAGAAACGGAAGCGGAGAAAACCGCCTTTTGCAGGCCCAAAGACGAAGATTGCCTACCAATTGTCGCGGAGCCAGAACTGGACCCGCTCCCACAGGCTGGCCGGAGGCGCCTGCGCCATCACCTGCGCCGACATCTCGTGCGAGCGCTCTGAAACATATGTCAATAAACCGGCGGTGGTGGCAAAACCGGGCCCGCTCACGGCATCCGGCAGACCGCTGAGACGGATCGGGCGGCCCAGGCGAATTTGTTTATCCATCACGTGCTGACCGAGTTCTTTCAATCCGAGAATCTGGCTCGATCCACCGGTGAGCACAACGCGCCGTCCGAGAATAGGGCCGAGCCCGCTGTCGCTCAGGCGCGCGCGCACGATTTCAAAAATTTCCTCAAGACGCGGCTGCATGATGCCCACCAGCAACGAACGCGGCACATGATTGGGACCGTGACGGTCATCCTCGCCGATGCGCGGCACATCGATCAGCTCGCTCGCATCCGCAGGGGATGCCATCGCACTGCCGTAAAGAATTTTCAGGCGTTCCGCATTCGCCATGGTTGTCATCAGGCCCTTAGCGATATCGCTGGTGACGTGCTGCCCGCCGAGCGCGAGCGCATCCAGCCAGATCAGCGCGCCGCCGTGAAAAACCGCAAAAGACGTAACGCCCGCACCGATATCGATAACGGTGCAGCCGAGATCCATCTCATCATCGACAAGACACGCAAGGCCTGCCGCGTAAGCCGAAACGCAGAACGAGGACACTTCAAGGTGTGAGCGTTCGATGCAGGTCGCAATATTTTGCAGCGATGCCATATCGCCGGTGACGAGATGGATATCCATGCTCATGTCATGGCCATACATGCCGCGCGGCTCGCGGATGCCGCTGTGCCCGTCCACCTGGTAATCGACGGGGATCGTGTGAATGAGTTCAAAATTATCCGTGCGGATCTGCTCCTGCGTGCGCGCGAGCGCACGTTGCAGATCGGTGTCGGTGATCTCGTGCCCCATCACCTGGATGTCGGCAGTCTGTGTGTGCGACACCGCGTGAATGCCGGGCAGGTTCACAACCACCTCGCGCAACGGATAGCCTTTCATGACGTCGGCGGCCATATTCTCCGCCGCGTGCACCGTCTGGCGGATGGCGTTCTCGGCAGCGTTAAGGTCGCTGATCGTACCGTTCCGCACGCCTGCCGAGGCATGGTGGCCGACACCGAGCACCTCGAACGTGCCCTCATTATCGGCAACGCGGCCGATAAAGCATGCGATCTTGCTGCTCCCGATATCGAGAGCCGCCAGTAAAGATCCCTTGGGTTTGTGTTTGAAAACCATCAGATGTTATTCCCTGCCCCGGGATTTTTGTCGATGGCGTTTTTATAATTAACCACATTGCCGGACGCTGGCTCGACACTCATGCGGCCCGGCTCGCGCAGATCGATGCTCACGATGTCCTTGTCGAGGATATGCTCCTTCTCCTGCATGCCGGAGAGCAGTTCCAGCGCTGCTTTTATTTCGGTCTCCGGCAGGCGTATGACCGCCTTGTTGTGGAGATTGAGATCCCAGCGGCGGTCGCCGATCCATTTCGCCGACGCTACGCGCTCATGCAAGGCTTCATCGGCCATGAGGCCATTCATCAGGTCTTCTATATGCGCAGGCGCATTTTCACCCATAACGATGATCAGGTCGGGAAAGGATTCCACCGCTTCGCTGGTGATGACAGTACCTTCCTTATCGATCAGATGAAGCTTTTTATGACTCTGCCACAACGCCACCGGCTCGCGTTCCTGCAGGTTGATGTAAATCGTATTCGGCCAGCGCCGTTCGACCTGCGCGGACTCGACCCAGTTTATTTTCTCAATCTGTTCCTTGGCGGCGGCGGGATTGAATGAAAAAAGCGGCGCGCCTTTCTCCGTATTGATAATCGCCATCAGCGCGGCGGCATCAGTGCGGATCCGGTTTTCAACCATGATATTCTCGACACGGAAACCCGCGCGCGAAGATAGAGCCAGTATTTCCTCGTGACTCCACACGGCTGCTGTATTCACAAATCCGCTCATCCACAACCACACGCCAAGCCACGCAATCAGCAGCGCACCGCCGACGCCGACGCCAAACCGTTTCAGCCAGGGAATAATGACCGCCAGCTTACCCTGACGTCTTTTGACGATTGTACTGCGGCGTGTGCCCTGCGATCCCATATCCTATAAAGACCTTTTAAACAGCCGTGCCTCGGCGGGCACGGGGTCGGACGGCAGGAGGCGCCTGCGGGACTCTGTAATCGCTTCTTCAATCAAACCGGTCAATAGTTCGGTGAACAACAGCGGCTCCGAAGCGGCTTCCCATAGAAAGTAAGCACAGGATCCCGGCCACGGATTAACCTCGTTGAACCAGATTTCGCCGCTCTCGGCATTGCCGAGAAAATCAACGCGCGGCGTGCCCGTGCCATTCACCGCATCAAATAATTGCGAAGCCCATAAACGAATGTTTTTTTCTTTTTCCCCATCCAAAAGCGGATTAATTTCGCGCGTAAGCGATAACATGCCTTCACTGGATGGGGCCGACGTCTTCGTACCTGACTTGTTCGCACCCGATAAATATTTCTGCTTGAAATCGAGTAATTCGGAACTGCTCTTCGGACGCTCAATGGCCGATGTCTGTGTTTTTCCGGAAATTCTTGACACGGCCACATTATATTCAACAAGATTGGAAACGAACGGCTCGATGATCGCGCAATCGTCATATTCGAAGACGCCGGGCAGGCAGGAGGCGATCTCCTGCACCTCATTCGTTTTCGCCACGCCGATAGAGCTGCCCAGATGCGACGGTTTGACGATGCAGGGATAGCCGATATGGGCGCTGCGCATCGCAGATTCGATCTTGGCCTTCGGGATCAGCGTGCCCTGCGCCGGGCGCTTCAAAACCGCGTAAGGCAGAACCGGAATATCCAGCCCTTGCAGGATTTTTTTCGTCGCCGCCTTGTCCATCAGCAGCGAAGCCGCCATGACGCGCATCCCCGCATAGGGCACGCCGGCAATTTCGAACAGACCCTGCACACTGCCATCCTCGCCGAACGATCCATGAAAACATGGCAGCGCAACATCAAAAATAATCGGCTTGGCCTTTGCAAGAAGCCGGGGGTTTTTAGGCAACAACCGCCCGGCTCTTCCGGCCGTCACATCAAGCGTAACTTCCTGCGTTTTACCCAAAGCGTTTTTATCGAGCATGTAACTCGCCCGCTCGCGCAGCACATCACCGGTCAGCCAGACACCTTCGGGCGTGATGTAAACCGGGAACGCGTCATAAGCACCTGGATCAACCGCCCTCAGCGCCTGCAGCCCTGTGACAATACTAACATCATGCTCCGGCGAGCGTCCGCCGAAAAACACGGCTATTCTTTTTTTGAGCTGTGACATGAATGAGCGTTTCTGATATGAAATAAAGGCGCGTTATTATAAGCATGAACAAGCGCCGTATTAAAGGAAATTTGCGTGCAGAAATTCCAGAACCGGGGAACAAAAATCGCCTATGAAACGCGCGGGGCCAAACTCGCCCCGCTCATTATCTGGGCCCATGGCTGGGGCCAGACCCACACCGCCTTCAGCGCCATCGCCGAATCGCTCAACCAGTCGGGGCGCCACCTCCTCATCGACTTGCCCGGCTTCGGCGTCTCCCCTGTTCCATCCGAACCTTGGGGCACCGCCGATTATGCCGATGCGCTGGCCGCACTGATCCGGGAGCAGGATGCCGGCAAGGTGATCTGGGTCGGGCATTCCTTCGGCTGCCGCGTCGGGCTGCAAATGGCCGCGCGTCATCCGGATCTCGCCGCCGGGTTGTTCCTCATTGCCGCCGCCGGGCTGCCGCGCAAAAGATATTTGATTCAAAAGATTTACCTCGAAACCCGTATTTATACGTTTAAGATTTTGAAGAGCTTTATACCGCACGGCCCCGTCCGCGACAGGCTGCTCAAAAAATTTATGAAAGGGGATTACGCCAGCGCCGGTCCCATGCGCGCCATCTTTGTCAAAACCGTAAATGAAGACCTCACGCCTCTCCTCTCCCGGATCCGCTGCCCTGTGAAACTCGTTTATGGCGCGGACGACAGCGAAACCCCGCCCGAAATCGGCCGCCGTATTCAAAAGGGGATAGCAGGCGCGGAGATGGTGACATTGGAGGGTCAGGATCATTATACTATGCTGGGTGAAGGCCGCCACCCGGTGGTCAGCCAACTCAAAAAGTTCATCGAAGATCTTTCATGATTTCCACCATTACACTCTATCTCGTTTATTTTTCATGGCTCATATTTGGCCTGAGGCGCACCCTTACCTATCTGCATCCGCTGCAGCAGGATGACTATGATAACGGGCGTTTCCTGCGCTGGATGATGGAGAACCGTGTCTTTGATAAAAAACTCAGCGCATCGCTGCTGATTATCGTCATTTTCGATCTGTTCTTTTCCACCACACTTACGCGTATATTGCTGGTCATTGCTTTTGGTTATGTTGCCTACGCCGAACGCGACCCGCGTTACAATGCCAAGAAAAAATTCGTTCTTACGACGCGGGCGCGGCGTATTCTCTGCATTGCTTTTTTCTGTATCGCTGTAACCGGCGCCTGGTGGTTTATTCTGCCCGTGCCGTTCTTCTGGATTTTCATCGTACAGCTTATGCCTTTGCTCCTGGCGCTCGCGAATGCCATCCTCCAGCCCGCTGAAAACAAGATCCAGAAAAAATACTGGCATGAAGCACATGAAAAGCTGCTGAAATATAAACCGGTTGTCATCGGCATTACCGGCTCCTTTGGTAAAACCTCTGTTAAACATATTCTCGGCCATATCCTGAAAACCCAGGCACCGACGCTCATGACGCCAGGCAGCGTCAACACCGCCATGGGCACAGCCCGCATCATCCGCGAGCGGCTGGAGATGGAGCATAAATATTTCATCGCCGAAATGGGCGCCTATGGCCCCGGTTCGATCGAAAAACTCTGCCAGCTGACGCCGCCGGATCTTGGCGTCATCACCGCCATCGGCGCCGCGCACTACGAACGCTTCAAATCGCTTGAGACGGTGGCGGCGGCCAAATTCGAACTTGCCGAAGCCGTTCAGCAAAAAGGCGGGAAGATCGTTATCCCTTCCAGCGTCCTGAAATTCACCCATCCACAAGAAATGCGCGCCGAGAACAAAGCGAATTACATTGTCTGCGGCGAGAGCGTACAGGATCTCGACAGCGATCTGCAAATCCAGGCCATTCGCCAGGCAAAAAGCGGGCTCGAGGTTGATATTGTCCGCGGCGGTGTGCTGACGACACTGCAAGCGCGCCTCTACGGCAAGCATCACGCGATCAATATGGTGCTGGCCTACGCCGCCGCATTAGCGCTTGGCGTGTCCGAAGAAGATGCTGCCATCGCCCTGCGCTCAACACCTCAAATCCAGCACAGGCTGGAGGTCAAACCGCAAAATGACGGCACGACGTTGATCGATGATGCCTTCAATTCAAATCCGTCCGGCTTTGCCGCCGCGCTTGAACTCATGCCTTTGCTGGTCGGAGATGAAGGACGCAAAATCCTGATCACCCCCGGTATGGTCGAACTGGGCGCCGCGCATGATGAAGAGCATGAGCGTATCGGTCAGCTTGCCGGCAGTATTTGCGACATCGTTGTTCTTGTGCAGGCGAAGCGGGTTCCCAGTTTTATCCGCGGCTTCCGCAAAACCGGCCTCGATAAATCCATCGTCGAAGTCCTTAGCTATGCCGACGCCGCACGTTGGCTGCAGAGAAACACGCAAGGCGGCGATGTTATCCTGATTGAAAACGATCTCCCGGATCTCTACGAGAATTTGCCGAAGATTTAAACGTCACCGATCCGCTTGATTTCCCAGCGCAGACTCAGGCCATACTGGTTAAGCGCGCGCTTGCGGATTTCTTCGCCCAGGTTTTCTAAATCAGCCGCTTTTGCATCGCCGGTATTAATCAGGAAATTGCTGTGCATCTCCGACATCTGTGCGCCGCCCATTTGCAGACCGCGCCCGCCGACCAGTTCCACAACTTTCCACGCCCGCGTATCTTCCGGCAGCCCGGCGCACTTTAATTCCTCAGCGCCTGGATTGGCAAAGGTCGATCCCCCGGTTTTTTCCTTGATTGGCTGCGTCGCATTGCGCTTCGCCTTGATGTCGTTCACACGCGCCTTAACAGTTTCGTAATCTTCGCGCACACCTTTAAAAACTGCGCCGGTGAAAATCAAAGGCTCGGGCAATTCGGTATGGCGGTAGGACATCGGCAGGTCCTGCGGTACATACCGCCTTTCATCACCGGAATACGTTGTGGCATAAACGCCCGTCAGCACATCCTTGATTTCCGTGCCGTAAGCGCCCGCATTCATACTGAGCGCGCCGCCAACGCAGCCCGGGATACCGGAAAGGAATTCGAGCCCGCCGATCCCCGCCTTCATCGCCGCCGCCGCGACACTGCCATTAAGTGCCCCGGCGCCAGCGCTTATGTAATGATCATCAAAAATTTTAATCTCCGCGAATTCTTTTCCCGGCTGCACCGTGTAGCCGCGCAGGCCGCCATCGCGTATAATCATGTTTGCCATCCCCCCGACGACATGCAGCGGCAGGAATGTATCGCGCGCCTTTAAAAATGTTGAAAGATCATCGTTATCAGCGGGGCGGAAAAGAATATCGGCTGGCCCGCCACAGCCGAACCAACTCCCGGCGCCACGCGCCGCGCCTTCAATGATTTTCCCCCGCACCGCCGGGATTTTCATGCCGCGTCCTGCTTGCGGTCGAGAACCTGCGTCAGCTGTTCCGGCAAATCCTGCGCCCAGTAGGTAATATCACCGGCGCCAAGACAGACAATATAATCGCCGGGCTGCGCAATCCCGGCAAGCAGCACCGGCAGCTCATCGCGGTTATCCAGCGCCCGCACATCGCGGTGACCATGTTTGCGAATGCCTTCAACGAGATTTTGTTTGTCAGCGCCTGCAATCGGCTGCTCTCCCGCCGCATAAACATCGGCGACAATCACGCTGTCCGCCTCGTTAAAGCAGGTGCAAAACGCATCGAAACAATCCTGCAGGCGCGTATAGCGGTGCGGCTGCATTACGGCGATCACACGCCCCCCCGTATGCGTGACGGCCGAGCGCGCGGTTTCCAGCACAGCGGCAATTTCCACCGGGTGATGACCGTAATCATCAATCACGGTCACGCCGTTTGTCTCGCCGACTTTGGTGAAACGGCGCTTGACGCCGGTAAAACTCTCGAAGGCCTTCTTCATGATCGGAACCGGCACTTTCATCTCGTGCGCAATGGCCAGCGCCGCGAGAGAATTTTGCACATTGTGACGCCCGAGCATGGGCAAGAAAATATCCCGCACGGTTGTTTCTTTACCGCCCGTTCGCTGAGCGAAGATCACGTCAAAAATACTACCATCCGCATTTGTCCGTATATTCAGTGCCTGCACGTCCGCCTGTGGCGTAAATCCGTAGGTGATAATGCGGCGATCCGACACGGACGGGATCAGCGCCTGCACTTCCGGATGATCGGCGCACAGCACGGCATAGCCGTAGAACGGCAGGTTATGGATGAACTGTGCATAGGCCTCGCGCACCTTGTCGAAGCTGCCATAATAATCCATGTGCTCGGGATCGATATTCGTGATGACGGCAATATTCGTGGGCAGGCGCGTAAAACTGCCGTCGCTCTCATCCGCCTCGACCACCATCCAGCCGCCCTCGCCGTGGCGCATGTTGGTGCCATACGCATTGACGATGCCGCCATTGATCACGGTTGGGTCGAGCCCGGCTGCTTCCAGCATCTGCCCGATCATAGAGGTCGTTGTTGTCTTGCCATGTGTGCCGCTGACAGCGACCGCCCATTTGAGACGCATAAGTTCGGCCAGCATATCGGCGCGGGGCAAAACGGGAATACTCCGCTTCCGCGCTTCCAGCAATTCGGCATTGTCATTTTTTACGGCCGTGGAAACAATCACCGCTGCGGGCTCGATCCCTTCCGCATCGAGAATATTTTCCGGTCTGTGTCCGTGCCCGATTTTTATATTCTTCTGGCGCAGGCGCGCGACATTGGCATTATCGGATAAATCCGAACCCTGCACTTTATAGCCAAGCGTATGCAGGATCTCGGCGATCCCGCTCATGCCGATCCCGCCAATCCCGATAAAATGAAGGGCCCCTATATCTTTGGGCATTGCACGCATAAATAAATTCCGGCCTCTTGAGTAAGCCTAGACTTTTAGCAGGTCCTGCACGAGGTCGGCAAGCCTGCTTGTGGCATCCGGGCGCCCGCAGAGACGGGATTTTGCAGCCGCCGCCTGCAAAATACCGGGATTTTGCAGGAAGGTCTGCAACCGCGCCTGCAATGCCTCTACAGTAAACCCGTTCTCGGTCATCACCCATGCCCCGCCCGTATCGGCCACCGCGTTTGCATTCATCTTCTGCTGCTGGTCCTTGTGATACGGGTAAGGCACGAAAATCGACGGCCGGCCGGCAATGGTCACTTCCGCCACCGTACTGGCGCCGGATCGGCCAATGAACAAATGCGCCTTTGCCAGCTCGCCCGCCACATCCCTGATGAACGGTGCAAGCTCCGCCCGGATATCAAGCGCTGCATAGGCGGCGCGCGCCTCGTCTATATCCTCCGCCCGGCATTGCTGCATAATATGCAGGCGTGACCTGTAATCGGCAAACAATCCGCCGCAGGCTTTGGGAATAACATCACTGAACACGCGCGCACCGAGCGACCCGCCCATAACGAAAATTCGCAAAATCCCGTTTTCTTCCATAACCGGGTACGGCTGACTGGCTAGTGCCAGAATATCTTTACGCACCGGGTTGCCCGTGACGACGGCACGCTTGAGTTCGGACTCATCCAGCCCCTGCAGATTTGCAAGTGACATCGCGATCCGCTCCGCCTTCGCGGCGAGAAAAGCATTCGCCTTGCCGATGACGGCGTTCTGTTCGTGAATGATCGTACGGATCTGCATTCGCTGCGCCATGAAAACCGCGGGCACAGACGGGTAACCGCCGAAGCCGATGACAAGATCCGGCCTGTGTTTACTGATCAGAACCAGTGATTGTACGAAACCAAGGGCGAGGGTGAACATGCCCTTTATTTTCTTTTTCAGCCCGGGACCAAATGTGCCCGCGCTGATCACATGCACATCAACGCCACCGAATATCGGCACATATTTATGCCCCCTTCTATCCGTCACGAGCGCCACGCGGCATCCGCGTGCGCGCAATTCGTCCGACAGCGCCTGCGCGGGCGTCACGTGGCCACCGGTGCCGCCAGCGCTTAAGAATATGAGAGGAGCCAATTTCGATTTCATGGGATATTATCTTCTCAAGGACGCTTCCTGAAGGCAAGGCCTTCGCGGGAAACTGCTGAGCGCGCCCGCTTGCGCGTCAGGGCCAGAACCGCACCCATGGAAAATCCCATAGCGATGATCGAAGAGCCGCCATAGCTGATAAACGGGAGCGTCATGCCTTTCGCCGGCAGCATGTTGAGTGCCGAGCCCATATGGATAAGCGCCTGCATGCCGAACATGGTGAGCAGGCCCCCGGCGGCGAAAACCGCGAAGCTGTCGGTGTTTTCCGTCAGGCGGTTATAGCCGCGCAGCAGGATGAACCCGTAAATCAGCATCAGGAACAGGATAAAAATAAGCCCCATCTCCTCCCCCGCCACCGAAAAAATAAAATCGGCATGGGCATCGGGCAGCGTGTCCTTAACAGTCCCCTGCCCCGGGCCGGTGCCGAAAATTCCGCCGTTTTGAAAGGCCTCGATCGAACGCTGTACCTGGTAGTTATCGCCGCTTTCGGGATCGAGGAAACGATCGATCCGACTGTGTACGTGATCAAAAATATTATACGCAGCATAAAGCCCACCCGCCGCAATCAGACCAAAGGCTGCCAAAATCCGGAATGGAAAACCGGCCAGAAAAATCTGCGCCGCGAAAATGCAGGTGACCACAAAAGTCATGCCGAGATCGGGCTGCAAGAGCAACAACCCGATGGTCAGGAAATAAAGTCCGGTCGCAATGCCGTAGCCTTTCATCGAACCGCGTTTCTTGTACAGCGCCATCATCCACGCCGCGACAATCGCAAAAGCCGGCTTGGCGAATTCGCTGGGCTGGAGCGACAGTGGCCCGAGATGAATCCAGCGTTGCGCGCCTTTGATCTCGATGCCGGTGAACAGGACAATGATCATGGCAACAATACTGCCGGTAAAAATCAGAGTGCCGAGTCGCCATATCTCGCGGCTATCCAGCATCGATACGGCAAACAACGCGATCATCGCCGGCACCAACATGACAAGATGACGGATCAGGAAATGGTAAGGATCGACGCCGATGCGCGTCGCCACAGGCGGACTGGCCGTTGTAATCATAATCACACCGATCATTATCAGGACAAGAAAACCGATCAGCAGGCTGCGGTCGATCGTCCACCACCATTGCCCCAGAAAAGATTGATCCGCGCGTGATCCGAAACTCATGATGAAGTCTTTTCAGAAAGTTGTTGAACGAGGGTGGAGAAATGGTCGCCGCGTTCCTCGAAAGATGAATACTGGTCCCATGATGCGCAGGCAGGGGATAATAAAACAGTAGCGGCCTGCCTGGATTCCTGCGCAGCGCGGCTGGCCTCCTGCACGGCCACATCGAGCGTCTCGCTCAAATGAAACGGCACGTGGTTTTTCAGCATCCAGCCGGAAAATTCTTCCATCGCCTCACCGATCAGGTAGGCATGGCGTACATTTTTCATGAACGGCTCCAGCCCCTTGAGACCGCCCCCTTTGGCACGGCCCCCGGCGATCCAGTATATATTCGTGAAAGAACCAAGCGCCTTCGCCGCCGCCTCGGCATTGGTTGCCTTGCTGTCATTGATATAGACAACATCGCGCGCCTTACAGACCGGATATTGGCGGTGAGGCAGGCCAGGAAAAGAGTCTGCCGCTTTAAAAATATCGGCGGGCGGAACGTTAAAATGCCGCGCCACTTCATAAGAAGCCAGAAAATTCTGGTAATTATGTTCACCTTTCAGCGCCGGGAATTCTCTTTTCCCCTCCAGCGGTCTGTTGACGGAAATCGCAATCGCTTGCGCAGTTTTTCCGAACAGCCCGGCTGAGTACGCATCATCAACACCAACAATACGCAGGCCGTCGCCTTCCAGTATGCGTGCCTTGGATTGAATATAATTTTCCATGCTGCCGTGACGATCAAGATGGTCCGGTGATATGTTCAGCAGTACGGCAATATCGGGCCGGAAAGTCGGGCATAAATCAAGCTGGTACGAAGATAATTCCAGCACCAGGATATTATCAGGACTTAAATCAAAAACCGGCACGCCTATATTCCCGCCCGCTACTGCCCTGAGGCCGCAGGATTTGAGAATATGCGCCGTGAGCGCCGTCGTCGTTGACTTGCCGTTCGTGCCGGTGATGCCGATTGTTTGTGTCTCCGGATACAGCCGGTGAAACAATTCAATATCGCAGATAACTTGCACCCCGGCGGCGCGCGCCGCTTTTACAACCGGGTGATCCAGGGGAATACCCGGCGATAAAATAAGACAGGCACAATCTTTCAGGATCTCAGGCGTCAGACGCTGGCTATCCACGCCACTCTGCTCGCGTTTCGCCGCATCATCATCCCAGGCATATATCCTGGTATTCTGATGAAGAGCCTTGATGACGGACAGTCCCGTCCGCGCCAATCCCAAAACGGCGATCGGATGTTTCCGGTTCATCTCAGCTTCAGCGTTGCCATACCGATCAACGCCAGCAGGAACGCGATAATCCAGAATCGGATGACAATGGTCGGCTCCGACCAGCCTTTTTTCTCAAAGTGATGATGCAGCGGCGCCATGGCAAACACGCGCTTGCCGGTCAGTTTAAAGGACGCAACCTGTACAATCACTGAAACCGTTTCAAGCACGAACAGTCCACCAATGACCGCCAGAACCAGTTCGTGTTTACAGGCAATCGCGATCGTGCCGAGCACGCCGCCCATGGCGAGCGATCCGGTATCCCCCATGAATACCATCGCCGGCGGCGCGTTGTACCAAAGGAAACCCATGGCCGCGCCGATCAAAGCGCCGCACAGGATCGCTAGTTCGCCGGTGCCCGGCACATACGGAATATGCAGGTAGGTTGCAAATATTTCATGGCCGATCAGGTAACTGATAATGCCGAAACAGGCGGCGGCAATCGCCACCGGTACAATCGCCAGCCCGTCCAGCCCGTCCGTCAGGTTGACGGCATTTGATGCACCTATAATCACGAACACGGCCCATACCGGGAAGAGCCAGCCGATATAGATGAACAGATCTTTGAAAAATGGAATCGCGATATGCATGTTGATGCGCTCGGGCAGAATATCCATCAGGCAGAAGGTCGCAATCAGCGCAATACAGGTTTGCAGAAGCAGCTTCAGCTTGCCGGGAAAACCCTTGGTATTGCGGCGTGTGAGTTTGAGAAAATCATCGCCGAAGCCGATCATCCCGAAACCGATCATGACGAACAGTGCCACCCACACGACGTTCTGGGTAATATCCGCCCACAATAATGTCGCCAGGCTGACAGACACCAGGATCATCAGGCCGCCCATGGTCGGCGTACCGGCTTTTTTGAAATGCGATTCGGGCCCGTCCGTGCGGATCGGCTGCCCTTCTTTTTGTTTTTTCTTCAGCCAGCGGATAAATCCGGGCGCCATAAGAAAGGAAATAAGAAAAGCGGTCAGAAGAGACGCGCCGGTGCGAAAGGTTATGTAGCGAAAAAGATTGAAGAGGAGGAAATCATCGCCAAGCGGTGCCAGCAAATTATAAAGCATGCGCAATCCTGCTGGGTTTATGATTCATAAGTTGTTTCACGGTCATCGCTCGCAAGGCTTCAACAAAAAGCACCTGTCCGTCCTTAACAGTTTTGAAAACAACAAAATCACCGGGCACCAGGACATCAGGTACAATCTTTTCTATGCAGGCCTTGCCCTTGATCCAGACAATCGCTTCGGATACATCACTGATCGGTTTGCAAGCCAGCCCGGCATAAGTGACGCCCACATTACCGATTTTACCCGGTAAGGACAATGCGCTCTTTTTGACGGTTACCGCGCACTGACGCAACGATTCAGCCTTGTAATTGATGGACCGCAGGAAAATCTGTGGACGCCCTCTTCCAAGATCCGTCATCTGGGTGACCTGGAACAGCAGGAAGGTCTTGGCAGGCCGGCGCGTCACGCTGACTGTAACACTTTCGGTTTTCAACAAAGACCAAAGAATGCGGCTGTCTAAAATCATGAGTATAGTTCCTCCAGAGTTTTTTGGGCTTGTTTAAAATCGTCGAAATCTTCCGTACGGCCGTTGAAAATTTGTCCGCGTTCATGGCCTTTACCGGCAATCACCAGCACGTCGCCGTCTTGCAGGTCGCGGATCGCAGTATGAATGGCCTCGGCGCGGCTGCCGATTTCCTCGGCGTGCGGCGCAGCATGTAAAATTTCGCGGCGGATCGTGGCGGGATCTTCTGTGCGCGGATTATCGTCGGTGACAATCACGCGGTCGGCAAACGCGGCAGCAATGCCGCCCATAAGCGGGCGCTTGCTTTTGTCGCGATCGCCGCCACAGCCGAACACGCATACCAGTTTCCCGGCCACATGCGGGCGCAGAGATTTCAAAATCGTCTCCAGCGCATCCGGCGTATGCGCGTAATCGATATAGATCGCGGCATCCCCGGGATGATCCGGCACGGATTGCAAACGTCCCGGCACGCCCTTGAGATTTTTCAGCGCATCGATGGCGCTGGGCATATCAACGCCCTCTTCCGCCAACACCAGCCCGAGTGCACAGAGAACATTCATCACCTGGAATTCGCCCGGCAGCGGCAAAATGAATTCATGCTCCTGCCCGAATGCATTTAGCCTGACCTCCTGCCCGCCCGGTACCGCCATCAGGCTGGAGATACGCAGGTCGCGTCCGTAATAACCGTAGGAAATTGTTTTAATCCCGCGCGCCGCCGCGATTTTTCCGATCAGGTCAAACGCCTCGATGTCCGCATTCAACACCGCCGTGCCATCCGCTTCAAGAATATCCGTGAACAGGCGTATCTTCGCTTCGAGATAGGAACCCATGCCATCGTGATAATCGAGATGGTCCTGCGTAATATTCGTAAAACCCGCCGCGCGCACGCGCACGCCATCGAGCCTGTACTGGTCGAGTCCGTGGCTAGACGCTTCCATCGCGGTATGATTGATTCCGCGCTTCGCCATATCCGCCAGCGCCCGGTGCAGAACAACCGGGTCGGGCGTTGTCATCGACAAGGCCTCGCCCGCAGCACCGTCTTCAACACCAAGTGTGCCGATACTGGCGGCCTTGTGCCCCAGCGCGCTCCAGATCTGCCGCACGAAATGCACAGTGGATGTTTTGCCGTTCGTTCCCGTCACGGCAACGATATAAGAAGGCTGCGCGCCGTAGAATTCCGAAGCCATTATCGCGAAACGCCGGCGCGGGTTTTCATCGCGGATAAATTCAACGCCTTGGAAGCCGGATGCATCCAGGTCTTCCAGCGCCAGCACGGCAATCGCGCCGCGGCGTACCGCTTCAACGATATAATCCGCGCCATGGCTTTTCGTGCCGGAGAGCGCCGCGAATAAATAGCCGGGCTCAACAGTGCGGCTGTCCTGCGTCAGGCCTTTTACGCTGCGTATGTCAAAATGCTCAGTCATGACCGCCCGTTGAAACAAATTGCTTAAGTGGATGATCGTGCGCCCGCGCCATTTCGGGACCTTCGGGCGCCATACCGAGAATGGAGGCCATGGCCATTACGACTTTGGAGACAACCGGCGCGCTGACCCAGCCGCCGGTCGCATAATTGTAGCTGGCCTTCGTGCCGTGCGGCTCATCGACAAGGATAAATACGGCGTAGCGCGGCGCATCGACAGGAAACACGCCGACGAAGGATGAAATCAGGCGGCTCGTGTCATAACCGCCGGCGCTGCTTTTTTCCGCCGTGCCGGTTTTGCCGCCTACATCATAGCCAGGCACGTCCGCCTTCTTGCCGGTGCCTTCTGTGACAACAAGGCGCAGCAGGTCGCGCATTTTCTTCGATGTATCTTCGGAAACCACGCGCTCGCCGGTTTCATACTCGTCCGCAACTGTAAAGTGCGGCACGATTTTTGTACCGCCATTGACGACCGATGAAACAGAAGACACAAACTGCATCGGCGTCGTTGCAAACCCGTGGCCGTAGGATGCGGTCAGCGTATTCAGCTCACGCCATGGTGACGGTACCTGCGGCTTGGCGATTTCCGGGAACTCAGACTCCATGGTTTCGGTCAGGCCAACCTTTTCATAGAAAGATTTAAGCGCGTTTGTCCCCGTCGCTTGCCCCATCATGGCGGAGCCGATATTGGAGGAATACATGAAGACTTCGGGGATCGTCATGATGCGGTTTTCGGCATGATAATCACTGATGGTGAAACGACCCTGCTTGAGAGGCGTGCGCGCATCGAAACTTGTGCTCATCGGCACATCATGTGTTTCAAGAAAAGCAGCGACTGAAAAGATTTTGATCACCGAGCCGAGCTCATAAGTGCCGAGCGTCATACGGTTGAAGACCTGTTCGCTGTCCGCATCGCCCGCATTGTGCGGATCGAAGTCCGGCAGAGATACGCCGGCCAGCACCTCGCCGGTTTTGACATCCATCACGATGCCGGTTCCAGCTTTCGCAGAAAATTCCTCCATGGCTTTCGCGACTTCGCGGCGCACAACATGCTGCAGGCGTACATCGACTGACAGATTAACCGAATCGCCTTTCTGCAAAGCGGACTCATAACCGCGCTCGATTCCCGACAGGCCCTTATTGTCCATGTCCGTAAACCCGACCAGGTGCGAAAGCAGTTTGCCTTGCGGGTAGATGCGCCGGTTTTCGTGCAGGAATGCAAGGCCCGGCTCACCCAGCGCATTGACCGCGTTCCGCTCAAGAGGGGTCAGGTTCTTCTTGATCCACACAAAACGCTTTTTACCGGCGGCGGAAAATTTTCCCATGATTTCATCGGACGAAAATTCCGGGAAAATTTTCGCAAGTCCGCGCGACGCCGCCGGGATATCCGAAATCAAATACGGGTCAGCATAAAGAGAGGCGGTTTTAAGCGTGGTCGCCAGCAGCACACCGTTGCGGTCGTAAATATCGCCGCGCGGCACGGCGGCAGCAGTTTCCGAATTTTTCTGCAGGATTAATTCATGCGACGTGCGGTCCAGGGGCCTTTTCACGACCGTCAGGTCAACCGCGCGCGCCGCCATGCAAAGATAGGCGAGTGCAAAACAGACGCCGAGGAAAAACAACCGCCCGCGCACCATATCGGCGGAAAAGCTTTTTTCTCCGATGATTTTAACCGGATTTTTTCTGAAGCCTGAAGCCTGCGGTGCGAACATCATTGCGGCAACTCCGCGGAAATCTGTTGCAGCAGCTGGTCGAAATCTTTTTGCGGCGGCGCTGGAGCAATCACAACGGCCGGCATAACTTCAGATTCTTCAGCCGGTTTTCCCGCCGTTGCAATTTCCTCCGCGAGCGCGGCTTGCGCCGGAGATTGAAAATAATTCGCCGGGCTAAGCGTCAATTGATCTGCAACCACCGGCTCCAGATCGAGATAACGCTGCGCGAGTCTCTCAAGACGCTCCGGGGTATTGAGAAACGCCCATTCGGTACGCAGAACACGAATCGATTCTTCTTCGTGGGTGATCTGTTCTTCGATGGTTTTGAGCTTGCTCTCTGCGATCTGCACTTTCTGCGAGGTATGCAGGAGCAGCGCGCCGGTTCCGAGCACGCACAGTATGAGGAAAATATTGCGAAGTCTGAATTTCATGCGTGCCCGGCTTCCGTACGGATGGCGGCCCGCAAGCGCGCCGAGCGGGAGCGCGGATTATCACGCATTTCCTGCGCGCCGGGCTGTAATGCTTTTTTGGTTAAACTCTCGAAATAAACGGGGCCGGCCTGTTTTTCTTCGGGCAAATACCGCGAGCCTTTCGGCTTGCCGGATGAGTGATCGCGGAAGAATTTTTTGACGCGGCCGTCTTCCAGTGAATGGAACGACACCACGATCATGCGCCCGCCGGGACGTAAAATATTTACGGCGGCTTCGAGCGCGCGGTCCAGTTCGCCAAGCTCATCATTTACTGCAATGCGGAGCGCCTGGAAGGTGCGGGTGGCCGGGTCGATTTCATCCTTGCGCGAGCGCGGCACACAAGACCGCGCAACTTCCGCAAGCCCGCGCGTCGTGTCAAACGGTTTTTCCGCGCGGCGCTCAACAATTTTCTTCGCAATACGGCGCGAAAGACGCTCTTCGCCGTACTGGTAAATTAAATCTGCCAGATCTTTTTCATCATATGTATTGACGATGTCCGCCGCCGTCATGCCGCGCCCCGTATCCATCCGCATATCAAGCGGCCCGTCGAAGCGAAACGAAAACCCCCGCAACGCTTCGTCGATCTGCATGGAGGACACGCCGAGATCGAGCACGAATCCATCGACCTGCCCCAAGTCATTTGCTGCCAGAAGATTTTCTACATCGCCGAAACATCCGTGAATAAAGGTAAAGCGCTTGCCGTATTGGTTTTTCAGGGTCTGCGAGCGCTCCTGCGCCTGCAGGTCACGGTCCACCGCGATGACCGTGCAATCCGTATGATCAAGAAAAGCTTTAGTATATCCGCCGGCACCAAATGTTCCGTCGAGGTAGGTTTCCCTGTCCGCCGGCCGCAAACACTCAAGAACTTCGGCAAGCATTACGGGGGTATGGTTCATGTCTCGCCTCTCGATGGCGCCGATGGCAAAGACAGGGATTGCGATTTCACATTTTTGCGCGCTTCGCTGCGGCGCGCCTCGAAGGTTTTCGGATTCCAGATCTGGAATTTTGGGCCGAGCCCGACAAAGCACACGCTGTCTTTCAGCTGCGCATGCTCAAGCAGATCTTCCGGCAAAATAATGCGCCCGTCGCCATCGAACGGGAGCTGAACCGAATCACCGAAGATCGCGGTCGCGAGATCGTCCTGGTTGTCGGAGAACAAATCGAAATGATCGAGACGCCGCCCGATCTCTTCCATGAACGACCAGGAAAAAGCCTCAAGCGCGTTGTAGAGGCTGGAGCGGAACGCGACAATTCCCTGATAGCCCTCACCGCTGAGCGCCGCGCGGAACGGCGCCGGCACCGACACGCGGCCCTTTTTGTCGAGCTTATTGATATAGGTCGAAAGAAATAACGGCATTATCTCGTTTTTATGGCTAATGATCCCCGGCAACCAATCCGCACCGCAGTGCATTCATGGATATTTATGGGATACCATGGGATTTGATGGGCCGTCAATGAATGCTTCCGCAGTTTTCTGCAACTGGGCACAGAAAAAAAGAAAAGCCGCCCGGCTCTCACCGAACGGCTTTTCATAAAATATAAACCAGAAAATCTATAAGCCGGGTTCTGTCCTCTCATTTCGCCCTGCGAAATACTTCGCGAAGCGAAAGAAAGGGACGGCCATTCATCTAGGCGTTTTGTTGCCAAAACGCTCAAGCAACCTACCCGGACCACCACTCGAAAACATGTGTGACCCTCCGTTAAGAAGGCCGTGCGGTCCCTATTTGGTCTTGCTTCCGGCGGGGTTTGCCATGCCGTGCCTGTTGCCAGCCACGCGGTGCGCTCTTACCGCACCCTTTCACCCTTACCTTTAAGTTGCCCTAAAGGCGGTTTGCTCTCTGCTGCACTGTCCGTAACGGCGGGCTTGAACCCGCCACTCCCGGGGATTACCCGGCACCGTGTTTCCGTGAAGCCCGGACTTTCCTCCCCGCCCTTTAAGGGGGCGCGGCGGCCGTCCGATCTCCTGATCATGGGATAAAATGGCAGTAATTTGCTTTTTTTGCAAGTTTGGGCCATATTACGGGAACAAAACCGCTGAACTGTTAATTTGTAATAGGATAATTAAGGATTTTTAAAAATGCCTGTTTCTGAAGTTATGAAGAGCGCTGGAGGCTTAGGATTGTTAGCAGGCGGCGTGGGCGTTTTGACCGTAGCCTTTTTTCCCGCCGCACTCCCCGCCATATTGCCAGCAGCCGGTGCATCAGCTGTTGCAGCTAATAGCGCAACTTTAGCAGTCGCTGGAGGTGGAGCTGCTTTGGCAGGACATGCTGTCGACAAATCTATGTAGACAGTTTCTCCGGCGCGAAATGACGATGGAAGGCCCGGGTGAGGTCTTCTTTTTTTTCACCCGGATTATAGCCGTATTCAATCAGGAATTTTATCAACGCATCAAAATCTTGCGGAATTTCATTTTCCCCAAACCATTTGCCAACCCCCCTTTCCGCCAGTTTCTGCCACGGGAATAATTCACCGGGGTCAATTTTCCGTGATGGCGCAATATCCGAATGCCCTAGAATATTTTCCGGCGCAATATTGTAGCGCGAAATAATGCCCTGACAGAGTTTGATCACCGCCATGATCTGCGCGTCCGGAAATGCGCGGTAACCGAATTCATGCCCCGGATTAACAATTTCTATGCCGATTGAATGCGAATTAATGTCCGCCTCGCCGCGCCAGTACGAAACCCCCGCATGCCATGCACGGTCTTTCTCATCCACCAGCGCGTGAACCCGCCCCTCTTCTTCAACGACATAATGGGCGCTGACTTTCGCGGCCGGGTCGCAGAGCCGTTTCAGGGCATCTTCCACCGTTTTCATCCCTGTGTAATGAAAAATAATCATGCACGGCGCCGCGCCGCCCTTGCGCGCATCGAAATTGGGAGATATCCATGTTTTATCCGTCTGGAATTTCATGCCGGGAAGTATATATCATTAAAAAAGGAAAACCATGAAAACCGCTTTTAGATTGCTGATTCTCATTGTTGCGGCCGCCATCGGCATCATGGTCGTCTCCGGTCCCACCGCGGCCCAGTCGAAAGGAAGCACGCTCATGGATAAAAAACCCGAATTCTACCCCACCGCCATTTTTGCCGGCGGCTGCTTCTGGTGCACGGAAAGCGAATACCGCGCCGTGCCCGGCGTGCTGTTCACGCGCGTTGGTTATATCGGCGGTCATATCGACAACCCGAAATATGAGGATACGCACAACAGCAAGAGCGGCCATGCGGAAAGCGTGGAGGTCACGTATGACCCCGAGAAACTCACCTATCATGACCTGGTGGAATTTTTCATGACCAGGGCGCACGACCCGGCGCAGCTCAACCGCCAGGGTCCGGATGTCGGCACGGAATACCGCTCGGCCATTTTCTACCACAATGAAAATGAGAAGAAGATTGCGCAAGCCGTCATTGACGAGCTGACCGCGAAAAAAGAATACGATAAGCCGATTGTCACTACGCTGGAACCCGCGACCAAATTCTGGGAAGCAGAAGATTACCACCAGCAATTCTATGAGAAATACGAAAAGAAAACCGGCCAGCCGCACATAAAGGACTGGCTCGGGCGTCAGAAACGCGGTGCAACTCAATAAACGTCATTGCGAGGAGGCCAAAGGCCGACAAAGCAATCCAGGAGTCTCCTTAAAGCATGGACCTGGATTGCTTCGCTCATTTCAGTCGCTCGCAATGACGGAGGATTAAGCGGCTTTCCTGATGGTCTTCACCGCATCCGTGCAGCGGTTGCAGAGGCATTCTTCACCCTGTACTTCCGGCAGCACCCGCCAGCAGCGGTTGCATTTTCGCCCCTCTGCTGCCTGCACAAGAACATTCAAACCATCGCCCTTGATATTCACGGTGGCATTCGATGTAATCGTGACTTCGGCCATATCTATATTCTTTAGCACATCAGCATAATCATTTCCGGCATCCACCGTCACTTTCGCTTCAAGCGAAGATCCTAAAGTTTTATTGGCGCGCTGCGGTTCAATCGCTTTAAGTACCTCACTGCGCACGATCCGGACTTTTTCCCATCGCGCAGCCAAATTCTTATTATTCCACCCTTCCGGAATCTCCGGGAAAATTTTCAAATGCACACTTTCTGCATCTTCGAACACACCCGCCGGGCGGTGGTTCCATGCCTCTTCCGTCGTGAATGCCAGAATCGGCGCAAACCAGGTCGTCAGACATTCGAATATATGCGCCAGCACGGTGCGGCAAGCGCGGCGCTCGAACAGATCCGGCCGGTCGCAATAGAGACGGTCCTTGCGGATATCGAAATAAAACGCCGAGAGTTCGTTGTTGCAGAAGAGGTGCAGCTTGTTCGCCAGCTTGCTGTATTCGTAATTCTTGATGTGATCGCGCACGGTTGAATCCATCTCGGAGAGAAGATGCAGCATATAGCGCTCCAGCTCCGGCATCTTTGCGTAATTCTTGGCATCGATTTTCTCGTCCGCGGTAAAGCCATCGAGCGCCCCCAGCAAAAACCTAAAAGTATTCCGGATGCGGCGGTAGAGATCGCCCGTCATGCGGATAGAATCCTTGCTGATGCGGATATCTTCGGAAAAATCCGTGATCATCGTCCAGAGGCGCAAAATATCGGCGCCCGATTCTTCCATCACCTTCAACGGATCGACCACGTTGCCCAGCGACTTGGACATTTTATAGCCCTTTTCATCGAGCACGAACCCGTGCGTCAATACCGCCTTGAACGGCGCCCGCCCGCGCGTGCCGCAACTCTCGAGCAGCGACGAATGGAACCAGCCGCGATGCTGGTCGGAGCCTTCGAGATACAGATCCGCCGGGCTCCGCAACTCTTCGCGGTCCTCGCAGACGAATGCATGCGTTGAGCCGGATTCGAACCACACATCGACGATGTCGAATACCTGGTCGTAATCCCCGGCCTTGTAATCCGGCCCAAGGAAATCCCGCGCGTCCCGCGCCCACCACGCATCCGAGCCGTCCTTCTCGAAAATCTCAAAAATGCGGGTCAAAACTTTTTCATCTTTCAGAACCTCACCCGTGTCTTTATGCACGAACAGCGCGATCGGCACGCCCCACGCGCGCTGGCGCGAAATGCACCAGTCGGGACGCTGCGCGATCATCGCGTTAATGCGGGTTTCGCCCTTGGCGGGAATCCACGTGGTTTCGGCAATCGCCTCCAGCGCGGTTTTACGCAAATTATTTTCTTCCATGCCGATAAACCATTGCGGCGTCGTGCGGAAAATCAGCGGCGCCTTCGAACGCCAGCTATGAGGATATTCATGGCGCAGACTGCCCTTCGCCAGCAACCCGCCGGCCTCATCCAGCGCCTTGAGCACGGCAAAATTCCCGCCGCCCATCTCGCCCTTCTGCGTATAAACTTCCATGCCTGCAAAAAGCGGCACATGCGCGCGGTATGTTCCATCGCCCGCCACGTTGTCGGTGACTTCAATGCCGTACTGCATGCCGAGATTAAAGTCGTCGACGCCGTGACCCGGCGCGATATGGACGAAACCGGTTCCCGCATCATCCGTCACAAAATCACCGGGGAAAAGTTTGACGTCGTGATCATAACCCTGCCCGCGCAAGGGGTGAGCGCAGACCATCCCTGCGAAATCGCTACCCTTGAATTCCCCGAGCTCCTTGAACGCGGTAATTTTCGCTTCTTTTTTCACCGTTTCGGCCAGCGCCCGCGCCAGCAAAAACTTTTCGCCTTTTTTCGCCCTGCTGCCCTCTTCTGTTTCTTCGACTTCATAAAGCGCATAGTCGAATTTTTCGCCGTACGCGATCGCGCGGTTCGAAGGCATGGTCCACGGCGTCGTCGTCCAGATTATAACGGCGGCGCCCTCAAATTCCTTTTTTAGGGCTTTGATAACCGGGAACTTTACCCACACGGTGATGGATTTCATCTCCTGATATTCGACTTCCGCTTCCGCCAGCGCCGTCTGCTCCACGACCGACCACAAGACGGATTTAACCCCGCGGTAAAGCCCGCCACCCAGCAGGAATTTATGAATCTCGCGGACGATCGAGGCTTCGACGTTTTTCGTCATGGTCAGATACGGGTTCTTCCAGTCGCCCGTCACGCCGAGGCGCTGGAACTGCGCCGATTGCACGTCTACCCATTCCTGCGCGAACCTCCGGCACTCATCCCGGAAGGTCAGCGCATCGACATCGTCTTTATTCTTGCCCTGCTCGCGGTATTTTTCCTCGATCTTCCATTCTATGGGGAGGCCGTGGCAATCCCAGCCCGGCACATAGGGCGCATCGTAATTCATCATCGCCCATGATTTGACGACGACATCTTTCAGGATTTTGTTAACCGCGTGGCCCATATGGATGTGGCCGTTCGCGTAAGGCGGTCCGTCATGCAGGATGAATTTCTTACGGCCTTTCGCGCCCGCGCGCATCGCGGCGTAAAGGTCATTCTCCTGCCATTGCTTCAAAATCTCCGGCTCCTTCTGCGGTAAATTGCCCCGCATCGGGAAATCGGTTTTCGGCAGGAACACGGTCCCGTCTATCGGGTTGTCTCTGGTTTCGGTTTTATCGGCGCACATGAGGGTCAATATGCGGGAAAGCCTCCTGCAAAATCAAGCCTTTAAATCCCGAGCACCGCCAGCACCAGCGGTATATAAAACAGCGCGAACACCGTGCCCAGCAGGACAGTCGTCGCCGCCTTTTCCGGCACCAGATTCATTTGCGCGGCGAAAGCGGCAATGTTGGCCGCGGGCGGCACGATGGAATAAACCAGCATCAGCTTGTAAATGCTGGAATCCAGCCAGTGCAGAAAATACCAGTCAAGCGCCACGGCGCCGGAGACCAGCAGCGGCCAGGCGAGGAACTTGCCCGCGAAAGCCAGGCCGGCCAGCCGCGGCCCGATGACGATTTTCTCCACCTTTGAAAGCGCCGCGCCGATAATCATCATCCCGAGAATGACATACGCGCCCTTGAAATACGACCAGTAGACGTAAAATTGCTCCGGCATTTGGGCGCCCATGCTATTAGCAATGAGACCCGCCGCTACCGCATAGAGACTTGGAAACTTTGCCAGCTTGATCAGGCTGTCGCGCACCGTGAAGCGCCCGCGCGCCGCGATATAATAACCGATGCTGCCTTCGTATATAATGCCGGCCAGCAGCATGAACATGTAAATCCCGACCAGCTCTTTCGGAAACAGCAGGATCACCAGCGGCAGGCCGAAATAACCGGTATTTCCCATCGAGGCGCACATCGAAACCAGGTTGGCGCGCCCGTCGCCGTAAATTTTATTGCCGATACGCAAGAAACCGAAACCGACCGCGCAATGAATGAAGTAAAGAATGACCGGCACGGCAAGATAGGCAGGCTGCAGGTCAAGATCGACGATAAAGCCGAACGCGACAATCGGCACGCAGATATAGATCGCCACATTGGCCAGCGTTTCCCGGTCAAGGCGGAGCCACTTGCCGACAAAATAGCCGGCCGCAATAATCAGGTAGAGCGGCATCAGATTTGTGAAGAGAAGCAGGAAAATATCCATCAAAATATCCTCTTCGTCATTGCGTTCCTCGCAATGACGTATGTTTCAGTATTTTCTTGATTTGAATGCAGTCTTTATCGATCTGCGCGATCAGCTCGCTCATGGAATCGAAACGCGCCTCGCTGCGGATGCGTTTCACAGGCCTGACTTTCAGAGTCTGCTCGTAAATCTCCTGATTGAAATCGAAAATATAACTTTCGACCTGCGCTTCCGGGATTTCAAACATCGGCCTTATACCGACATTCACCGCCGCCTTGCGCCATATATCTTCGCCCTTGATCTGCACCAGCGCCGCATAAACGCCGTAAGCCGGGTGCATCGTCTGGGCCAGCGCGAAATTCGCCGTCGGATATCCCAAGGCACGGCCGCGCTGGTCGCCCCTGATCACCGCGCCCCACATTTCCCACTCCCATCCCAATAATGCATTCGCCTTGACAAGATCACCGGCGCGCAAGGCTTCGCGGATCAGACTCGATGAAATCACATCCTCATGCTCCGTCACGGGTGTAACTTCACTTACCTCTATGCCGGCCTTCACAATATCGGCAGGTTTGCCTTTACGCATCTGGCCGAAACGGAAATCAGCACCGACAACCACATGCTCTGCGCCGAGTCCGTCTTTAAGAATATTCTTGATAAAATTCTCTGCGCTTTGGCTGGCGAAATCCCAGTCGAAGGGCAGCGCGAAAACCAGCTCCGCGCCCTCCGCCTCGAGCCGCTGCGCCTTTAATGGAAAAGGTGTCAGCCGCGATGGCGGATCGTCCGGGCGAAACACTTGCCGCGGGTGTGGCTCAAAAGTCAGTACGCCGAACGGCCGGTTCGCCTTTGCCGCCACCTCCCGCGCCTGCCGCAGCAACGCCTGATGCCCTCGATGGACCCCGTCGAAATTGCCGATCGCCAGCACGCTCCGGCGCGCCCATTCGGGCAGGGATTTGAAATCCGTGAATGTTTTCATAAGCAGGGTGTCCTGAAGGGCTGTCTAACCGCTTCTTTTTTCCTTTTAAAAATGTAGCATGGCAACGTCAATGTCCTAAGGGCGGGGCCTGTAAATATATCCTGACAAAATTAGGAATATTTTCCTTGACAGGAATTGGATTTTTTTCTAAAATATAAATCGTCATTGCGAGCGAATGTAAACGAGCGAAGCAATCCAGGGGCCATTATAATGACTCTGGATTGCTTCGTCGCGTGCCGCTCCTCGCAATGACGGGATTTAAAAAAACCGGCGAACAAACTGTTAAGGAGACATAATGAACCAGACCCGGCCCAAAGAAAAAAATCTCGGAACGAACTGAAGAAGACTATATAAAATCCATTTAAAACAGAACTTTAAAAAGCCACACAGAACCGTCATAATCCACGAGTCCCAACTCTGATAAGATAAAAACAATTTCATTTCGAAAGGAAATGCCATGATTTCAAGAAAAACAATCAACACCATGCTGGTGAGCGCGGTCGCCGTGCTGGCCGGCGCCCAAAGCGCCTCTGCTTTGGAAGGCCACGTACCGCCCCCGGAAAAAGAAAAATGCTACGGCGTCGTCAAGGCCGGGGCGAATGATTGCGCTTCGGCGTCCGCTTCTCATACCTGCGCGGGTTACGCCACGGTGAACCGCTCCGGCGAGGAATGGGTCGCCGTTCCGAAAGGCCTGTGCGACAAACTGGCGGGCGGTTCGCTCACACCGATAGCCGCAGCTGCGCCCACACGCGCTCCCGCAATCACGCAAGAAGCTCCCCCGCAAGGTGAGGCACAACAACCACCCGCACCGCTGGCACCGCCGGCTGCCGGGCCCGCGGCACAGTAAAAAGTGCCCACGGCTTCATATAACAAAAACGCACCGGCCGATCCCGTCGGGCTTTCGCTCGGCTCGGACCAGCCTGTATCGGAGCAGCATCTGCGCAGGTTCAAGGAACTGATCGATCTTTACCAGCCCTTCAACATCTCCGACCACGCGGCCTGGAGCGCCAACGGCAACGCGCATCGTGGTGATTTATTGCCACTCCCCTACACGCAGGAAACGCTCGATCGTCTTTGCCGCAACATTGACCAGGCGCAGGAATATTTCGGCCGCACCATGCTGATTGAAAACCCGTCCACTTATATGAGCTTCGCTCACAACGAGATGAGCGAGCATGAATTCATGAACCGCGTGGCCGCCATGACCGGTTGCGGACTCCTGCTCGACATCAATAATATTTTTGTGCAGGCGCATAATCATGGCTTCGATGCGCTCGCATATATTGACGGCATTGATGCCTCACGCGTCGGCGAAATGCATCTCGCCGGCCATATTGAAAAGGAGGTCGAGGGCGGCACGCTGCTGATCGATACCCATAACCGCCCCGTCCGTTTCGAGGTCTGGAATTTGTATGAACACGCCGTGCAGCGCTTCGGCCCGGTCCCGACCCTGATTGAATGGGATAAGGACTTCCCCGGCCTGGATGAATTGCTGAAAGAGGCCGCAAAGGCGCGCAGTATTATCGAAAAAGTTACGAACCGAGGGCTGGCGCATGCGGCTTAATGAAATCCAGGAACAGTTTCGCGATTTGCTATTGGGGGATTACGACAATCTTGACCGGCTGCCTTCCGCTTTTGCCGGGCAGGTCGCGGCGCATGACATCCCGCTCTCCGAACGGCTGAAAATTTACCGCGGCAATATGGTGGGAAATCTGACCGCTGCTCTCCACGCGACTTTCCCCGTTATAGAAAAACTGGTGGGGGTTGAATTTTTTGATTTCATGGCCCGTCATTACATTCTGCAAAATCCCCCGGCGCATGGTTATCTGGGGCGTTACGGTCACCATTTCGACACGTTCATATCCAAATTTAAACCGGCTCAAAATCTGCCGTATTTATACGATACGTCTAGATTTGAAATTGCGCTGAACACAGCCTATTACGCTGAAAATGATCAATCTCTGAATGAACGTGATTTTTCATCCCTCAATCCTCGCTCGTATCTGAAATTCCCGAATTCCGCCTCATTTATCACTTCAGATTTTCCTTTAACCGATATTCGCAATTTTTGCCTCGCGCCCGGACGCTGCACATCACCGGAAATGGCTAAAGGTCCTGTTTACCTTATGATTTACCGTCCTATGCTTGATGTTGAAATCATTCCTCTTGAACAGGATGAATTCACCTTCCTGCAAAACCTGAATCAAAACAAAACGCTCGGTGATTCTCTTGAAAAAACGATTCAGGGATTCCCCGATTTCGATGTCGCCGCCTGCCTGCGTCGGCACAGGCAGCTGGACAACCGGGCCGCCCTTGATCCCCGCCCTGCGACAGTATAAAACGCCAGCAATGATCAAAAACCGCCTTCCCCACTTCGCCGCCATCCTGGGCCTCATCCTCGGCGACCAGTTCAGCAAATGGCTGGTTATGGCACGGGTCATACGCGCCAATCCCGAAAATGGGCAAAACGCCGTGGGGTTTTTCCCCTGGCTCCTCGACACCCCGGACCTGCTTGGCTTCACCCGCATTGAGATCCTGCCCTTTTTCAACCTGGTCATGGTCTGGAACAAGGGCATCAGCTTTGGCCTCTTCAACCACGATACGGATTACGGCCCGCTGATCCTCGGGATCATGACCCTTCTAATCGTCGGTTTCTTCACTTGGTGGCTTATGAAAAAAAACCATCCCCTGCAGAGCGCCGGCATCATTCTCGTCATCGGCGGCGCACTCGGCAACCTGATCGACCGGGTCCGTTTCGGCGCCGTGATCGATTTCCTCGACTTCCATGTATCTGGCTATCACTGGCCAGCCTTCAACATTGCCGATAGCTGCATCTGCGCCGGCGTCGCACTTCTCCTCATCCACGCCCTGTTTTTTGAAAAAGAGCTTCTTCCAAAGCCCTGAATTTAGTATGGATAAAGGCACTTGAACCCTTTGCAAACCCAAGGCCCTCTATGATTCGTACCAATAAGATTTTGATCGCCTGCGCGGCCCTTCTTGCCCTCAGCGCCTGCTCGAACGCCAAGAAGCAACTCGGCCTCACCCGCGAAAGCCCCGATGAGTTCGCTGTCGTCAAGCGCGCGCCGCTTGCACTGCCTCCTGAATACACCCTGCGCCCGCCGCGCCCCGGCCAGCCGCGCCCGCAGGAAATGAGCACAACGGAAGAAGCCCGCACGGCCGTGCTGGGCGGCCCGGCGCAACAGCTCGAAGGATTTACTGAAGGTGAAATTCAATTCCTCGACCAGGCCGGCGCAGCAACCGCCGATCCATCCGTTCGTCAGAAAGTCGATGCCGAAACGCCCGCCTACGCCGAAAAAGCAAAACCTGTTGTGCAGCGCATCCTTGGCACCGGCGATCCCGAAGGTGCTTCCAATGTCGTGAATGCCACTGAAGAAAAAAAGCGTCTGGATAAAAACGAGGAAGAGGGAAAAGCCGTAACGGTCGGGGAGACCCCTTCGATTGAACAATAACCACAGACTCCTGAAACTCTTTTTCATCGCGGGTCTGGCCTTTATGCCTGCGCCTGTATTTGCCGCGGCGAAAGCGAAAGCGCCTCCGGCTGAAAAACACGCGACGCCGCCAAAAATTTTCAACGCCGAAAGATTCGAATTGGATAACGGCATGGAGATCGTCGTAATTCCCAATCACCGTGCGCCTGTCGTCACGCACATGGTCTGGTACCGCGTCGGCGCCGCCGATGAGGCGCCGGGTCAATCGGGCATTGCGCATTTTCTCGAACACCTGATGTTCAAGGGCTCCGACAATCTCGGACCCGGTGAATTCTCTAAGATCATCCGCTCACTTGGCGGCAATGACAACGCCTTCACCAGTCATGATTACACCGCCTATTTCCAGTCCATCGCCGCGGACCAGTTGCGAACCGTCATGAAAATGGAAGCCTGGCGTATGCGCGGCCTGAAGCTGGCGGAAGAACAGGTTACATCCGAACGCGACGTCATTCTCGAGGAACGCCGCCAGCGAATCGACAGCAATCCGCAAGCCCAGTTCAATGAACAGATGAGCGCCGCGCTCTACGTCAATCATCCCTACGGCACGCCCGTCATCGGCTGGCTGCATGAGATGAAACAATTGACGCAAGCCTATGCACGCGATTTCTACGATCATCATTACGGGCCCAACAACGCGATTCTCGTCGTCTCGGGCGATGTCACGGGGCAGCGGGTTTATGAGCTGGCGCAGGAAATATACGGCCCGCTGGCGAAAGTGGAAATTCCGGTGCGCGACTGGCGGCAATCGCCGCCGGCGTCCGTTAAAATCAAAATGGAATCGCACCGTCCCGATGTGCGCCAGCCCGCCGTGCAGAAATTGTACCGTGCGCCCGGTTATCGCAAGAACCCGAGCGAATCTTTAGCGCTGCAGGTGCTCTCGGAAATCATGGGCGGCGGCCCGACCTCGCGTCTCTACAAGGCGCTGGTCGTGAATGCGAAGCTGGCAACGGATGCGAGTTTTTCTTACAAGAGCGAAGCCTGGGACGATACCGAGGTCTGGATGGGCGCCACGCTTGCGCCGGGTGTTGATGTGGCAGTGCTGGACAAAGCCATTGATGATCAATTGCGCCTGTTGATTAAAGAAGGTGTCAGCGCGAAGGAATTGTCGGACGCGCAAAAAAGAATGCAGGCCGCCGCAATCTATGCCCGCGACAGCCTCAGCGGCCCGCCCATGATTTTCGGATCTTCGCTGATCACGGGATCGACAATTGACGATATCGAATACTGGCCGTCAAAAATCGCCGCCGTCACCGCGGACCAGATTTTACAGGCTGCCAGGAATTACCTCGATCCGGACGCTCAGAAGATCGCTTCCATCACCGGTTACCTGATGCCGCCCGAAGAAAACGCACCCGCCAACGACAATAAGGAGAAAACGCCATGATGCGGCTTCTTTTTATTTTCATGTTATTGCTTTTCTGCGCCGGCACCGCGCAGGCCAAACCCATTCTCGATATCCAGGAGGTCAAAAGCCCCGGCGGCATCACGGCGTGGCTGGTTGAGGACCACAGCGTGCCGGTCATCGCTTTGCAATTCGCCTTCCGCGGCGCGGGCGCCATCAACGACCCGGATGACAAGCAGGGTCTTGCGCAAATCCTCTCCAATACGATGGATGAAGGCGCGGGCGACCTGACCTCCGAAGTTTTTCAAAAAGAACTGCGCGATCTTTCCATCGATTTAAGCTTCAACAGCACCCGCGACGATTTCAGCGGCTCTGTAAAAACCCTGACCGTGAATAAAACGCGCGCTTTTGAACTGATAAAACTCGCTCTGAACGCTCCGCGCTTCGATGCCGATCCCGTGGCCCGCATGATCGCGTCCAACCGCAGCCGTATCCTGGAATCCCTCAACGATCCCGACTGGATCGCCGCACGGCTTATGAATGACGTAGCTTTTGAGGGTCATCCTTATGCCCGCAACAGCGGCGGCACACTCTCCAGTCTCGAAAAAATCACACCTTATGACCTGCGTGAATTTCACAAGACATGGCTGGCAAAAAGCAACCTTGTTGTCGCCGTCGCCGGTGATATTAAAAAAGAAGAACTCGCTTCTGTACTGGATAAAATTTTCAGCGCCCTTCCCGCAGATGCGCCCGCCGTCAAAAGACCGCTTTTCACATTAAAAAATGAAGGGCAGACCGCCATTTTCAAAAAAGACGTCCCGCAAAGCGTGATCGAAATCATGCAACCCGGCATCGACCGCGCCGATCCTGATTACCATACCGCGCAGGTCATGAATTTTATCCTCGGCTCTTCCGGCTTCGGCTCGCGCCTGACAGAAATCATCCGTGAAAAGCGCGGCCTGACCTATGGTATTTATTCTTCGCTGCTCGATATGAATTATTTCGATGGGCTGTCGGTTTCAACCTCGACCGACAACAAGAATGTCCCGGAAATGCTGTCTTTGATCAAAACCGAATGGGACATCATGAAGACCACGAAGATCAGCGACAAGGAACTGCAGGATGCGAAATCCTATCTCATCGGTGCGCTGCCGCTATCCCTGACTTCGACCGATGATATCGCCGGACTTCTCCTGGCGCTGCAGACCGACAACCTGCCGCTCAATTACCTCGACCTGCGGGAACAGGCTATTCGCAAGACGACGGCGGACGATGTGCAGAAACTGGCGCAGACACTGCTGAATACAAATAAAATGACTGCGGTAATCGTCGGCGCGCCGCCCGGGATCAAGGGCGCTGTGTTCAAGGATAAAATCCCCAATGCCGAATAAAACCGCCGCATGGAAAGACCTGCAGAAGCACTGCATTAATATGCAGGATGTGCATATGCGTGATTTTTTTGCAAAGGACGTGAAACGTTTCGCTCATTTTCACGTTGAACTGGACGGTTTTCTCTATGATTACTCGAAAAACCGCGTAACAAGCGAAACCATAACGCTCCTGGAAAAATTCGCCGATGAATGCGGCCTTAAAAAACGCATTAAATCCATGCTGGCGGGCGAAAAAATCAACGTCACGGAAAACCGCGCCGCTCTGCATATGGCTCTGCGCGGTGCGCCGTCAGATGCCGAAACCGCCGGCTTTATCATCGAGCAACTCGACACCATTAAACGCGTCAGCGAAAGAATCCGCACCAGTAAAAAGATAACCGACATTGTCCATATCGGCACGGGCGGCTCCGACCTCGGCCCGCGCATGATCTGCGGCGCACTTGCAGGAAGCATCGCCGGCCCTACCGCCCATTTTGTCAACAACATCGACGGCGATGAAATTCTTGGCGTCTTAAGGAACTTGAAACCTGAAAATACCATCTTCATCATCGCCTCGAAGGGTTTCTCAACCGCTGAGACGCTTATGAATGCGGGAAGCGCCAAAAACTGGCTGATGAAATCTCTTGATGAAAAAACCGCGCTTCAGCATTTTTATGCCGTGACACAAAACATCGACGCGGCAAAAAAGATGGGCATCACCCCCGACCACATTCTGCCCTTGCGTGACTGGACCGGCGGGCGTTTCAGCCTGTGGTCATCTATCGGCGTGACAATCGCCATCGCGCGCGGCTTCGAAACCTTCAAATCGCTGCTGGATGGTGCCTCCGTCATGGACAGGCATTTCCTCGAAGCGCCCTTCGATCAGAACATTCCTGTCCTCATGGCGCTGCTTTCGCTTTGGTACCGCAATTTCTGGGATTTCCGCGCCCACGCTGTTGTGCCTTACGCCAGTCGCCTGAATAATTTCCCCGCCTATATCCAGCAGCTGGAAATGGAATCAAATGGCAAGTTTGTGAACAACTCTGGTGAAAAAATAAATTACGCAACCGCCTCCGTCATCATCGGCGATGTCGGCACCAACGCGCAGCACGCTTTTTTCCAGATGTTCCACCAGGGCAGTGACATTATTCCCTGCGATCTCATCGTGTTTACCCAAGCCGCGCATGATTTGAAGAATCATCACATTATGCTGGTCTGCAACGCTCTGGCGCAGGGCGAGGCACTGATGCTGGGCTTTGACAACGCAGCCGAACCGCACCGTCATTTTGACGGCAACCGCCCCAGCTCGACCCTGCTGCTGGAGAAAATGGACGCACGCCATCTCGGCATGTTGATCGCTGCCTATGAACACAAGATTTTCGTGCAAGGCGCCCTTTGGAATATCAACAGCTTCGACCAGTGGGGCGTGGAGCTGGGTAAAACGCTGGCGAGCGAGCTGATCGAGGCTCATAAAACCGGGAAAACCCCGGTCGGCCTTGATTCGTCCACAGCCGCATTGCTGGGTAAAATCCATAAATAAAATGCTGACATACAACCCACAAGCGAGCTAAGCTTCGCCCATGCGCATCCGTTATCTGCCCGAAACCCTGATCAGCCAGATCGCTGCTGGCGAAGTGATCGAGCGGCCTGCTGCCGCCATCAAGGAGCTGGTGGAGAACGCGCTCGATGCGGGCGCCACTCAAGTCGAAATCGATATCCGCGAAGGCGGTAAAAACCTGATCACCGTCAATGATAATGGCTCCGGCATGAGCCGCGAGGAGCTGGTCGCATCACTCGACCGCCACGCCACGTCTAAGCTGCCGCACGATGATCTGTTCAAAATCGAACATCTCGGATTCCGCGGTGAGGCGCTGGCTTCCATCGCCGCCGTCTCGCGCATCAATATCGCCTCGCGGCAGAAGGGCGCAGACGCCTGGGAAATCCGCGCCGAAGGCGGCAGAAAATATGAACCCGCGCCGAGCGCACAAACCTCGGGCACAAAAATAGAAGTGCGCGACCTGTTTTTCGCCGTCCCCGCCCGGCTGAAATTCCTGAAAACCGACCGCGCCGAATATACGGCCGTGAAAGACATGATCAACCGCCTCGCTATGAGCTACCCTGCGGTCTCGTTTCGCTTGACCAATGACGGCAGGACAGCGTTGCACTACAGGGCCGCGCCCATTTTGCGGGAGCGTATCGCCGATATTATCGGCCGCGATTTCACCGACAACGCGCTCCAGATCGAGTCGGAACGTAACGGTATCAGGCTCTCCGGCTTTGCCGCGCTTCCCACTTTTCACCGCGGCACCGCGCAGTACCAGTATCTTTTCGTCAATGGCCGCACCGTGCGTGACAAATTGCTGCATGGCTGCGTGCGCGCCGCCTATGCTGACGTTCTGGTGCAGGGGCGTCATCCTATCATAGCGCTGTTCGTCGATATCCCGCCTTCCGAATTGGATGTTAATGTCCACCCCGCCAAAGCTGAAGTGCGTTTCCGCGATGCCGGTGCCGTGCGCGGGCTCATTGTCAGCGCTTTGAAACATGCCCTGCATGAAGGCGGGCGGAGATCCTCCACTGCTCTCTCGGTCAAAACGCTTCACTTCTCGCGCCCGCAAAATTTTTCGTCCAGGCAAACAGCCGCGCCCTCTTATGCTTATGGCAACCTTGCCGAGGCCATGCAGCCTTCCTATATGATGGACCATATAAACCCGTCCGCGCGCGCTGAAATTGCGCCGCAGCAGGAAATTTCATCGCCGCTCGGCGCCGCCCGCGCGCAGCTTCACGAAAATTACATCATCGCCCAGACGGAACGCGGCATGGTCATCATCGACCAGCACGCCGCGCATGAACGCCTGCTCTATGAACGTTTCAAAGAACAGGTCGGGCAGAACGGCATCGAGAAACAGGGCTTGCTGACGCCGGAAATCATCGAGATTGGCGAAACCCCCGCGCAAAACCTGCTCGAATTCAAGGGCAGCCTTCAACAATTGGGCCTTGAAATCGATGCTTTCGGCCCGAACGCCATTGCCGTGCACGCAGTGCCCGCCCTGCTCGGCGCGAAAACCGATATCAGAAGGCTGGTATACGATCTCGCCGATGAAATTGCTGAGCACGACCGCGTCTCCGGTCTTGAGGCGCGGATGAACGCTGTGCTCTCGACCATGGCCTGCCATGGCTCGGTGCGTTCGGGGCGGCGCATGAATGCCGACGAGATGAACGCTCTTCTGCGCCAGATGGAGGCCACGCCTATGTCCGGTCAGTGCAATCACGGCCGCCCGACCTATATTGAACTGGACCTGAAAGACATCGAAAAACTCTTTGGACGCACATGATGGAAGAAAATCTCGAACGCAAAACCATATTGCAGGTCTACGCCGTATTCGGCGTGGGACTGGTTTTTTCGGTGATCCCGTTTTTCGCTGCCGCCGGCCTGTCTTTAGTGCTGGTGATGGTCACGCTGATCGCCGCCTACATTATCCGCAGCGGCGCGCAGGATGCCAGCCTGACTGAAAATCATATGACCTACATCATCCGCACGATCTGGATCGGGTCTTTTATCGCGTCCCTGACCCTCATCGCCGCCAGCCTTTATCTTCTCGCGGTTATCGACAATACCCCGCTCGATCCCTGCATTCAGAAATTCTACCAGATGAGCATGGGCGGCATGACATTCGATGTGCAGACTCTGTCTGGCACATTCGAAGCCTGTGCAATTTCTTATATAGTGGTGAATCTCAATAGCTTTCTCATCGCGGCGGCCATCGGGGCGCTGCCGGTCCTGGTTTATTTCGGCGCAAGATACGCGCACGGCCTGAACCGCGCACTCAAGGGCTACCGCATCGCCAAGCCGGATACGTGGTTTTAAAAACCCTGCATTTCATAGAGTTCGCGGTAATGCGAACTCTTCAGAGCGATTAATTCCTCATGGCTGCCCTGCTCGATAATCACGCCTTTCTTGAACACTAAAATCCGGTCTGCGCTCTGGATCGTCGACAAGCGGTGCGCGACCGTAATCGTCGTCCGCCCCTTCATCAAATGTTCCAGCGCCATCTGGATATAATGCTCCGAGATGGAATCAAGGCTCGACGTCGCCTCGTCCAGCAGCAGGATCGGCGTATCGGCCAGGATCGCGCGCGCAATTGCCACACGCTGACGCTCGCCGCCCGACAATTTGACGCCGCGCTCTCCCACCAGCGTATCATAGCCGAGCGGCAGTTCCTTGATGAATTCATGCGCATAGGCTTTCTGCGATGCCTCGATAATCTCAGCCATGCTCGCGCGCGGTCTCCCATAGGCGATATTGGACGACAGGGAGCGGTGGAACAGGATCGGTTCCTGCGGCACAAGCGCGATTGTCGCACGCAGAGATTCCTGCGTCACATCGGCAATATTCTGCCCGTCGATGCAAATTTCGCCCGATGTCACGTCATAAAGCCGCTGGATCAAGCGCGTCAGCGTTGTCTTGCCAGAGCCCGACTGCCCGACCAGCGCGATCTTCTCACCCGGCCGGATGGTCAGGTTCAGGTTTTCGAATAATGGCAGCGTTTTGCTCTTGTAGATAAAGCCGACATTCTCGAACACGATTTCGCCGCTCCCGACTTTGATAGGCTTCGCGCCTGCGCGATCCGCCAGCTCATCCCGGCGCAGCCAGAACGCGATGACGTCCTCCATCTCGCTGATGGATTTCTGCAGGTTGGTGATGTGCTGGCCGATATCGCGCAAGTATCCGTTGATGAGGAAAAAGCTGGTCAGCGAAAGCGCGATGTCGCCCGGCGTTGCCTCGCCCCGGCTCCACATGAAGATCGTGATGACGATCATGCCCGACAGCATTGAAATCCGCAGCGCGCCGCGCACGAGATTGGTCGCCTCGCCCGTCAGCCACGCATTCTGCGCCCGCAGCCGCCAGCGCGTGGCGACGCGGTTGAACACGTTGTCCTCGCGCTTTTCCAGGCCGAAGGATTTAACCGTCGGGTTGCCCGTGATGATGTCTGCCAGCGTCGCGCCGATCTCGGTGTCAGATTTCGCCGAAAGTTGGAATTTTGGCTTGAGGAATTTCAGCGACATCCAGATACTGGCGCTGCAATAGATCAGTACCATGACCGCTACGAACATGCCGACATACGGCAATTGCACCAGCAGCATCGACGTCATACCGATCATGATGATGAAAGCCGGCAGGATTCCCATGAACAGTGTGTCGCCGAACACATCGAACGCCCACATGCCGCGCGTGATTTTACGCACCGTGGCGCCCGCGAAGGTGTTGGCGTGCCAGTCCGAGGAAAAGCGCTGCACCTTGTGCATGGCATCAGTCAGGATTTCATACATATTGCGCACGGCAAAACGCGCCCACAATGACAGCGCCATCCACCGGAAGGCGTGATACCCGGCGCTTAAGCATGCGAAAATACCGAGATATTTCAACGCCGCATGAAACCCAGCCGGGTCGCCGGCCGGGTGCGCGGCCAACGCATCCACGATCTTGCCGGTATAAATCGGCGAAAACGTATCGACCATGGTCGCACTGATCATCAGCGTGACGAGCAGAAGTCCCGCCTTCCAGCGCTTGCGCCAATAATGCCAAGTAAATTTTATAACTTCTTTATATCCAATATGTCTTAACACCTAAAAACTCCAAAAGCCTGTAAGGTTCGAACTGGGGTCCGGGCCTTTGTGTCTTAAAGAATTATAGGGGAAATTCTGGAAGTACAGGGGAACCGGTTGAATCCGGGCCGACGGTCCACATTAGCGGAGAGGGCAACCCGGGAACGACACTGGAAGTGCAAAAGACACACTTCGGGTGTCTTGAGCCTTATTACCTTGCGTTCTGTGTGCGGTTTGCATGTTCATTCTTCGAAAAATGACAGAAAATCCGGATAAATGCCAGAAAAATCAGAGAAGCTTCAGAAATTCAGCGGCAGAAGCCAAATCATGCCGGATGGAAGTATCTCTTTTCGCCTGCATGGGGTCGGCGCCGTATTTTTCCTCATCATAAAGCCCGGCCTTATAGCTTTCCTCAACCCGCATGCAGGCAAACACTTGTTCGGGGGCGATGATGTCCCCGATGAAACCAACCGCCAGGATCAGGGACCCCGAAACCGAGGTCACGAATTGCAGGATATTGAAAACATCCTCATCCTGCGCACGTATAAAACTCTCGAGCTTGCCATAGATCGCGGCACCTTGCATAAGCGCATTCAAGGACGTCGTAACCTCCGGTCGACAGCCGAATCTTTCTTCAAACCAGACCAGCCATGGATCCCATGCTTGCGCCTGCTGCACCGCCAGTGCCGGCGGGTGGCCGGTGCGATAACACAATAGGTCGGTATCCAGATATTTCAAAACCGCCGCCTCAATTTCAGTGCGCTGCGGGATAACCCGGTCAAATTTCGTGCTGAGAAATTGCGTAAACGGCATGGTCGCAGGCACAATTTCTTTATCCTGCGCACCCCATTCACCGACAAGTTTTCCCCCGATCAGCCTGTTGGGCGCAATCAATCTATGACCTCCCGGCGTTTTCACCGGTTTCCCATCCAGCATCAATTCATATACTTCCGACACGCTGACCAGTTTATAGAGCCGTTTCACGGGACGTCCCTAGGCAGGGCGGTCATATCAACATGCCCGCCTTTCACAGGCACCTTGCCTTGATACCCCGGAATATCGAGCGTGATATCGGCATTGTTGAGAAAAGATTCATAACCGAGAATCTTCGCAAGACTGCTGAAAAACGTGTCAAACCCGCCGCCGCGTGCAAAATCCTGCGCATGAAATTCCATACTTTTAATCGTGCCGGTTATTTTTCCGCCTTCAAGCTTTATGTCCGGCAAAAGATGTGTTCCATGCGGCTCTATGGCCAGATCGCCGGATATTATTGTCCCCTCTCCGAAATCGAGATCAAGACGGCCTTTGAGAATATTTTTTTCTTTTTGCATCACCATGATATTTTCCAGCTTCGCATGATGACTTTTCTTAAAACTCAAAGTGCCGGTAAATTTGAGATCGGAAAGTGCAATCTCTATTCTTCTTTCCTCGCCAATTTTATATTTTTTCTTAAATCCTTCACCGGAAATACCAACATCGGCTGCAGCTGAAAGTTCGTGTGCGCCGATACGCCATTCTGCCGCCAGCCGCCCATGCGTTGCATCCACATCCATTAATTTCAAAAACGACAACTGGACGGGGTTCGGCACAACCCTCCCGGCTTTAAAGCCAATATTTTCAAACGCCATAAACCGTAAATTGCCTGTGCTGAGGGCAATATCCCAGAAGCCCGCCTCGATCCGCGCTTTTTCAACAGTCACTGCGGGGCCATCCGATTCCCCGGAAATATAAAGAGACAGTCCTTCCACATCCACGATCGTCGCCGGGAAAAATTCCATGCTGTTGAGTTTCGTCAGCTGTGCTTCAAACTGGGTATTATCGTGAAAGAACTGCTCCACCGACACCCGCAACGGCTCACCCGATCCCCCGATCTTTGACAAAACCACCAACCCGGCACAAAAAAGAAAACCGAGACCTAAAAAGATTTTAAACACAATGCCCGGCCAGCGTTTTCTCTGGCTGCGCTTCAAAGCCTTGAGCTCTTCATCCTGTTCAAAGCCGTGCAGCATTATTCATGCCCCTCGAAAGGATCTTCTTTTGAAGAGGTTTTGAATCCGAATATTTTCCAGCTCTTGACCAAATCCGGCGGCAATGGCGCGGTAATATCCAGCTTGCCCTTCTTAACAGGGTGACGGCAGACAATCCGGCGCGCATGAAGATGCAGGCGCGGTGCGTAATCCATATCCTCCAGCGCTTGCGCATCCTTGCCGTATTTGCGGTCCCCCAAAATCGGGCAGCCCATAATCTGCGCATGCGCACGAATCTGGTGCGTACGACCCGTACGTGGCCAGAAAGCGACAAATGCGGTGCTGTCCCCCATTGTCTCCAGCACGGCATAATCGGTGATGGAGACTTTGCCGTCCTCCTCGCTGAACATCATCAGATCCTTGTTGGAGCCAACGCCCTTGACCAGCGGCGCGTTGATAGTGCCCTGATGCAGCTCAGGAACGGGTGAGACAACCGCCCAGTAAATCTTTTTGACATCGCGGTCCGCGAAGCTATGACCGAGATGTTTGGCCACCAGCGCCGATCGCGCCAGCAACAGAACCCCGCTCGTATCTTTATCAAGCCTGTGGACAAGCCGCGGCTTTATGCCGTCCTTGTTTTTCATGGCCTCAAGCAGCCCGTCGACATGCCGGCGCGTTTTCGTCCCGCCCTGCGTAGCAAGTCCGTGCGGCTTGTTGATGGCAATAACATCACCGTCATCATAGATGACCAATGATTTTATAAAGGCCGCATCGCCTTGCGATATTTTTTTCGGTCCCGACATCGGCATGTCCTTGAGCGGCGGAATCCGCACATCCTGCCCCACCCTGAGACGCGTATCCGCCTTGCCGCGCTTGCCGTCGATACGCAGCTGCCCCTGGCGGATCAGTTTCTGCGCCAGGCTGTAAGGCAGATCGGGTAAAGCTTTCTTCAGCCAGCGATCCAGCCGCTGCCCGTCATCATCCTGAATCACTTTAATATGGCGTACACCGCTCATGAGCCCTCTCGTAATAAAACCCCGCATAGTGTAGAGTTCCTCCCTATGTTTAACCGCTTGTCACCGACTTATAAAGGGATTGTTTTAGCGCTGACAGGCTTTACAGCCTATGCCTTTGGCGATATCTGCGCCAAATTCCTGTCCCAGCATTACCCGGTCAACCAGGTCATTACGTTTGAAGCCGCCATTGCCGGGATTATCATGCTGACCCTCTTCCGCCCCTTAGGCGGCGCCAGAGGTCTTTTCCAGAGGGATAATCTGCGCATTCATAGTTTCCGGATTGTCCTGAATGTCATTATCATGCTCAGCCTGACCTATTGCTATAGCCAGCTCCCCATCGCGCTTGTTTACGTCATGATTTTCTCCGTGCCATTGGTGACACCGCTGCTGGGTATTTTTATATACGGCGAAAAAGTTTTTCTATCGCACTGGCTGGCCATCATTGCCGGTTTCATAGGCGTGATTATAGCACTGCGCCCGGGCACGGCGGAATTCAACCCGCTGCTTTTGCTGGCGCTGGCCTGCACGTTTTTAATCGCCTTGCTCTATATCATCAGCCGCTCCCTGAACGGGCCCAGCCTCTTCGCGCTCGGTTTTGCGCCTGTCATGGGTTCCGCGATCTTGTCCTCACCCTTGCTTGTGCTGCATTTTACACCCGTTTCCGCTGCGCACTGGCCGGTTTTTCTGGCCATCGGAAGTTGCGCCACCATCGGCATGATCTGCGTTTCGCTGGCTTTTCGCATTGCGCCATCTGCCGTGGTTGCCCCATTTTTATATACCGAGATGATCTGGGGAGTTTTGTTTGGCTATCTTCTCTTTGGAGACAAGCCCGATGCCTGGATGCTCATAGGCTCTGCCCTCATCATCGCCAGCGGCTTTTTCATTATTGAAACCGAACGCCGCGGCCAGGGGAAAAATGCGAATGCATCCCAAACTTGATTTGAGATGCATGGATCCTGACTTTCGTCAGGATGCAAGTTAACTTGATTTTTTTGCGCGCAATTTCGCCCAATAATCCAGCCGTTTGACAAGCTCCCGTTCGAACCCGCGCTCCACCGGCTGATAAAATTGCTCCCGCTCCATCTCGTCGGGGAAATAATCCTGGCCCGAAAATCCATGCTCCGTATCCGGGTCATATTCATAGCCTTTCGCGTAACCCTGCTCCTTCATGAGCTTCGTCGGTGCATTTAATATATGCTTGGGCGGCATCAGGGAGCCTGTTTCCCTGGCCGCCGCCTTCGCCGCACCGTAAGCCGTATAGGCCGCGTTCGATTTCGGCGCCGTCGCCAGGTAAATCAGCGCCTGCGCCAGCGCGAGCTCACCCTCCGGCGTACCCATGCGCTCAAACGCCTGCCACGCATCAACGCAGATCGACAGCGCCTGCGGATCGGCGAGACCTATATCCTCGACCGCCATGCGCGTCATGCGCCGCGCGATATAATGTCCATCTTCCCCGCCCGCCAGCATGCGCGAAAACCAGTAAAGCGCCGCATCAGCATCGGAACCCCGCACCGATTTGTGCAGCGCGCTGATCAAATTGTAATGACTGTCGTCTTTTTTATCGTAGAGCGGTGCCCGCCGCTGCACGAGATTGAGCAGCGCGTGGATATCCAATACCTTGTCCTGTGCTAAAATTTGCTCCGCCATGGAAAGCACATAACGCCCGTCACCATCTGCCATGGCCTTCACCGCCTCGCGCGCCTGCGTATCTAAAGGCAGTTTACATCCTGCATCATCCTCCGCCCGCAGCAGCAGCGTTTCCAGCGCGGCATCGTCGAGGCGCTTCAACACAAACACTTGCGCACGAGATAACACCGCGGCGTTCAATTCAAAGGATGGGTTTTCCGTCGTCGCACCGATCAATGTAATTGTGCCGTCTTCCATGACGGGTAAAAACGCATCCTGCTGTGATTTGTTGAAGCGGTGAATCTCGTCGACGAAGAGCAGCGTGCCGGCGCCCTTTTGCCGGCGAATTTTGGCGCCCTCAAACACGCGGCGCAAATCCTGCACGCCGGAGAAAATCGCCGAGATCTGTTCGAAATGCATATTCGTATGTTTGGCGAGAATCCGCGCCAGCGTGGTCTTGCCGCTACCGGGCGGCCCCCAGAGAATCAGGGAGCTCAAATGCCCGCTTTCGACCATTTTGCGTAAAGGCCCGTCCTTGCCCACCAGCTGATCCTGCCCGGCCACCTGCTCCAGCTCGGCCGGGCGCAACCGATCCGGTAGCGGCCGAAGGCTGCTGTTATCCTGAATTATTTCGTCGGTTGCAAATAAATCGGCCATGTCTTATTGATCTCGCACACTTGGGCTATATGTCTTAATATAGGACTGGAACATATAAAGAACATACACATGAATACCCTGGTTGCAACCCCTTCCGCAAAACCACGCACCGTCAGCCGCCTGCCGTACACGGACGAGGTTGCGCGCGCCACGGAAGCCCTGTACCGGAAACTTTCCCGCCAGTACAAGCCGGAATACTGGCAGATGCTGGCGCCCTATATCCATGAAATCAACCGGCTGAAGGTCGAAAAGAACGCGGTCATCCTCGCTCATAATTATATGACGCCGGATATTTTTTTTGGCGTCGGCGATATCGTCGGCGACTCCCTCAAGCTCGCGCAGGAAGCCGCGAAATCAGATGCCAAAATCATCGTTCAGTGCGGCGTCCATTTTATGGCTGAAACCTCGAAGATCCTCTGCCCGGACAAGAAAGTCCTGATGCCCGATCTCGAGGCCGGCTGCTCCCTGGCGGAATCCATCACCGGCGAAGACGTACGGAAACTGAAAGCCCAATATCCCGGCCTCCCTGTCGTCAGCTACGTGAATACATCTGCGGAAGTCAAAGCGGAATCCGACGTCTGCTGCACATCGTCGAACGCGCTTAAAATCGTCAACGCGCTGGGCGCTTTGGGGCATGACACCGTCATCATGACGCCGGACAAATTCCTGGCCCAGAATGTCGCGGCCCAGACCGATGTCAAAATCATCATCTGGAACGGCACCTGCGTCGTACATGAACGCTTTACCGCCGAAGATGTCCGCAACATCCGCAAGGCACATGGCGATGTCGTCGTTCTTGCTCACCCAGAATGCCCGCCTGAAGTCATGGCTGAGGCCGACTATGCCGGCTCCACAGCGCAGATGGATGACTATATCCGCAAGCACCAGCCGAAAAAGGCCGTGCTGATGACCGAATGCTCGATGAGCGATAACGTCGCCGCGAACAACCCCGAAGTCGAGATGATCGGCACGTGTCAGATGTGCCCCTACATGAAGCGCCTGACCCTGCCGAAAATCCTCAAATCCCTGCAAACGGAAAGCCCGGAAATCCTGATCGATCCGATCATCGCCGCCCGCGCGCGACTGGCCGTCAAACGCATGTTGGAACTGAGTTAAACCTTATAAACCTTATAAACCTCGCATCCTGACGATAGTCAGGATCCATGCAAAACCCAAAAAATGCAACCTGACTTTCGTCAGGATGCAATATAAGATGCGGAAATGCTAAGCCCTTTGATCATTGAAACTATCGTCCGCGCTGCTTTGCTCGAAGATTTGGGCCATGGCCGGGATATTACCACTGAAACCCTGGTGCCCGCCTCCGCCCGCGCGGGCGCCATTATCCGCGCCCGCAAACCCGGCATCCTCGCCGGGCGCGATATCGGCCTTGCCGCCTTTACCCTTACCGACCCCGATTTCGATATTGAGATTCATGCTGTTGATGGCGACATCCTGGAAGCCGGGCAGGACATCGCGAGCGTCGAGGGCCCCGCCTCTGCCATTCTGACCGCCGAGCGCACAGCACTGAATTTCATGATGCATATGTCGGGTATTGCTACCCTAACGCGGCACTATGTCGAAGCTATCAGGGGTACGAAAGCCCGCATTCTCGACACCCGCAAAACCCTGCCCGGCCTGCGCCCCTTGCAGAAATATGCTGTTACGATGGGTGGCGGTTTCAATCACCGCATGGGGCTCGATGATATGGTGATGATCAAGGATAATCACCTGATCGTTTCTGAAAATATAAACGAAGCCATTAATGACTGCCGCGAACGTCTCGGCCACACGGTAAAAATTGAAGTCGAGGTCGACACACTGGAGCAACTCACGGAGGTTCTCGGGAATGGCCGCGCCGATATTGTCCTGCTCGATAACATGGATATCCAGACTTTGGAAAAAGCCGTGAAAATGGTGGCCGGAAAAATGATCACCGAAGCCTCAGGCGGTGTTAAACTCGAAACTGTTAAAGCCATTGCCGAAACCGGCGTCGATTACATCTCCGTCGGTGCCCTCACCCACAGCGCCCCGGCGCTGGATCTGGGATTGGATTTTATAAAGCCAAATTATTAGTTGACGCTTCTGGTTCACCCAGGAAAGTTTTAAGTATTGCCGCCCGCTCTGCAATTTTATGTTCATCAATATGGCAGTTTTCAGGACCAAAATGCCCTTCCATTTTATTGATAGTAGAAGGTGAAGGGAACCACCCGATTTCAACTCCATTCTGCCCCTCAAGAAGATCGCAGTAGGCACGATAATTAAGTCTTTTTTCTTGATCCATCTTTGGAACGGTATTTATAAAAAAATCAATATCCTCAGGATTAAAGCCCGAAGTAACGCCTGTTATAAATTCATATACTTGTTTTTCATCGTTACGATCTACTTTCACATTTCTTAAAGATGGATTTAATTCTCTCAACTCATCAAATATTTTCTGAAACTCGGAAAATTCCGCATCCGTCGCCAGCCTGCCATATACGCATTTTATAAATGCAGATTGAATTTTTGAGAGTGAATTATCTTCTTCTTTTTTTCTTGAAGCTTCCAATGTGGTCCAAAAAAGAGAGCGTGATGTGTGATCTGGTATAATGTGATATCTTCCACCAATGTCTTTCATGCCGGACTGATGCTCAAAATCATGTGCCGGAAAAAATCGATCTCGCGTCAAGAAATCAGGCGCAAAACGATTATACAGCTCGGAAAAAACCATATCTTGAATATATACAATTATGTAAATAATTGCAAATTTAGCCCTTCTCAACCATCCGCTTTTTGATCTCGGCAATCGCCCTGGCCGGGTTGAGGCCCTTCGGACACGTATTCGTGCAGTTCATGATCGTATGGCAACGATAGAGCTTGAACGGATCCTCCAGCGCCTCCAGTCTTTTCTTAATTGCCTTGTCGCGCGTATCGCGGATCCAGCGCCACGCCTGGATCAATACCGCCGGCCCCAGAAATTTATCGCCGTTCCACCAATAGCTTGGGCACGCAGTTGAACAGCAAAAACACAGGATGCACCCTGCGGGCCCGCGTCCGTCCTCCCCGTTCAGCGCATTGGAATCCTCAGGAGTCTGCAACCTTTCGCGCTCCGGCAGGGGTTCATCATTCTGCATCCACGGCTCGATCGATTCATACTGTTTATAAATCTGCTTGCAGTCCGGCACGAGGTCTTTCACCACCTTCATATGCGGCAGCGGTGTAATCTTCACATCACCCTTGCAATCCTCGATCGCCTTCGTGCAGGCCAGCGTGTTCGTGCCGTCAATATTCATCGCGCAGGAGCCGCAGATCCCCTCGCGGCAGGAGCGGCGGAAGGCCAGTGTGGAATCAATATCGTTCTTGATGTGAATGAGGGCGTCCAGCACCATCGGCCCACACTTCGATGTATCGATTGTGTATTCATCGAGTTGCGGGTTGACCGCCTGTCCGTCCGCACCGCGCGCTTCCGGGTCCCAGCGGTAAACCTTGAACATGCGCGCGTCTTTTGAACCGCCGGCAGCATCTGTCTTTTTGCCGGGCTTAATTTTGGAATTCGCGGGAAGGGTGAACTGGACCATTTTTGAACCTGTTTCTTCTACAGATTTAAGATAGCGGAGCAGTCAAGGTTTGTGAAGGCTTAAAGGAAACTAAAATTAACGAGTTAGCGTCCGCGGGCTCTCAGAATCCATAGTAGAAATATGGTAGGGAACACTTTCTACATCAGGCTCAAAAAGCTCGTCAAAAAACCCAGGCTTCACGCCATGCTTGTCAAAATACATACGGGCATCTGCCTGCGCGAGAAGCCGCCCGGGGGTATATTTTGCAAGCTGTTCTTTGTTAATAAGAACAATACCGACATTTGTTCCTACCCTGTATGTGGTTCCTTCATGCTCGTGGCTGGTGACCTCAAAAACCTTGTCAATTTTAGTTCTAAGCTCCTGCTCACCAAATGTTTCGCTGCAAGGGGCAAGAATTGTGAACTCATCACCGCCAAGTCTGGACGGACCGCGGGTTTTGGCAATCAAATCCGTTTCACGGAAAGAGGCTTTTTTTGCAAGGCGCGCATACTCACCCGTTGAAACTTCAATTTCATCATCGGAAACTTCTAAAAATTCTCGGCTTAAACCTTGACCAACTTCAGCAAGCATACCATCACCCACTTTATGTCCGCCCGTGTCGTTAACTGTTTTAAAGCCTGTAAGATCAAGGAAAGCGAGGCAAAAACTTATATCATCGTTAGATTCCTGAACGATTCTGATCATCTCGGCAAAACGCTTTTCAAAGCCCGCACGATTAGGAAGACCCGTCAGCTTGTCAGTATGAGCTTCTTTTTCTGCGGTATCCAGTTGCGCCTGCAGTTCGGCAATTTTATCTTCAAGGTGGTGTTGCTGTGCATCTCTATCAACATGTTGTCGCGTTATTTCGTTTAAATCTCGTTGCAAAACGATTTCACGTTCTGTTTGCCGCCCTATAATGCGCTCGATAGCATCCCGGGGAATCTCTTGATTGAGAATAAGTCTGGCTATCCACGCCTTATAGGCTTTCATTTCGCCTTCGCTCATCCGCTCAAGATTCGGCGAGATGATTGTTTGGGAAAGATTTTCATTACTTTTAGCGGCAACCGTCATAAACCTTCGTCCTATGTCTATGCGCTCAATATAATAAAATCAGCGCAAAAACGCAAGATTTATGTAAATAAACATGGTATTTTTCTAATAAACACGCTTTTTCGGGGGCACAGCCTCAACTTCAGAGGTCAAAGTTGTAAGTATTACAGGGCGATAGCCGATTTCGGACTGTCCCTTCTCATCCACCCGGATCGTAGAGTGTTTCAGCCATTTCTGGTCATCCCGGTCCGGGAAGTCCTCCCGCGCATGGGCACCACGCGATTCCTGGCGGTTGGCCGCCGAATGCATGGTCGCGACGGCCTGGTATAAAAGATTGTCCAGTTCGAGCGTTTCAACAAGGTCGGTATTGAAAATCATCGAGCGGTCCGTCACCTGCACATCCGCCAATTGCGCAAAACATTCATCAATGATGCGCACGCCCTCATCGAGAATTTCACCGGTGCGGAACACGGCCGCATGGTTCTGCATATCTTTCTGCATCTTCAGGCGTAAATCAGCCGTGCGGATTTTTCCCCTGGCGTTGCGGTAACGATCGAGACGGTCGAGCGCGTGTTGCGCATTATCGCCGGAAATCTTTTTATGCGCCGCGCCGGCCTTAACGGTTTCCGCCGCGCGGATCGCCGCCGCACGTCCGAAAACAACGAGATCGAGCAGAGAATTGGAGCCCAGCCGGTTCGCACCGTGCACGGACACGCAGGCCGCCTCACCGATCGCCATCAGGCCCGGCACGGCTTTATTGGGGTCGTTCGCGGTCGGGTTCAGCACTTCCGTGCGGAAATTGGTAGGGATTCCGCCCATATTGTAATGCACCGTCGGCAGCACCGGGATCGGCTGTTTGGTTACATCCACGCCTGCGAAAATACGCGCGCTCTCGGCAATCCCCGGCAGGCGCTGATGGATGATATCCGGATCGAGATGCATAAGATTTAAATGAATATGATCCTTGTGCGCACCGACGCCGCGCCCTTCGCGAATTTCAATGGTCATGGAACGCGATACAACATCGCGGGACGCCAGGTCTTTCGCACTCGGCGCATAACGCTCCATGAAGCGCTCACCTTCGGAATTAGTCAGATAACCGCCCTCACCGCGCACGCCTTCGGTGATCAGACACCCGGCACCATAAATCCCCGTCGGGTGGAATTGTACGAACTCCATATCCTGCAGCGGAATCCCGGCGCGCAATGCCATGGCATTGCCGTCGCCCGTACAGGTATGCGCAGAGGTACAGGAGAAATAGGCACGGCCGTAACCACCCGTCGCCAGAATTGTCTGGTGCGCACGGAAGCGGTGAATCGTGCCGTCATCAAGATTCCACGCCATCACGCCGAGGCATTCCCCCTCCTCGCCCATGATCAGATCGAGCGCGAAATATTCGATAAAAAATTCGGCCTTATGCTTGAGCGCCTGTGTGTAGAGCGTATGCAGGATCGCATGCCCCGTGCGGTCGGCCGCGGCGCAGGTGCGCTGCGCCGTGCCCTTACCGTAATGAGTCGTCATGCCGCCAAAGGCGCGCTGGTAAATCTTGCCCTCCGCCGTGCGGCTGAACGGCACGCCGTAATGTTCGAGCTCGATAATGGCCGGAATGGCCTCCCTGCACATATATTCGATCGCGTCCTGGTCACCGAGCCAGTCGGAGCCCTTGATGGTGTCGTAGAAATGGAAGCGCCAGTCATCCTCGCCCATATTTCCCAAAGCCGCGGAAATACCGCCCTGCGCCGCAACCGTGTGAGAACGCGTCGGGAAAACTTTCGAGATGATGCCGGTACGAAGCCCTTTTTCGGCCGCTCCGAAACCGGCGCGCAATCCCGCCCCGCCCGCGCCGACAACGATGACATCGAATTCATGGTCGATAATCTGGTAGGAGTGTGCCATTTAAAGTCCGTCTCGGAATGCAACGTTAATAATAGAGGCAAGGCTCACCGCACCCGCTAACATAAAAAACACATTGATTCCAAGAATTTTCAGCTTCCTGAGACATTCATTCTGGATGTAATCCTCAATGATTTCATGACACCCCAGCGCGGCATGTACAAAAATCACGATGACAAAGAGGGACATTTCAAATGCATTGAGAGGCTGCGCCAGCCACATCGTAAAGGTGCTGTGATCGGCACCGATCAAAGATACAATGCTGAAAACCAGCCAGATGCAGAGCGGGATGGCAATGACTGCCGTCACACGGAGCGTAAGCCAGTGCTTCAGAACGCTGTGTTCTTTTTTGCATTCATCTGCGCTGCATTTCATTTTAAAAAACATGGGCGTAATACCATGTCGCCGCGGCCGCCAGCGCGGTCAGAGCAAGCACGGCATAGCCTGCGATGTAAGCATTTTTAAGTTCAAAAAAATGAACCGTATCCCAGATCAGGTGACGGATGCCATTAAACAGATGATAATAAAACGCCGCGCTCCACCCGAACAGCATGAACAACCCGAGCGGTGATGCCGAAAATTTCATGGCCGTATCATAAGCGACCGGTCCCAGCGCCGCTGCCGCCAGCCACCACACGACCAGCAGACTCCCGACTGCCAACGCCGCACCGGTTATGCGATGCATGATCGATGTGGCCATTGTCAGCTGCCATTTGTAGATCTGGAGATGCGGCGATAAAGGGCGCTCGGATTTTTGCACGAAAAAGGGATCCTCGAAAAGCTCAGCCCCTATAATAGGAATTATCCATGTAATTTCAATCGGTTTCTGGGGAGGCTATGGCGTGATTTCCGCAACTATTTTTTGCTTTTGACCAGCAACTCCGCGATTTGCACCGCATTGAGAGCCGCGCCCTTACGCAAATTATCGGAAACGCACCAGAAATTGAGGCCGTTTTCGACCGTTGAATCCTCGCGCACACGGCTGACATAAACACCATCTTCGCCCTGGACATCGAGCGGTGTTACGTAATTATCCCCGTCCACCAGCATCACGCCCGGCGCCTTGCGCCAGATCTTACGCGCATCATCCGCCGATAATTCATTCTCCAGCTCGATATTGATCATTTCGGAATGGCCGACGAAAACCGGCACGCGCACGCAATTCGCGCAGACCTTTATTTTGGAGCCAAGAATTTTCTTGGTCTCGACCATCATCTTCCATTCTTCCCTGCTCATCCCGTCATCCATAAAGACATCGATTTGCGGAATAACATTGAACGCGATCTGCCTCGGGAAAATGGAGGGCGCCGGCGTCTGGTTCATGTAAACGCCCTTGGTCTGGTTGAACAGCTCGTCCATGGCTTCCTTGCCCGCCCCGCCGACAGATTGATAGGTCGACACGACAATACGCTTGATGACCGCAGCATCATGGATAGGCTTGAGCGCCACCACCATCTGGATCGTTGAGCAGTTTGGATTGGCGATGATATTCTTCTTCGTATGATCCTTGATAGCCTGCGGGTTGACTTCCGGCACAATCAGGGGCACATCCGGATCCATACGCCAGGTGCTGGTATTATCGATCACAACCGCGCCGGAAGCAGCAGCCTTCGGGGAATACTCCGCCGAAACCTTGCCGCCCGGCGAAGAGAGAACAATATCCACGCCCTTGAAATTATAATCGGCCAGGTTCTGCACCTTGATGTCGGTGTCGCCGAAAGAAACTTCGCGCCCCGCAGATCGCGCGGAAGCCAGGGCCACAATTTCGTCCACCGGGAATTTCCGCTCATCGAGGATCTTGAGCATTTCCTGCCCGACATTTCCCGTAGCGCCGACGACGGCTATTTTGTACCCCATAAACTCTCCTGGCATCTAAGCGAACGCCTGTTCCGGGCGCGTTATCTGTGATAGTCTGAAACCGTTATAAACACAAGCGTTCCAAGCCCTTCAGATGAATATTCAGGACCTTTACGATACCTTGCCCATCGGCGTTTGTATCCTGCGGCGCGACCGCAAGAACATGGATATTCTCTACATCAATTCCAGAATGCTGGATTTTCTCGGGTTACAGAAAAAGCCGGCGACGGGCAGCAAGTTCGAGGATTTATGGCCCGGCAAGGAAACCGCGAAGCTGATCCAGAACCTTAAATCGCCGGCCCCCTCTCTCTCCTCCGTCATTTTGCCGGTCAAAACCGGGCAGGCAGACCGGTGGGTGAAAATTGACATCACGCAGGAACCCTGGCTGGGTGAACATTGCATCATTCTCTGGGCAACGGATATTTCGGACAACAAGGAATCGGAACAGCGTCTTAAATCCCAGGTTAAAAAGGCCGATGCCGCAGCCGAGATGAAATCCAACTTCCTGGCCACCATGAGCCATGAAATCCGCACGCCGATGCAGACAATTTACGGGCTTCTGGAACTGATCAATATCGAAAAGCCCGAACCACGCATTTCCAACATGATCAAAACCGCGCAAACCGCCGCCAGCGGCCTCCTGGAGATTCTCGACGATGCGCTGGATATTGCAAAAATGGATGCCAACAAGATGGAACTCGACGTATTCGAGGTTCCTGTCCGTACATTAGTCAGCGGTGTCCTCGAGGCGCTCGCCGTCAAAGTTCAGAATAACCGCGTGCGCCTTGTCGCCGACATTTCACAAAACGTGCCCTTCGTTATCGTGGGCGACCCGAAACGATTGCGCCAGATCCTGATGAATTTCGTCAGCAACGCACTCAGATTCACAGAAGCGGGCTCGGTCATCATTAATGTAAAGCCGGAAACAAAAATTATAAAGCCGGGTCCAGGCCAGCTCACGCTGCGTTTTGAAGTCATGGATACCGGTATCGGCATAAGTGCCGAGGCCGCCGCAAGGCTTTTTCAACCGTTCATGCAGGCCGACAACTCAACCTCCCGCAAATTCGGCGGGACCGGCCTTGGCCTTTCGATCTGCAAAAAACTGGTCGAGCTCATGGGCGGCCAGATCGGCGTAGATAGTGCCGAGGGCCAGGGCTCGACATTCTGGTTTGAAATTCCCACCGAGGCCGTCAGCACGGACGTGAATAATATCGACCTGCCCAAGCTTGATGGAATTTCAGTCCTTTCGGTCGAGGATCATCCGCAGGGCGCGAAGGAAATCGTGCGCTCGCTGGAATCCATGGGTGCCAAAATTGAAAATCGCGGCACCTGTGCCGAGGCGCTACAACTCATCCGCCGCACGCCGTTTGATGTTGCCGTCATCGACCAGGGTCTGCCCGACGGACTGGGGCTTGAACTGATCAAAGAAATGATGGAAATACGGCCTTATATGGGCCTGATCATGTATACGGTGCGCGAGGATGTCGGCCTCGCCTACAGCCTGCAGGCGCTGGGCGTGCCTTTCCTAACCAAGCCCGCCAGCCGCACAGGTCTCGGTGAAGCTATTGCCAAAGCCGCGAGCAAAGCCGCGCGCATTCAGATCACCGGACCGACACGTCTTTTGATTGCCGAGGATACCGGCAGCGTGCAGGACATCATGCGGCGTCAGCTCGAAAAAGTCGGGGTCGAAGCGGATTTTGTCGATGATGGCCAGAAGGCGCTCGAGGCCTTGCAGACGGGGAAATACGGCATCCTGATTACCGATCTGCATATGCCGCATGTTGATGGATATGAACTTGTCAAAGGCATCCGCGCCAGCGATGAAGACAAATCCACACACTTCCCGGTTATTCTTTTGACCGCGGACGTGCAGATGGCGCAACGCGACGCCTATTCGAGATACGGATTTGACGAATGTCTTTTAAAACCGGTTTCGCTGGGACAGTTTAAAAGACTGCTCATACGCTGGGGTCTGCTGACAGACACTGGTATCCAGGATAACGAAATATCCGCCGAAAAACAGCAGGGCTTGAAGAAAACTGCAAACTCGGCCATTGACCTGGAAACACTGGCGCATCAGATGGGCGCATTTGATCAGGGCGCTATTGATATGATTCATATGTTTATAGATATGACAGCTCCACTGATCGCGCGTATAGAAAATGCCTTTAATAAAAAAGAGCTGTCGGAACTTGAGGAAGCAGCGCATAGCCTCAAGGGCGCCGCGCGCTCGGCCTGCTGCAATCATCTCGGCGATCTGGCCAGTGAATTGCAGGACAAGGCCTATAAAAGCAACATCGCGGAAAGACTGGTAAAGGATATCGCGCAGGAATTTGAACGGGTAAAAACCGAAGCCGGGCAGCTTCGCGCAGCCTAGCAGCCGGTTTCATCCAAATCGGCATCACCGTTGAATTCAGCCGTAGCTTTGGAATTCATCCAGACACGAAAACAGACACTGCCGTCTTCACAGACAAGCGTGCTATCACTATCGAGATCTATATCCCCAGCCGTCGCATCGACGACATCTGCCTCGCACTCGGAGTATTTGGTATCAAGCTTCGTGAGCGCTTCTGTCAGGAACTCGTCGGTTTTGGATGTCGAGGTCCAGAAGAAAACTCCGTCATTACCGTTGTAATATTGCCATTCCTCGAAAAGATCAGGCGGTGGTGAGAGGAATTTTCCGCCCGAACCTCCAAACAGGAGCTCATGGTCGGCAATATCAACACCGCCAGGATTATTCCCTGGACATCTTATACTGCGCACAAGCCGGTCTCCGGATTTGCCCGGTGTGGCCGCCGTATAATGATCAGAATCCGGATCGATTGGGTAATTCTTGCGGGCGCCGCGATCCGTCACGCCGCCGCCGCTGGTAATAATGGTGGAATCACCTTTCGGATAAGCCAGAATGCATTCCTGAATGGCAGCGCGTATAATACTGACCTGCGATTCAACGGCGCTCAGGGTTTTGAAAACATTCTGTGAGGACGTCTGCTGGCTCGAAGGCTCCATGAAGCTTACGGTGAGCGCGCCAAGTAAGGCAATGGCAATCAGGATATAAACCAAAGCGCTTCCTTTCTCGCCATTCTTTGGAAAAGAGTGTTCGAAAGTTAAGGAATCTGATGATTTTATAATCACTGTTTTATTGTAAGCCTGTCTTATTGCTCGATTAGGACGTGAAAGTAATAATTCACGCCGCCTTGTACGAAACAACCAAAGGCTTGCGCGTCCAGAGACACGACGTCTTCCCCGATCGTGCCCCCGGTGGCCGTACTGACAAGCCCGGTTCCATTAACCATATAGGTTGTAACATTGAGGTTGGTTTCAGTCGGGACATTACCGCTGTTCACGCCAAGTTCAGAATTGATTTTCTTGCAGATATCGGTCTTGACATTGGGCAGGAAGGCAATGACTTCGGCCGTCGAAGACGTGGGACCGTCACTGCCCGTGGTTGTACCGACCAGGTTGATTTCGTTCTCGCCATTAAACACCCAATCTTGTTGGTTGTTCGTTGTGACGACATCACCGGGGGCCGGAACGTAAGTTGCGCTGCCGCCTGTGGGATAAAATACGCAATTGGGCGCCACAGTGCCCGTACACGCTGCGAAAGCGGAAGGCTGATTGAAGGCAAGACTGGAGACGGAGACGTTTTTGCCAACAAGCTGCCGGATAATCGATGTTCTGACTGAGGCAGGATATTGCGTAATCTGAGCGCTGCTGACCAGACTGGCTTCGCTGCCGGCGTCTCCGCCGCCCGACCGGCTGGACTGGGTGACCGCGTATGACAAGGCTGCGAAGAGTGCCACAGCAATAAGAATAAGGAAAAGGACGTTGCCTTTTTCCAATGAATGATCTTTTAAGTTTCTAGTCATATACATCACAAATATCTCCAGTTATTAAAATTCAGTTTTTTCCCCCAGGCGTTTCGACAGAAACCTTGTTAATCTTCAGCGACGCCGCCAGGGGTTGCTTTGTGCATTCTCTTCCGACGCAAAGACGATCGATATTAACACGCCAGCCGGATCCTCCGTTCTGAACATGTCCGACAGCCTCCCGGAATTGGCCAAAATTAGCCGTATTGTCCGACGCTATTACAATAGAAGATCCGCTGGCATTAATCGAGAGGCCACTGTAAATATTTTTAGTCTTATCAACAAATTGGTTAACTTCCTGTGCGTCAACGGCCACGTCTTTGATCAGGGGCACGATAGGCTTGAGTGCGTCAGCTTCCTGCAATTTGGCACGTAATTCTGTAAACTGCTGAAGCTGCATGGTTGTAAAAAGAATAAGAGCGCCCGCAACACCCCAGGACACCCCGGCCACGATCAGCAGGGTTTTGTCGGTATTTTGCGGCAGATGCTCGAGAAAATGGTTTAAATCGGCAGCCGCTTTCGGGCTGGTATATTTTTTCAGTGATCGCCAGTCAAAAGATTTTAATGATTTCAAATCAATCATTTGCGGAACAAATCCCATATCTCAAGTTTACCATATTTTTCATAAAATTACCTGTTATTTTTAATCCGTACCCGGCCATCCTTCTCCAGCCCCTGCGCTGCTCCAAAATCCTGCGCAAAAGCAGGCGGTACCAGGGCCTCCCATTCAACTTTGTTCTCGTTAACCTCGTAACGGACAAGCGTGCCGTCAACTTTGGACAGCCCGTCTAGAATTTCCTGGATACGGACCATGTGCTTGATCGTATCGCTTTGCATGGCGTTATAGGCCTGCAACGTCAGATCATTGGATGCCTTCTCTGTGTCCCGCTGAACTTTGCCAAGATTGCGCTGCAACAGGTTGATCGAAACGAAATTAAAAACCAGGACAAGAACCGCGAGTATAGAAAGCAGCATGCCCGATAAAATCAGCAGCCGCACAGTTGCCCGCGCCATCTTTTCAGTTTTAAGAGTACGGCTTTTCCAAGGAACACTCTTGGCTGCCGCCGGATTGACGGTGACAAAATTCGCATCCATGCTTTGAATACGTGGCAGGATTGTCCGCGCTGCGCCCAGGAAAACCTGCATACGGCCCGTTTCCGGGTCCCAGCGAAGCGCCGAGGCCAGTCCCTCATGCTCATAAAGATAAACTGTTTCCCTGTCCCAGTATTCGCTATTGCCGGGCAACGCAGCGGCAAGAGGGCACCAGCTGTTCGGATTTGAAGCCAGCGAAGAAGATGGACAGGCAAGATACCAGACTTTTTTATCATCAATGGAATAACAGAAATGAACCTTCTCGGTGCCGCAAGCCTGACTGGCTGCATTCCAGACCGCTTCTTCTTCGTGGCCAACAATATAAGGAAGAACGCCGCCAATGAGTTCCTGCGGCAGATAAGGAGTCAACGTACCTATAAAGTCCTTTGATTCACCGGCCAGGAAATCCGTCATGCCCGGCATAAGACGTGCAACGCCTGCGACGGCAAGATCGGCAACAGGCTTGCCTGCTTTTAAGGATTTGTCGCTTTTCCCGATAATTGCCAAGACTACATGGCTCCTTCCATTAAGCCGCCCATCATTGAATCCATGCTCATGTTCATCACAGTCAAGGCGAAAATCGCGCTGCCGAAAGCTATAACAAGGAAGATGCCTGTCATGGCAAACGCCAGCCACACGATCAGAGAATGTTTGGTTTTCGCCGCCATGGCACGCATTTCGGCAATAGACTCTGTTACTGTAGCAACTTGGCCGAGATCAGACAAGCTGGCGAGTTCAAGCCGTTCATTCCGGGTCAGGGGCGCACGGTCCAGCGCCGATCCGAGACTAACCCCGCGGCTCAGGTCTTTAAGAGATTCCAGCCAGTATTGCCCCACATCGGGCGCAGAAGACGCTTCCGCCGCCTGGGCCAGCGCATCGCTGATCGGCACATTGCCGCGAAGCATCCGGGCAGCAGCCGACATCGAGTCTGTAAAGGCCAGGTCCCGCAGGTAAGCACCGATCAGGGGAATTCTCCGCACGATGCGCGCCGTCGGCCAGTCTTTCTTGCCGCGGTTCGACCAATATGAAAAAACGCACCAGGCCATGAAAAGCCCGAGCCCAACAGAAGAATAAATCAGCACATCCCATGTAAGCTCCAGCCGTCCGACAACTCTATTGAATTTTTCAAGTTCGACCGGGTCCGTCGGCGGGTTGTCCTTGAACCATTTCAAAACCATGTCCTTGCCTGACCACAACGAACTGACGATGGAAAACACGTCGAAGGCCAGCCAGCCCATCGTACCCATGATGGCCCGCGCGTTCTTGCGCTTCTGCGTGATGGAATGGATGGCGTGCGGGATTCCTTCTACAAGACGGTTGGCGCGCTCGCTACCGGCAAGGATCGCCAACGTACCGTGATCAAAAACATTCAGCGCCTTCAGCGCATCGATAACACCGAGGCCGCGCGACAAGGCTTCGCGGGCCGGTGCCAGGATATTCTGACGGCGCGGATTGGTTTCCATCTGGATGATCTTCCACAGTGCAACACCCGGTGACGTCGACGTCGAACGGAATTGGATACCGCGGAGCAACTGCACCTGCCACCAGGTCGAGCGCGCCAGGAGTCTTTCGATCGGGGAGCGTTCATGCGGCCGGATCGCCAGGACATAACCGCCTTTCTTGACGATGGCGGAGCGCACATCATCGACAGACGGCATATAAAAAGACTCGGTGACTTTTTTAGGGCCCGATGTGGTTTCGTAAGCTATATCTGCAACCCATTGCTGCATATTCGGAATTATTCCTCGAGGTAGGACATAGCGGCCTTCGGATCGATCAAGCCACTCAGGACAAGATCAACAAGCCCTTCACGCCGCGTGTGCACAATGACGCCTTCTTGTGATCTGACCTTGTTGATGTTGCCGATCAGCGCCTCGTAAATATCATTACGCTGCCCGGGGCCAAGAGCAATCAACAAAGCGTCGAGGAGCAATGTTCGTCCCGAGATTCCAGTACGGTTGCACAGATCGCACCCATTCGAATTATGGCGGCGTATTTTGGCATTCGCCTCTAGACCCAACTCCTCAAGCTCGGTCAGGTTAAGAGATTCCGAAGCGGTAGTGTTGTGCGCACAGCCCTGGCATAGCGTCCGGATAAGGCGCTGGTTCAGAATAGCGCGCACCTGCTGCGCCAGTGTATAGGTCGAAGAACGTTCGCGGTCGGTCGGCATCAGGGAGCGCAGGCGCTCAAAGGTCTGCAGAGCCGTGTCGGCGTGAACGGTGGAAATCACGGTGTGGCCGGATTCCGCGGCGCGTAAGGAGGTTTCAACCGTATCGCCGTCCCGCATCTCCCCGATAATGATGTAGTCAGGATCGTGACGCATGGCGGCGCGGATCAGATCGGCGAATTCGCCGCCGGCAAAACCGGGCCGAACCTGCCACTGCGTGGCATAACGGAGTTCGTATTCGATCGGGTCTTCAATGGTCAGAACATGTTTACGCCGGCGATCGATCTGCTGCACGCATGCATAAAGTGTTGTAGTTTTACCGGAACCCGTGGGGCCGGACAAAAGAATAAGCCCGCCGCCGCCCTTGATTTCAGGCGCAAGCAGTTTCGCAAGATAATCGCCGACATCTTCATGACGGCGAAAAAGTTCGTCAAAACCTTTCAGGGCAGCGCGGTCGAGCAGACGTAAGGTAAGTTTTTCCCCGTCTTGCGCCTGCGGGCCGGCGGCAACACGGACGTCGATAGAGCGGCCCTGCCAAATAAAACCGAAGCGCCCGTCTTTGGGTGTTGTTCTATCCCCGAAATTTAGGCCGGCATCGCGCTTGAGAAGCGTCGTCAGGCGGGCCATCGCCTCCGGCGGCAGCAAATGCATCGGGATCAGGTCGCCGTCGATCCGGTATTTGATCCAGTTCGGAGAATCCGGGTTATTATCCTGGAGAATGTGAATATCGGAGGCGCGCATCTGCAGGGCTTCCGCCAGCAGGTCGCGTTGAAATTGGTTGAGCAGCAATCCGTTATCGCTGTCGGCCAGCCACAGGGACAATGTTTTCTCACAGCGGTCTGCCGAAAGATCATGCACGGACCGCAGTGTGTCGAGCAGCTCCTTGCGGTCCCAGATTTCAGCATGGACGCTTTCAACATGGAAGCCGCTGCGATTGGATGTGGAAATAAGCGTTTCAATCTGGCGCTCATTGAGATCATGCAGGGGCGCAACTTTTAAAACCCCATCGCTCAGGCCGATCAGGTGAATGCTTAACGGGAGCCAGGATTGTACCGGCAAAACGGAACGCAACTGGTCGCCGGTTGCGCGGTCCTTGACGGTATTGTCCTCTTCACTTTCGTTTGGCGGCAAATAGGCGCCGGCCATATCAAGAAGCTGCTCGGTCGAGCGCGGTATGCCCTGCTCGAGCAGAAGTGAGCGTTCGCGCTGCACCATATCGAGATAGCGTTCACGACCTTCCGTCGAGCGTTGTTTTTTACGCGTGGCGCTCTGACGTCTTTCGGTACCGTCAGGCGGCTCATGGCCGCCGCCGCTGCGCCGGTCAGATGGTGTTGAAGTTGATTTTATGTCCTTGGACATGAGAGATGTTCCTTAACCATTATCTTCCTCACTCTCCGCGGGCGCGGGTGAAGAAGAGGGCGAGGAAGAGGAACCGGAAGAACCCGAAGAAGAAGAAGAGCCTCCCGACATTCCTGATGCGCCCGCACTTCCTGATGATGCAGGAATACGGTTAATAGAAGATAAAGACCGGTCGAACAGCAGCAGGATTCTCTGGCCTTTATGTAAAAACTCGATTCCGTTTTTCTGAATCGTTACGTACCATGCAATACCACCCAGCACAATTTCCTCATTATTGAAAACGATGCGGCTGCCGCCCGGGCCGTTGATGATCGCACGGCTCGGCGAGAAGGATGTGATCTTGTAACCATCCAGCACGCTGGCCGGGTTTACGACGGAAGACGTTAACATTGATGGCATCAGGTCGCCGGGCTTGGGTGGCATATCCGGAGATAACAAAGAAGACGGGCCACCCGAAGACATTGCGTCGTCGCCATTATCCGCCAGCACAATGGCTTTCTGATCCTGGCTGACTGTTGTAGACGAAACGCCGCGGATCGGCAGGATGAGCATGCCGCGTGCACCGTCATGCGAAATCTGTACATCATCATAAAGTGTGCCGATGCGCGTCGGCGACCATGTGATGGTCAGCGGACAAGCCTCGATCGGCTGCAGGAGTGTCCCTGCCATGCAACCTTCCTGTTTGTAATCAAGACCGTTATCCGATCCGGAAATCTGTACGTCGTTAAGGGTCAGCGGCGCATCACCGGCATTGACCAGGGAAACGGTAATGGTCGAAGCCGTCTGAATATCAGCGCCAAAATCTATTTCGACTTGCGATGAAACAAGCAGTCCACGTCCCGGTACGGCCTGCGGAAATACGTCGGCCTTAAGAACAACGGCAGGGTTATACTCGCCCTTCAAAGGCACGCTCGAAAGCGCCGTGGGTCCTGTATGTCTAACAACAAGCACACCGGAGGAACGCCCCTTTTGCTGGGGCGACCATGATACGGTCGCAATGCAAGCCTGTCCAGCTTCAAGTTTTTCACATTCAGTTTTAAGGGCGTAGCCCGCCTGCTCACTGGAATCGATAAAGATGTCAGTGATATCGACTGGGATCGATGTGATGTTACGAAGGATAACGGATTGCACGAGCGTCTGGCTGTCGCTCAATGTTTCAAAATCGACTTCGTTCGGAATGGCTTCGATATCGCTGGTCAGTTTGTCGGCGCCGTCACCGCTCGCTTCAACCTGCCCGGACATGGTCGCCGTCACAAGACGCGAACGACCATCGTGCGACATCAGCATTTCAACGCGCCATGAACCGGATTGCAGACCTTTGACCGAAATGGCGATCGCGCATTCCGCGCCGGCCGCCAATGGCTCCTCCTCGCACTGGTTCAGTGCAACGGCGCTCGTAACATTCGAAGAGGGATAGAGACGGATCAGGCCGGTCTGCACCGGCTGCGAGCCATCATTTCTGAAACGTACGACGACCTGCGCGGTGGCGCCTACGGGAATAGTGCCGCCATCAACAACAGGCACGGCCGGGGTCAGACCCCCACCAGGGGTACCGCCGGCACCCGCACTACCAGGATCGCCGAAACCGGGATATTGGGCGAGCGCAGTCTGCTGCGCTGAAAATACAGTCAGAAAGAGTCCGAGGGCTGAAATATGTAGTAGAAAGCGCATAGGTGGAGCAACGACAGGATTATAGAAAGACCCGAACGGGTTGACACGCCTTAAATATACCATAAAATCCTGAACCGACAGCAATAAAAGCATACGAAATAAGCATGGCGTTTATTCGGACGGATTCAGCGCATCCGCCTTGATGCTGCCCATCAGCGGTTTATAGCCTTCGTTGCCCACCGGGACTGCGGGCGTTTCGGAAAACATCTTGTCCTGCACTTCGGATTTCTTTTTCGCATGAGTGTCTTCGTTGGTGTAAACAATGACGCGCGGCTTCAGCAGGAAGACCAATTCCGAATTCTCCGTTGTCCCGCGCCGTGAAAAAGGCAGAACAGGCTCCTTGAAACCTATCCCATCTTTATCGAACTGATCATTTTCGCGCACTAAGCCTGCAATGAGCAAAGAGTCGCCCGGACGAATGCGGATTTGCGAAGTAAGTTCCCGTTCGGTGGTTTCCGGCAGTTGTAGAGTTGTGCCGTCGGCATCAAAATCTTGGAACCTTAAAAATTCCTGCAGTTCGATATTGATCGTGCCGTAAATAGTGGAATTATCCCAGACACTGGAAATCGTCATGGTAAAGCCCGTATCGACGGAATCCGTTTCTGTAGACACCGTCACTTCCCCCTCATCCACGGAGCGGCTGAGGGAGGAAACATAATTCTGCGTCCGTGCCGCGCGCAACGACGCTTCCGAACCGGAAAGCACGGTAATCTGCGGCTGCGAAATTGTTTTAACCGCGCCGTAATTGGAAATAAACTGCAGAACATCTTCTGCACCTAAAACTACATCACCTGTTGTCGGTAAGCCGATGCTGACCGGGTTGCCGTCACCGACACTGCCCGGCAGACTGATCCCGGTATTGAATTTTCCGATCGAGCCGATTTCTTCCCAGTTGATCCCGACATCGTTCACGGTATTGAGCGCCACTTCCCAGATATAAATCTCAAACACGATCAGCGCCGTGTTCGCGCGCATGCGCTGGAAATATCGTTCAGCCTGTTTGGCGGTACGGTTCGTCGCCTCGTAAATAATCGTGCGTGTGCCGGTTTCCGTGATCGGCGCAACCCCCGTGATGGCTTGTAATCCTGTGGCAATCGCGCCGATGAAATCCGTGTCGCCACCTACGGGCGGGATAGCGACAGTAAAAGTCTGGGTTTCCTTGATGACCATCAAATTGTCTTCATAGGAACAATATAAATCCGCGAGGCCGCAGATTTTATCGACGACCTTATCCAGCGGTCCGTACAGGTTGGCAACCGTTACGGTGCGCGTCATGGCGAGGTCGGTTTCAAAAGCGAGCGGAATTTCGTAATCCGCTAAAATCAGTTGCAGCGCGCCGGCCAGTGTTTCGGAGCGCAGCTCGAAAGGTCCGACCTCTTCGCTTGGCAGCTTGGCGCCCTCTTCCACTTCGGGAACAAGAACATCGCTTCCCAGCGGCAGATAAAGAACGCTGTCCGGTTTTTCGTTGATGGCATCCGGTCTTTTTTCGGCAATCGCAGGCGACGGGATGGAAATATTACGTGACCCCGGCAGGTCCGCATCCGCACAGGTCGCAAGCAGCGGGCAAATACAGACCACGAGCAGTAGTCTGACTGCAAGAGCCAGGGCGGGTTTCGAAGAATTGTGTGAAAAAGACATATTAAGAAGCCCGATCTTTGAGCTGAAGGGTTCTGGCGACCGCCTTGATCAGTCTATCGCGCTGGACCGGTTTCAGCAAGACAGCCGTAACCTCAAGCTTTGCAGCCTCGCTCAGGAGGTCAGGGCTTTGATCGCCGGTCACCAGCACGACGGGCGTATCAAGATTATTGGCTCTCAGGTGACGGATGAACTCGAACCCGCCCATCGGCTCCATACGAACATCGACAATCGCCAGGGCAAAATTGTCGCGGATTTTTTTAAGCGCCACTTCGCCGTTGGACGCCTCATCAACTTCATAGTTCTCGTTTTTGAGAAACTGGACGATCTGCATCCGCACAAAATCGTTATCTTCAACCACCAGTATTTTTTTTATTTCAGTCATGAATGAGCAATACCTTAAGGACATAAGAGATGGTTCGCCACCGGCACAGCCGCCGCGAAGTAAGGCCACAGGCCTTGTTCGCTTTTTTTAAAAGCAAACAAACCTAAGGTTTGCTTTGCATGGGTTTTAGTTTAAGCCAAAAATCTCAAATAAAATATCTAAAGTTTTGATATTATTCACAGATATTATGAACTTCATTTAAAAGATTTTTTGCTTTAAATTCTCTGAAATGTTTGAAACGCTCGCATTGCTGGCTCTTCTCGGCGGTTTCCTCTGTTTATGCAGGCTATGGGCAATCGATCTGCGGACCAGCCTTCTGCCCAATGAACACGTGTTGGGCCTAACGTTATGTGCCGGCCTTTTCCACCTCTGCACCTTTTTCGGCTTCTTCTCCCCAAAAGACATGCTTCTGGGCGCTTTCATGGGCGGCGCCAGCCTGTACCTGGTCAAGTTCCTGGCCGACGGCTTCTATAAAAGGGACGTTCTCGGCTGGGGGGATATCAAGCTGATGGCAGCAGCCGGGTTTTTGCTTGGACCTTCTTATATATGGCTGGCCATGGCCCTCGGGGCTGGCGCAGGCGTCGTTCACGGGCTACTGATCTACATAAGGCACAAGGGCACGGTCAGTCTGAACAGCCTGTCCCTGCCCGCCGGCCCCGGCTTCATAACCGGGATCGGGATCGCGGCACTGATTGCGTTCCACACATTGCAGGATATTTTATGACGAAACAAAAAGCGCTTGAAGGAATCCGTGTTCTCGATCTCTCCCGCATTCTCGCAGGGCCCTTCTGTACACAGATCCTCGGTGATCTCGGCGCTGACATTCTCAAGATCGAAAAACCGCTCGAAGGCGACGACACCCGCACATGGGGTCCCCCCTTCCTGAAAGACAAAGATGGTAATGACACGAACGAAAGCGCTTATTACCTTTCCATCAACCGTAACAAGAAATCCGTCGCTATCGATATCAGCAAAAAAGAAGGTCAGGAACTCATTCACCGCCTTGTCGAAAAATGCGACATCCTGATTGAAAACTTCAAGGTCGGCGGACTTAAAAAATACGGGCTGGATTATGAATCGCTCAAAACAAAACATCCGAAGCTGATTTATTGTTCGATTACCGGCTTCGGTCAGAATGGTCCGCTTGCAAGTGAGTCCGGCTATGATTTTCTTGCGCAAGCCATGGCCGGCCTGATGGCCAGCACCGGCGACAAAGACGGCCCTCCGATGAAAACCGGCGTCGCTGTCAGCGATATTCTCACCGGCTTGAACGCGGCCATCGGCATTCTCGCCGCACTGCATCACCGCGAAAAAACGGGCCAGGGCCAGCATATCGATCTCGCGCTCACCGACTGCACGCTTTCGACCATGACAAACATCGCGCAATATTACCTGACATCCGGCAACCTTGCGCCGCGCCTCGGCAACGCGCACAGCACGATCGTTCCCTATCAACAGTTCGAGGCAGAAGACGGCCACATTATTATCGCCGTCGGCAATGACAGCCAGTTTAGAAAATTATGCGCCGTACTCGGCAAGCCGGAATGGGCGGACGATCCGCGCTTCGCAAAAAATTCCTCGCGCGTGAAAAATCGCGGCGATCTGGTGCTGATGGTTGCGGCGCTTTTAAAAACCAAGCCGATCGCCTACTGGCTGGAAAAATGCGCCGATGCCGCTGTGCCCGCCGGACCGGTCAATACCATGGACCGGGTCTTTGCCATGGAGCAAATTAAGGCGCGGGACATGCAGATTTCCATGAAACACGATCTCGCCCCGGATGCGATTTCGTTGGTCGGCAGTCCCTTGAAACTCTCGGAAACGCCTGTATCTTACAAAAAAGCACCGCCCTATTTGGGCCGGGATACGCAAGAAGTTCTTGAAAAATCTCTCGGAATGTCGGCAGATGAGGTCATGAATTTGCAAAAACACGGCATTATTCATACCGGGAGCGCAAAATGAAACACCTCCTCGGCATAGAAGAACTGAGCAAGGATGAAATCCTTGCTCTTCTCGAGCTCTCCGATTTTTATTCAAAAGCCCTGGCTAAAGGACAATGGGACAAGGAACGCCTCCGGCATAAAATTGTTCTCAATCTTTTCTTCGAAGCCTCGACCCGGACGCTGACCTCTTTCGATTTCGCCGCCAAACGCCTGGGCGCCCATGTCGTCAACTGGAACCCCGACGCAAGTTCCCTGAGCAAGGGCGAAAGTTTCCTCGACACCATCGACACATTAAATGCCATGAGCCCGGACGCCGTCGTCATCCGCCACAAGGATTACGGCGCCCCTGGCATGGTGGCAAAGCGCGCCTGCTGCCCGGTCATCAACGGCGGAGACAGCTGGCGTGAACATCCGACGCAGGCATTGCTCGATGCGCTTACCATGCAGCATCATTTCGGCAAGCTCGAAGGATTGACTGTTGCCATCATCGGCGACGTCGCGCACAGCCGCGTCGCTTCATCGAACATTATTCTCCTGCGCAAGATGGGGATCGCCGTGCGCGTGATTACGCCCGAAGTTTTGCTGCCGGAGAAATTACCTGCGGGCGTGGAAAAATTCAAAACGCTCGCAGCCGGTCTCAAGAATGTCGACGTTGTTATGACGCTGCGTCTGCAGAAAGAACGCATGGAGACCGCGCTCATCGCCTCCGACGAAGCCTATTTCCGCGATTTCGGCATCTCTGCCGATACTCTCGACAAATACGCGCCAAGGGCCGTCCTGATGGATCCCGGTCCGCTGGTGCGCGGCGTTCACATTGCCGACGACGTCGCCGACGATCCCAAACGCAACCTGATTTTGAAACAGGTCGCCAATGGCATCCCGGTGCGTATGGCTGTGCTTGATAAACTGGTCCGGGGAGGCTGAGATGCTTGAATTCGTCATCATGCCGTTGCTGCTCGGTTACCTGATCGGCTCTATTCCATTCGGACTCCTGCTCACAGGCTGGGCCGGGCTCGGCGATATCCGTAAAATCGGCTCCGGCAATATTGGCGCTACCAACGTTCTGCGCACCGGCAACAAGAAGCTCGCACTTCTCACGCTCCTGCTCGACATCGTCAAAGGCGCCTTCGCCGTCTATATCGGCGCGCGCCTCGGTTTCGGCAGCCCGTTGCTGGTGGCGCTCGCCGCCGTGCTGGGCCACTGCTTCCCGGTCTGGCTTAAATTCAAGGGCGGCAAAGGCGTCGCCACCGCGCTTGGTGTATGTCTCGTTGCATTGCCGCAGACCGGTGTCGTCATGTGCATTCTCTGGGCCGTGACATTTTTATGTTCACGCATCTCCTCGCTCTCGGCACTCGTGGCTTTTCTTGCTGCACCGCTGGCGACGTTCTTTTTTTATGGCGGCGCGCAGGTTTTTATTACGTCGGCCATCTCCGCCCTGGTCATTATTCGTCACAGGGACAACATCAAGCGCCTGATGCGCAGCGAGGAACCCAAATTCAAGGCACCGAATGCAGACGCAAACGAAGCTTCGCAATAATCCCGCCAGCGAAACTGAAAAGCTGGACTGGCTGCGCCTCTCCCGCACCGAAAATGTCGGGCCCATCACGTTTTACCGTCTCGTGCAACGCTACGGCAGCGCCCGCAAGGCCTTGGATGCGCTTCCCGCTCTCTCAAAACGCGGCGGACGTTCGAAACCCTTAACCGCGCCCTCCATGGCGGATATTGAAGAAGAATACGCGGCCCTGCGCAAGCTCGGCGGCGACATCATCATCGCTGCCGATGAAAACTATCCGCTGACGCTTGCCGCAATCGACGATGCGCCGCCGGTGTTGAGTGTTCTTGGCAACACAGATCTTTTCAAACAACAATCCATTGCGATTGTTGGCGCGCGCAACGCATCGCTCAACGGCCGCAAATTCGGCGAAAAACTCGCCCGCGATCTTGGCGCACAAAACCAGGTTATCACGTCCGGCCTCGCCCGCGGCATTGACACCGCCGCTCATGTTGGCGCGCTTATATCAGGCACCATCGCCGTTGTCGCCGGCGGCATCGATATTATCTACCCCGAAGAAAACCAGAGGCTTTATCACCAGATCAGGGAACAAGGACTTCTTGTCGCCGAAAGCCCGTTCGGACAAAAACCGTTCGCGCAAAGCTTCCCGCGCCGCAATCGTATCGTCTCCGGCCTCTCGGTCGGCGTCGTCGTGGTTGAAGCAACATTCCGCTCCGGCTCCCTCATCACCGCCCGCCTTGCCGGCGAACAGGGGCGCGATGTTTACGCCGTGCCCGGCCACCCGTTCGACCCGCGCGCCGAAGGCCCCAACCACCTGATCCGCGACGGCGCCGTGCTGGTACGTAACGCGAATGACATTCTGGAATCCCTGCGCACCTTTTCCGGGCGCAGCCTGAATGAGCCCCGCCACCCGGGCACAGTTGAAAACATTTTCACAGATGAGCATGAAACTCCTGAAAACGCTCACCATTCCGTCCTCTCTAACCTCTCCTGCACACCCATCACGGTTGACGAACTGATCCGGGCGTGCCATTTGACTATCCCTGTGGTGCAGACCGTCCTGCTCGAAATGGAGCTGGCCGGCCTTATAAAACGCCACGCAGGGAACCGCATCAGTATGCAGGGAGAGTATTAGTTTTGAGCGCCAGTAACGTCGTCATTGTTGAATCGCCGGCCAAAGCCAAGACGATTAACAAGTATTTGGGGCCTGACTATGAAGTCATTGCCTCCTACGGCCATGTGCGCGATCTCGTGAACAAGGACGGCTCTGTGCTGCCTGACGACAACTTCGCAATGCGCTGGGAGATCGGGGAGCGCGCTGACAAACCGATCCGCGAAATTTCCAAGGCCGTCAAAAAAGCCACATCCGTTTTCCTCGCAACCGACCCTGACCGCGAAGGTGAAGCTATCTCCTGGCACGTCCAGCAGATCCTGAATGACGAAGGCCTGCTCAAGGGCAAAACCGTCCAGCGCGTGACCTTCAACGAAATTACCAAGAAGGCCGTGCAGGAAGCGTTCAATAAGGGCCGCAAACTCGACCAGCCTTTGATCGAAGCTTACATGGCGCGCCGCGCGCTCGATTATCTCGTCGGCTTTACGCTCTCGCCCATTCTCTGGCGCAAACTGCCCGGCTCGCGCTCGGCGGGCCGCGTGCAATCGGTGGCACTCCGCATTATCTGCGAACGCGAAACCGAGATTGAGGCATTCCGCGCCCAGGAATACTGGAGCATCGAAACACGCCTTCATACGCCGGAAGGCGCACCTTTCACCGCTCGCCTGACGCATTTATCCGGCAATAAACTCGATAAATTCGACATCGCAAGCGCGGAAGACGCCGAAAAAGCTGTCGGCCGTATCCGCCTCAAAAACCTGATCATCCAGAAAATCGAGAAGAAGCAGGCGCGCCGCAATCCATCTCCGCCTTTCATCACATCGTCGCTGCAAATGGAAGGTTCGCGCAAACTGCGCATCAGCGCGTCCCAGACCATGCGCCTCGCCCAGCGTCTTTATGAAGACGGACACATTACTTATATGAGAACCGACGGCACGACCCTGTCGGAAGACGCTGTGACACAGGCGCGCCAGGTAATCGGCAAAGAATATGGCGACCAGTATGTCCCCAGCGCACCGCGCCTTTATAAATCCAAGGCGAAGAATGCGCAGGAAGCGCACGAAGCGATCCGCCCAACCGATCTCTCCAAGCTTCCCTCAAACATGCGTGGCAAGATCGCGGAAGAGCAATGGCAATTATACGACCTGATCTGGAAGCGCACCGTTGCCTCGCAGATGGAAAGCGCCGTACTCGACCAGGTCGTGATTGATATTTCTGACGGCACCGATGATGTTATCCTTCGCGCCAATGGTTCCGTCGTGACCTTCGACGGCTTCCTTACGCTCTATAAGGAAGACGAAAGCGACGACGAAGACGTTGAAAACGAACAGGATCGCCGTCTGCCGCCGATGAACGAAGGCGACAAGACAAAAATCGTTGACGTTACCCCGAACCAGCATTTTACGCAAGCCCCGCCGCGCTATTCCGAAGCCTCGCTCGTTAAACGTCTGGAAGAGCTCGGCATCGGCCGCCCCTCGACCTACGCCTCCATCATGCAGGTGCTGCGCGACCGCGATTATGTGACGTTGGAAAATCGCCGCTTCATTCCGCAGGATCGCGGCCGCATCGTCACAACCTTCCTGCATAAATTTTTTGCCAAATATGTCGATTATGATTTCACCGCCAATCTCGAAGAAGAGCTTGACGCTATCGCCGGCGGCCATGTCCTATGGCGCGAAGCATTGCGCCAGTTCTGGGTGGATTTCAAAGCCGCGATTGATGAGACCAAGAACCTGACCATCACGCAGGTGATCGATGAGCTCGACGCCGAGCTCGGCCCGCATTTCTTTGCCATCACGCCCGAAAATCCCACGCCGCGCAAATGCCAGGCCTGCAGCTCCGGTACACTCGGCCTGAAACTCGGCAAGTTCGGCGCCTTTATCGGCTGCTCCAACTACCCGGAATGTAAATTTACGCGGCCCCTGCTCGCCCCGGTCGCAGGCGAGGAAGGGGAAGACAAGGACAGCGCTGCGCTCTCCAATGAACCGAAAGTTCTTGGGCTGGATCCCGGAACGGGCCGCACTATTACGCTACGCCGCGGCCCTTACGGACCGTACGTGCAGATTGACCCGCCGCCGGAAAGTAAGGATAAGCCGAAACGCCAGGGCCTCCCGCGCGGCACCAACATTGCGGATGTGGATCTCGCAATGGCGCTTAAATTATTGTCCCTGCCGCGCGATGTCGGCAAGCACCCCGAAACAGGCGAGATGATCCAGGCCGGCATCGGGCGCTTCGGGCCGTTCCTGAAGCATGAAGGAAAATTCTCATCATTGCCGAAAGGTGATGATGTCCTGACCGTCGGCATGAACCGCGCCGTCGAGGTCATCGCCGTCGCCGCCGAGCGCGCCAAGAACCGCCCGCCACGCAAAACTTCCTTCAAAGGCAAAGGTAAGGGCAAGGAAAAACCTGAATCGGATGCAAAACCCGCAACGAAGCCCAAGGCACAGGCAAAGGCAAAAGCCAAAGCTAAAAAGAAAAGATAGCTAAGTGAAAAATACAAACCTGACAAAACAGGCGCTGCTCGACTTTATCAAATCCTCCGCTAAACCCGTGACGAAGCGTGAACTGGCCGGTGCCTTTAATGTCAAAGGCGGCGAGCCGCGCATTATTCTCAAGAAATTCCTCAAGGAACTCATAAAAGACGGCATTGTCGCCAAGCTGCCGGGCGGCAATTACGCCCTGCCGGACGGTCTGCCCGAAGTTGCCGTTCTTGAAATCGCCGAAATTTCCCTCGATGGCGATGTCTTCGCGCGTCCCGTCGAATGGAATGAGGCGCTGCAGGGGAAGCCGCCCGTGATCGAAATCCGCCCCGCCGGTAAAGGCCACCCGGCCGCCGCGCCCGGCCAGCGCGTCATGGCGCAGATGACACGCATCTCGCCGGATGAATATGACGCACGCATCATCCGCAAGCTGGATGTGGAAACGAACCGCGTCATCGGCGTGGTGAAATCTCTCAAAAACGGATTCATCCTCCAACCCGCCGACAAAAAAGCCAGGTTTGATTTCGACATTCCGCAGAACGGCTTGAAGGGCGCGAAAGACGGCGACCTCGCCGTCGCTGAAGTTCAACCCGGGCGCGGCATCCGCAACAAGAATGTGCAGATACTCGAAGTTCTCGGCCGCCGTGACGATGTAAAAGCGATTTCCCTGATCAGCCTGAACGAAGCGGGCCTGAGTGAAACTTTCCCGCACGCCGTCATTGCCGAAACGAAAGACATGAAAGTACCGCTGCTGGAAAATCGTACGGATTTCGGCGACATGCCGCTGGTCACGATTGACGGTCTCGACGCCCGCGATTTCGACGATGCCGTGCACGCGGAAAAAACCGACAATGGTTTCTGCCTGACCGTCGCCATCGCCGACGTGTCCTATTACGTGCGCCCCTACACGCCACTCGATAAGGAAGCCCAGAAACGCGGCAACTCAACCTATTTCCCTGACCGTGTCGTGCCAATGCTGCCCGAGGCGCTCTCGAACGATCTCTGCTCCCTTCGCCCGCACGAACCGCGCGCCTGTCTCGCCGTTCAGATGTGGATCGATGCCGGCGGCCAGATGACGAAATACAAATTTCACCGCGGCCTGATGCGCTCCGCCGCGCGCCTGACTTATGAACAGGTGCAGGCCGCGCAGGACGGCCTCACCGACGATGTCACCGGTCCGCTGCTGGAACCCGTCATCAAACCGCTTTACGAGGCCTATAAAATTCTCGATGAAGCCCGCTGTAAGCGCGGCGCGCTCGATCTCGACCTGCCGGAACGTAAAATCGTGCTCGATGAAAAAGGCCGCATGACCGGCGTGACAAAACGCGAACGCCTTGATTCTCACAAATTGATCGAGGAATTCATGGTGCTGGCCAATGTCGCCGCCGCGAAGGGGCTCGAAGACAAAAAAGCACCCTGCGTCTACCGCGCCCATGACAAGCCATCGGCTGAAAAACTCGACAATGTCCGCGAATTCATCGAAAGCTTCGGCATTTCGGTGGCGAAGGAACAAATCGCCAAGCCAGCGCAAATCAATAACATCCTCAAACAGGCCGCCGGGCTGCCCTATAGCCATCTGATCAGTCAGGTCATCCTGCGCACGCAAAGCCAGGCGCATTACAGCCCCGATAATATCGGCCATTTCGGCCTCGCCCTGCAGCGCTATGCCCATTTCACCTCGCCGATCCGCCGCTATGCCGATCTTCTGGTGCATCGCTCTCTCGTCACCGCTTACGGCTTCGGCGAAGGCGGTATCGATGACGGCGAAGTCGCGCAGCTCGGGGAAATCTGCATGCATATTTCCGCCACCGAGCGCGTCTCCATGGATGCCGAGCGCAGCGCCGTCGATCGTTTCACCTCCGCGTTCCTCTCCAGCCATATTGGCGCAGAATTCGAAGGCCGCATCAGCGGCGTGACAAGATTCGGTCTCTTTGTTGAACTGACCGAGAGCGGCGCCGACGGGCTCGTGCCCATGCGCTCCCTGCCGAATGATTTCTACCATCACGACGAACGCGCTCATGCACTGATTGGCCAGCGCTCGCGGCGAATCTTCCGCCTCGGCGCCCCGGTCACCGTCCGCCTGCGCGAAGCCGACGCCATGACAGGCAGCACACTGCTGGAGCTGGTCGGGGGCGAGCGCGGTGCCGAGATCCCCGGGATGACCTTTAAAAGCACCGGCAGAACCCATGGAAAATCACGTTCCGGACCCCATGAAAAACAAGGCAAACCGGGCGGTTTCAAGGGAAAACCCGGCGCCCGTCATAAGGGCAAAAAACGCAGGTAAAGCTTGACATTGGGGGGCCTATCCCGCATAAAACCCCCTGAATTTAAAGAATTGGAGCAAGATCATGGCTAAAAAGGGTGCAGCCCTCAAAGTCCGCCTCGAAAGCGAAGCCGGCACAGGTTTCCGCTACTACGCAAAGCGTAGCGCGAAGGCCGAATACAAACTCAAGAAGAAGAAATACGACCCGTGGGCCGTAAACCCTGAAACGGGCAAAAAGGGCATGCATGTCGAATTCGTCGAAAAGAAAATGCCGCCTTCCAAGAAATAGTTTTCTTCTGCAATCCGAAATTCAAAAGCGCCCTTTTTATACCGACCGTCATCGCGAGCAACCTGCAAGGTTGCATGGCGATCCAGAGGCCACAATAACCATTCTGGATTGCCGCGTCGCTTCGCTCCTCGCAATGACGCTATCTATTCAATCGTTTTCCGCTCCGTCTCCCGGAACGCGGCCGGATCCAGCTTGCCCTCGCCATCGAACACCACGCAGTTCCGCCCGCCCTCTTTCGCATCGTACAAACACTTGTCTGCGCGCGCTAAAATATTATTCGGCTCATGCTGCTTATCTGCAGGCGCGATAAAAGCACCGCCAATGGATGCCGTGATGGAAATTTTCCCTTCCGGCACGCCGCAAATAAAGGGCTCATCGGCAATAGAGCTGCGAAGACGCTCGGCAATCTGCTGAGCCCGCTTTTTCGTCACATCCGGCAGGATGACGACAAATTCCTCCCCGCCGGTGCGGGCCACAAGGTCGAAGCTCCGTAATTTATCCTGCAGGCGCGCCGCAAAAATTTTGAGAACTTCGTCACCGACAGGGTGGCCATAGGTATCATTGACCTTTTTAAAATGGTCTATATCCATCATCAGGATGCCGAGCGGCTTGCGGCTCTCGTGACTTTTCTGCAGCATCTTCTGCAGGTGAACTTCGAGATAGCGGCGGTTATAAAGTCCGGTCAGGCTGTCTGTCAGCGCCATAGACAGGCTGATTTCATACGTCGCGCGCAGACGCTCCTGGAATCGCTTGCGCCTGACCTGTGTCCGCACCCGCGCCAGTAATTCATTCCGGTCAATCGGGCGCAATATATAATCATGGGCTCCGATCTCAAGGCCATGTGCAATGCGCGGCATATCTTCGTCCTCACCAATCATAACAATGGGCACGGCGCGCGTCTTTTCATTGGATTTAAGGTGAGAACAAAGACGTAAGCCGTCCTCGCCCGACAGGTTGAGGGAAATGATAAGCACATCAAAATCCTTGGCCGCCGTTATTTCCGCCGCCTCGATGCCGGTAAGGGCAATCGTGATGGAATCATGATCGCGGGCCAGCGTTTCCTGGATTTTGCGCTGTTCATATTCACGGTCCTCGACGATAAGAACCCGCGCTTCATCCACTGCCTCGCTCATAACATTGGAGGATTTATCGACCACGCCTAACTGGCTGGCGGTATTTTCACGCGTCCGCCATTCATCGAGCGCCATTTTCAGACGCACCAATGACCGCACGCGCGCCATCAGGGCAATATCATTGATCGGTTTACTCAGGAAATCGTCGGCGCCGGCCTCAAGACCGCGCACCTTGTCTTCGGAGTCAGTCAGCGCTGTGACCATAACCACCGGAATATGCGCCGTTGCCGGATTCTGCTTGATGATGCGGCAGACCTCGAAACCGTCCATGCCCGGCATCATGACATCCAGCAGCACAAGATCCGGGCTGGCGGACGCTACCTTCTCCAGCGCTTCCTTGCCGTTCGTTGCCGTCAGCACATCGTAGTACTCGCTGACCAGCTTGGCTTCCAGCAGCTTCACATTCGGCAAAATATCATCGACGACCAGCACACGCGCGGACATGAAAAACCTGTCTTCCTATTTATTCAGATAACTTTGTATAACCTCGAGGAAACGTGAAACGGAAATCGGCTTGGAGATGTAATCCTCGCACCCTCCTTCGCGGATCTTCTGCTCATCGCCTTTCATGGCGAACGCGGTCACGGCAATCACCGGGATATCGCGCAGCTCTTCGTCTTCCTTAAGCCACTTGGTAACATCCAGTCCCGAAACTTCCGGCAGCTGAATATCCATCAGTATGACATCCGGCTTGTGCTCGCGCGCAAGATCAAGCACACGCATTCCATCACGTGTCTGAAGTGCGCGAATACCGTTAGCTTCAAGTAAATCATGAAAAAGCTTCATGTTCAGCTCGTTATCTTCGACAATTAAAACCGTTTTTTGCATGGAATTTTCCTGATGGCCTGCTACCCGGAATTATATCGGTTTTCAGGCGTTATGAGAAGCGCTAAAAGTCAGTGTTTGCACTGTGATTTGAGGGGTTCCAGCGCCACAAGTTTCTGGGAGACGCTGAAATCATCATAATCGATCGCCATGTCGCTGATCACCCCGTTATCATGAAATAGCAACGACATCTCATAATCGGAAGATTCGCTCTCATTCCCCAACGGAAAGAACGCCAGCCGGATCTTGTGGGCATCCGGCTTGAGAAGATTCATATCAACTTTCTTCTGCTTTCCAACGCTCTCCGGCAGATCGGCCATCTTGCCAATAAAGGCATTGACCTCAACCGGGCCTTCTTCGTCGCCGCCATCAAATATCACGGCATTGAAGAATTTTTTGTTTTCCCGGATCGCATCCACAGTTTCCATCGTATGCATCGCTGGAAATTTCGTGCCGGCAGGTAAATCAAATTGGAGATCCTCCGGTGTTGTGTAATCTGCCTTGCCGGCCCCTTTTTCATCCAGGGCAGCATGCCCCCGCAGCATTTCAAACACCGCGCCGTCCTTCTTGCGCTGGGATGTGAAATCAATGCTTTTGCCGTCAAACGGCTCATAGGTCGAAAAATCGCTGGCAATCCGCATGGCCGGAGAATCGGCATATTCATAAAGAATATTAAAACGATGATTGGAAATCCACGCATCGCAGGTCTCCTGCCATTCATACAGCATCTGCCCGGTAATGTTCAGCACCTGCGAGCCGCTCTTTGTGCCGGTCAGCTTAATGTCGTAAAGCGCCTTGTGAGGCACCAGCCCGTTTTTCAGCGGCGCAGCCATGGCCGGGAAAGCCGTAAAAATCAGGACGGCCAGGTACCAGTGTTTCATAAAATGCCGCTCCGGGTTTATAAGCCGCTCATAATATAGGTAAAGCCCGGGCGCGGTAAAGGCCGCTCTTTTTGACAGAAACCACCGGTTAACGCTATAAGTAAGCGATAGATCAGGGAGAATATGCATTGAACCAGAGTTTGCGCAAAAATTATGACGTTGCCGCGGAAAATGAATTAAGACTTTTTGAGGTTCTCAGGTTTTATCTGTATCTGGAACAACGCCCGAACGGGCCCGCAACGTCTCCGGACCAAATTCCAGACAAAGCTGTTTCCACATTATTCGACAGCCCTGCCCGCTTGCCTCAGGCATTTCGCAATTATTTACATTCGCTCATTCAGGATTTTGAGGGAGATTTCGATGCAGTTCTCAGCCTTAATATGCCAACGGGGCTCGAGAAATATTTTGTCAAAATCGTCCTGTTAAAGAAGAAAAAGCAAGAGGATCGTGACCGCATCATCGCCGCCTTCCTGAAATCCTTTGTTCATTATTGCGATGTCTGGTTCAAAAAGGGCAGGGTTGCGCTTGAAGTCGCACAGGCTCACTACCTCTGGGCCAGGCAGGAGATTGACGATGAAATAGCGCATCTCACCAAACAGGAAGCCCGGCAGTTTTCTGATATCGAAAAAGATATGGACAGAATTAAGGAGCATCTGGCAGGAATTAAAGCCAAGCTGACAGATTCTGATCTGGAAAATGTAGATCAGCTTATAAAAATTAATGAAGAAATCGTGGAAGACGACGTTAAAATTTCGACAACCAAAATACAATTCGAACAGCGTCTGAAAATACTGCGCCCTTACTGGCAAAAACAAAAAGAGGCGCAGGATTACGGGGCATTGGAAGATGATATTATAGAAGAGACCGCCCCAGAAGAAACCGGGGTGGCAACCACTACACCTGGCTATACAAGACGCGCCGTAAGCTATGTCGGCCAGTCCGCGGTTGGAGCTGTGAGGTCAGGTTATGAAACTCTCATGAACAGAGCGACGACAGACACAGACGAAGAAACCGGAGATACAGGCACAACTGGAAATGAAGCCGAACCGCCTGTCGATGAATGGGCGGAATTTATTGAAGAACCAGAACCGCCTCCGAATAACGATCCGGATGATTAAACGCGCCAGCCCCAGGTGAAAGGGCGCTCAAGCTCTTCACGGCGTGCGAGCGCCTGGATGCCGCGTATGCAGCGCGCGAGCCACCAGAAAATCACAAAGGCCCAGATGAGATAGCCGATCAGTACGGGCTTGAGAATGGCGCCAGCAATGCCCATGACGAGCCCCTTCCAGAATGTTTGCTCCAGCAAGGTATAATGGCTGCGCATCCAATCCGGCGCCTTGCTACGGTAAAAATAAACCATGCCGAGACCGATGAAGGCCGTAATACCGACAAACAAACCGCCTAGGTGCAGCAGATAAATGATTTTCGGTATATCCGTATGGGTTTCGTCGGCGTCGATGTTGGTGATTTTATGCTTTTGTCTCATGGATTTATTCTACCCGATCGTTTTCCCGCAGGGAAGCGATGAAATTGCGCTGAAGCGTGAGCAGACGCCGCAATTCATAGGCTTCCGCGCTGCATAGTCCATGCCTGATCGCATTACCCGACGCCCGGCTTTTACCTTCCGCGCTAGCCGGCCCGGTTGATTTTTCCCACGGTCGGTCGCGGCGGATAATGGCCGTCTGCCGCGCGCGTTCCTTCGGGGTCCAATTGCGCGCCAATATTATGTCTCCTTAACAGTTCGTTCCGGAGTTTTTTTATTTTGCATGAGCTGGAGCCGTTCAACCGTGTTCCGGCATTGCTTCTGGGCGCGGAGCGCCAAGTCGATATGATCTTCATCGGGTGTGCTATAGCGCATGCTAAAGGTCAGCATGATATTGAACAGCGTGTTGAGGACCTGACTTTGCTGCGCCATCATTTCTTCGAGGTCGCGCCCTTCCAGCGTGTAAAGGCTGGTGCGCAGGGCCTCTGCGATGGTCGGCAGGACTTGCAGCGTTTCGGCGGCGTCGTTGCATTTCATGATGCTCCGCGCCATCAGCTGCAGCGGCAGGGTTACGGGGTCGTAGACGGGTTTTGCAGGTGTCGGGGTGTTTTCAGGTGGATGTGTCATTCGGCTATTATAGGACAAAATTCCTATAATGTCAAGAAGTTTTTTTACCGTGCTGTGACCATCCAGTTGGATTGCTTCGTCGCGTACCGCTCCTCGCAATGACGCTACTTTAAATAACCGTCATTGCGAGCGACCAAAAGGAGCGAAGCAATCCAGGAGCTAGACCAAATCGCCATATAAATCATTCCACCCGGAATTTGCGCATTCAATCAATGCAAGCTTGGCTTTACGGGAACCAGCCTTAATTTGCTTTTCGCGCAAAATAGCCGATTCCATAGTTTCGTGAGTTTCGTAATAAACAAGAATTTTGCAATTATGATCTTTACTAAAGCCTTCAACATCACCGTTTTTATGTTGAGCAACTCTTTGAATAAGATTTGAAGTAACACCGGTATAAACTGTGCCATTCATTTTGTTCGCGATCATGTAAACAGCAGGTTGTTTCATGCGATTATTCATCCACCTGGATTGCTTCGCTCATTTCATTCGCTCGCAATGACGGTGAGTTTTAAACGACCTTTTCCATCTTTACCGGCAATGCCAGTTTCAGATGCAAATCCTTGAGCTGCTCCGGACTCGCCTCGCCCGGCGCACCCATCATCGGGTCTTCATACTGGCCGTTCATGACGAACGCATTGATCTCGCGCAGATTGCTCTCACCCGACAGCAGCATGACGATACGGTCGATACCGAAACCGCAGCCGCCGTGCGGCGGTGCGCCGAAGCGCATCGCGTTCAGCATGCCGCCGAATTTTTTCTCCAAGACGTCGCGGCCGTAACCGACCAGGGAGAAGGCTTTTTCCATGATTTCCGGCTTGTGATTACGGATCGCGCCGGAACAGAGTTCGTGCCCGTTGCAGACACAGTCATATTGATGCGCAAGAATTTCCAGAGGGTCTTTGGTATTAAGCGACTCCAGCCCGCCCTGCGGCATTGAGAACGGGTTGTGCGAAAATTCAACCTTGCCGGTTTTCTCGTCTTTTTCGTACATCGGGAAATCGACGATCCAGGAGAATTTGAACACGCCTTTTTCCCGCAGCTCCGCGTCATCACAGATTTTATCGCGCGCCATGCCGGCGAATTTGGCGGCCTTGGCTTCCATATCACAGACGAAAAACACGGCATCGCCATTCTGGATGCCGGCCTTCTCGCGTAAAACGCCCTGCGCCGCAGCGGGCACGAACTTGGCGATGGGGCCGGAACCTTCCGCGCCTTCAAACGTGATATAACCCAGGCCCGGCGCGCCTTCGCCCTGCGCCCAGCTATTGAGCTTGTCGAAGAAACTCCGCGGCTTTCCGGCAACGCCCGGCACGCGGATCGCGCGGACCACGCCGCCCTTGGCAATGACGCCCTTGAACGCCTTGAATTCAACATCGTCGCGCGCGAACACATCCGTCACCTCGGTGATGATCAGCGGGTTCCGCAGGTCCGGCTTGTCGGATCCGTATTTCAGCATCGCTTCACGGAACGGAATGCGCTGCCACGGCGCCTTGGTCACGCTGTGCTTGACGCCGGTCGCATCGGAAAATTCCTCGAACAAACCCTGCAGCACGACTTCCATCGTCGCGAACACATCGTCCTGCGTCACGAACGACATCTCGACGTCAAGCTGGTAATGCTCGGCCAGGCGGGAGGCGCGGCTGTCCTCGTCGCGGAAGCACGGTGCAATCTGGAAGTAACGGTCAAAACCGGAAATCATCAACAATTGCTTGAACTGCTGCGGTGCCTGCGGCAACGCGTAGAATTTCCCCGGGTGCAGGCGGGCGGGCACCAGGAAGTCGCGCGCCCCCTCCGGCGAGCTGGCGGTCAGGATCGGTGTCTGGAATTCCTGGAAGCCGGATTCCACCATGCGGCGGCGCACGGAAAAAATCGCGCGGTTGCGCAAGCGAATTTTGTCCTGCATCCACTGGCGGCGCAGGTCGAGATAGCGGTATTTCAGGCGAACGTCCTCGCCGGCGCCGTCATCTTCGGCAATCTGGAGCGGAATGACATCGGCTGCCGATTGCAGCACCGCATTTTGAATCATCACCTCGATCTCGCCGGTCGGCATTTTCGCATTCGCCGTATTGCCCTGCCGTGCCATCACCGTGCCGTCGACCGTAATGACCGACTCGTTGCGCCACGCACCGAGCTGCTGGATCAGGGCCGAACCCTCTTCCACCACGCACTGCGTCAGACCGTAGGTATCGCGCAAATCGATGAACAGGACGCCGCCATGGTCGCGGATTTTGTGAATCCAGCCGGAAAGCCGGACAATCTGGCCGACATCGTCTTTGCGTAAAGCGCCGCAGGTGTGCGTTCTGTAAGTATGCATAGGATCCCTTGTTTTATCCTTTTAAAACCCGTATTTATAAACCATAAAGGTGAGAAGCCGCCAACAATTATTTGCCTGAATCGTCATCGCGAGCGCCGCGATGCAACGCCAAAGGCGTTGTTCGCTCTTTTTAAAGGCAAACAAACCTGCGGTTTGCTTTGCAGTGAACGTGGCGATCCAATCTTTTCTGGATTGCCACGTCGGCTTCGCCTCCTCGCAATGACGCCTGGATAGAAATGGCTATTTGTTAAATGCTTATAACAACCCAAAAAGACCTTGATATTTTCTGTGAAACCGTGGAAAACGCGCCTTTTATCACGGTGGACACAGAATTCCTGCGGGAAAAGACTTATTTTCCCCTGCTCTGCCTGATCCAGGCCAGCGGCCCGGACGGTAAAGGGGTGGCCATTGACCCGCTTGTCGGCGATCTTGATCTAACGCCTTTCTTCAACCTGATGTTCGACCCCAAAATTCTCAAAATTTTCCACGCTGCGCGGCAGGATCTTGAAATTTTTTTCAAACTCACGAGGCGCGTCGTGCAGCCTTTTTTCGATACGCAGATCGCCGCCATGGTCTGCGGTTACGGCGATTCCATCGGTTATGAAAGCCTTGTGCGCAATCTCACGGGAAATTCCCTCGATAAAAGCGTGCAGTATACCGACTGGTCGCGCCGCCCCTTAAGCGAACGCCAGATCGAATACGCCATCGGCGACGTGACATTTCTCGTTGAAATCTATCAGAAGCTTTCAAAGGAACTGGAAAAGCGCGGCCGCACATCGTGGGTATTCGAGGAAGAAGAATATTTAAGCGCGCCATCCACCTACCAGAACCCGCCCACAGATGCATGGGAGCGTATCAAGGTCCGCTCGCCCAAGCCGAAAACGCTGGCTGTCCTGCGTGAGATCGCCGCGTGGCGCGAGGAAAAAGCGCAGGAGCGCGACAAGCCGCGCGGCTGGATCATGCGCGATGAAACGCTGGCTGATATGGCAGCGCAAGCGCCTACTGACGTGGCGCAGCTCAAACGCATCCGCGGCGTCTCGGAGGATCTGGCGAGCGGCAATACCGGCAAGGGACTGATTGATCTGATAAAAAAAACCCTTGGTTCGGATCCCAAAACATGGCCGCAACCGGGGGAAAAAGATTTCCTCCCGCCACAGGCCGCCGCCACGGTTGATATTCTCAAAATGCTTTTGAAAATCCAGTGCGCGGAGAATGAGGTCGCGCAGAAACTGGTTGCCGATCAGGACGATCTTGAAAAGCTGGCGACCGAGGCGCATCCCGACATCCCGGCATTGAAAGGCTGGCGCCATGAAGTCTTCGGCCGTCACGCTCTCATGCTCAAAGCAGGTACGCTTGCGCTCGGCATGAAGAAAAACCGCATCACGCGCTTTAAAATCCATGACGGCGCCGAGGAATATAAAGAGGAAGCGTAAAATGAAACGTCTCTTCATTCTCCGCCATGCCCAGGCGGCGGCCGGCGGCTTTGCCGACTTTGAAAGGCCCCTGACTAAAAAAGGCCTGGAAGACGCGCGCCGGCTCGGCGAGCGCATGAAGGGGAAAAACTATAGTCCCGAACATATTTTCTGCTCGCCGGCGTTTCGCACCTCGGAAACATTGGCCGGCCTGCTGCAGACTCTGCAAAACCTAAAAGTCGATCGCTTGAGTTTGATTTATGAGGGCGGCATGGCCGATCTGAAATATGTTATTTCCCAAAGCGATGATGCCCATGGCTCTATCCTGCTGATCGGGCATAACCCGTCTGTGCACCAGCTTGTGTTTGATCTGTCAAAAGATGAAGGTGTTTTTATTGACCGGCTTAATACCGGCTACCCGCCCGCGACCTTATCCGTTCTCGATTGCCCGATTCAAAGCTGGAATGATTTGAAAGCCGGGGAAAATAAATTAATTGACTTACTATTAGCAAATTAATATCACCGTCATCGTGAGCAAGCTGCAAGGTTGCGTGGCGATCCAGAGGCCACAACAACCATTCTGGATTGCCACGTCGCTTCGCTCCCCGCAATGACGAAAAATCAAGAATCCTGCAATCCCGCCAGCACCTGCCGCACCAGCGCAATCGTCACGGGTTTTTTCTGTGATAATGCCAACCGATCGGCCTGCGTGGCAATCGCCTGCGCCGCTTCAAAGGAACGCTCCATGCGCGGCAGGATATAGCGGATAATATCCGCGGTAATGATCAGCTGGCGATCAGAAAATAATTTGATCAGCACCGAAGCCAGCAATTCATCGTCCGGTTCGCGGATGGCAACGGCAGGTGCGGCACGCAGACGTGATGAAAGATCAGCCAGCGCATAATCCGTATTCTGCGGCGCCATACGGGTTGTGATCAGGAGACTCCGCTTGTCTTCTTTAAAAATATTATAAAGATGAAACAGCGTCGTTTCCGCCGCCATATCGCCAAGCCACAAATCCAGCCCGTCCAGAACCAGATTTCGCCCGTAAGCTGCCAACTCTTCCGCTGTGTTCCGGGCAAGAAACTCCAGGGGCAGATTTTCCGCCTCCGCCCGCTCGCGCCAGACAGCAGCCAGATGTGTTTTACCGCTTGAAGCCGGACCCTGGATCACCAGCACGGGCGCAGGCCATTCCGGCCACGCATCGATCCAGCCGACCGCCGCCTTGTTGCAGGCACCGATCAGAAAATCCTCGCGGCCCAGTGCCGGGCGGCTGACAAGATCGAGCGGGAGCTGCTGCGCAGATTTCATGTGCTTACCTTGCCGTCATTGCGAAGAGCGTAGCGAGCGGCAATCCAGGCGTCTCCATAAAGCATATGCCCGGATTGCTTCGCTCACTTCGTTCACTCGCAATGACGAATCTATTCATTGCTGGGAACCTCTTCTTCCAGGTAATACGGACTCTGCTTATATTTACGCACGGCAAAACTGCAGAGCACGCTGGCCACCGCTGCCACCGGCACGGCAATCAGCATCCCAAGGACCCCGGCCAGCGAAGCGCCCGCCATAACGGCGAAGAAAATCCACAACGGATGTAAGCCCACGCTATTGCCGACAATTTTCGGTGTCAGGATATTGCCCTCGACCAGTTGCCCGACCAGGAAAATAGCAGCAATCAAGGCCGTATAGGCAGGATCTCCCGTCTGGAACCACGCCACCGTGATACTGGTCAGGAAACCAACTGTCGATCCGACCATGGGGATCACCGAAAGAAGGCCGGAGAAAATACCGATCAAAAATCCGTATTTAAGACCGATTATGCTGAGCGCAAGCGAATAAGAAATACCGAGAATAAACGCAACGCTGAGCTGGCCGCGGATAAAGCCAGCAAGCTTCACGTCAATCTGCTGCAACAGTTCGATGATCGTGGCTTTGTATTCGCGCGGCAGCAGGCTACGAATTTTAAAAACGATCTTGTTCCATTCCTTCATAATAAAATAAGCGACGATCGGTGTAATGACCGTCACGGAAACGAAGCTGATAAGAATATGTCCCCCCGCCATGATTCCCGCCAGCAGCCCCGCTAAAATGCTGGTTGCCGATTGCATGTTTTGGTCGATAATCGTCTCAAGATCGGTCGGTGCTGAAAACCCGATCGCACGCTGCATTTTGCGGGAACTGGCTTCGAGCAATACTTTCAGCTTCTGCAGATAAACCGGCATATTGGATACCAGGTCCGAGAGTTCGCGGTAGATGATCGGCGCAGAAACGGCCACAACCAGGAAAGCCAGCACGACGAAAAAGCACAGGATAAACAGCGACGCATGCGTGCGCGGCACGCGCAGGGCCTGACTGAGCCAATTCACCACCGGGTTGAGGAAATAGGCGATGATGATGCCGAGAACGAACGGCAGCAGAACCGATTTAAAAACCATGACAAATGCCAGAAAGATCGCAAAAGCGATTCCCCAGAAAATAAATTGTCTTTGCGGTGTTAAAGCCATGATCAGAAATTATTTATATAAGATGAAGGATCGCGAACCGGTGGCGGCGCAGATTCCGGCACAGGCTGTACACCAGGTTCACGTGCCGGTTGGTAAAATTGAGTGTTATAAGGTATGACAGGATGCACGGGAAGAGGTACAGGCGTAGAAGTTTCATGCCCCACCAGCATCACGCGGTAATAATCCAGTTCACGGCGCAGCACACTGACATCGCCCGCATAAGAAATTTCAATGATGGCTTCGCGCGGCGAGAGTGACTGGATCACAACGCGCGAAACGCCCGGGATCCGGGAAATATCGCGCTGCAGTGCCGCCCATTCCTGAAAATTCGCAAACCGCACACTGCCGAGATAATGGGTGCCGCCGGCCTCGGGGAAAGATTCACTCATCGGCATAGGTTCAGGCTGAACAGGTATGGCTTCTGTATGGATCCTGTCTTTCCATGTGCCGCGCAGCAGTTCGCGCGTGCGGCTCACGGCTTCATTCATCACCATGTTCGGCGATTGTCCTGTGCCGGAGACAAAAATCCTTCGCGCCAGTTCCGGCTCACCACGGTCAGTGCGGTAAATATTGACCGTGAAGGCACCCGGCTGCGGCATATCCGGCAACATAACGGCCAGCACGGCCTCACCGGCGCCATAACGCCCGACCATATCCTGCAGGCGTTGGCGGTTATAAGTCCGCGCCTGGTTATCACCGATATCCTTCACATCCAGCAGGTCGCCGATCGGCACCGTCAACAATGACGATCCACCCTGTATATTTTCGCTCCAGGCCTGCATCCAGATATTATCCGGCGACCACAGCAACATATCATTACCGCTGCGGTAAAAAGGCAGAACCAGCAGCGACGCCCGCCGACGATCGGCAGCAACCGGATAATCCATGGTCCCGTAAGCAGGATCGGACATGGAAGGCTCCTCCGCCACTACGATATTGAGATACCGGTGCACCGGCGCTTCCTTGAAGCGGAACGTATAGGTGCCGCTATAACGCGTGCGGGAAAGTTTTTCCTGCGTGATTTCGTAATCGCGGATCATCCCGGCAAGGATAGCCGGAGCGGGCGCGGTGAAGCCCGCGAACTGTTCCGGGGGCAGCAGGTTTTTAGCCAGCAGGCTAAAGGCATCGGTTTGCGCCTTGGCAAAGGCCTGGTCCCGCGCCGCCAATGCGCTCTCGGCCGTTACATCGACCTTGACCCCTTCAACCGTATAGGGTCCGGAAGCCCGGGCTTCAGCCGCCATGACAAACAGCGTTAGCGCTATGTAAAGGACTGTACGGCTTGAAAAAAAACACTTATACAAGAGCATTAATTAATTCACCTTATATTATATTGGGATGGACTTTTATAACGGTCTTGCCCTAAAGATGCAAAATGAAAGAAAGCGCTTATAAACAAGCCGGTGTGGACATCCATGAAGCCGCCAACCTGATCGAGCGGATCAAGCCCCATGTCAAAAAGACCAACCGCCCCGGCGTCATGTCCGGCCTCGGCGGATTCGGGGCTCTCTTTGACCTGAAACAGACCGGCTATAAAGACCCGGTGCTGGTCTCCTCGACCGACGGTGTCGGCACCAAAATCAAGATTGCCATTGATCTTAACATGCACGACACAATCGGCATCGATGCCGTCGCCATGTGCGTGAACGACCTGATCGTACAGGGCGCAGAGCCGCTCTTCTTTCTCGATTATTTCGCGACTGGAAAGTTAGTGAACGACATTGCCGAAAAAGTCATCGCCGGAATTGCCAAAGGCTGCGAACTTTCAGTTTGCGCACTCATTGGCGGCGAGACCGCCGAAATGCCGGGCCTCTATGCAGCCGGAGATTACGACATTGCCGGTTTTGCCGTCGGCGCGGTTGAGCGCGACCAGATGCTGACAGGCGAAGATATTATCGAGGGCGATATTGTGTTCGGCCTTGCTTCGAGCGGGGTGCATTCAAATGGTTTTTCGCTTGTGCGGCGTTTAATTGAACAATCCGGCATCCAATACACGGACAGGGCGCCCTTCGACCAGGAGAAAACACTGGCGGAAGCACTGCTGGAGCCGACACATCTTTACGTGAAGCCCGTTCTCGCAGCCCTGAAGATCAAGGCGGGAGACGGGCGCCCGGCCATTCGCGGCATGGCCCATATTACCGGCGGCGGCTTATACGAAAACGTACCGCGCGTCATTCCCAAGGGACTTTGCGCGAAAATCGACGCAAAGAGCTGGAACCTGCCGCCCGTGTTCAAATTCCTCGCGGATATTGGGGAACTGGATTTCCGCGACATGGCCACGACGCTCAATTGCGGAATCGGTATGGTCGTGGTCTGTCGCAAGGATCACGCCGGTGATGTCGAGACCACGCTGAAAAAACAGGGCGAGACGGTTTACAGGCTGGGCGCCATCATCAAGGGCGATGAACCCATCGGAATCGACAATATCGACACGGCATGGCTTTGAATAAAATCAATATCGCTGTTTTAATTTCAGGGCGGGGCAGCAATTTGCAGGCGCTCGTAAATGCCTGCAGCGACCCGGATTTTCCAGCGCGCATTGCCGTTGTCTTATCCAATATCGCCGGTGCGGGCGGGCTTCAGAAAGCAAAGGATGCGGGCATTCCCGTTGAAATTCTCTCCCACAGTAAAAAAAACCGTACGACTTTCGATGCGGAGCTCTCGGCAATCCTGCGCCCCTATGACATTGATCTCATCTGTCTGGCCGGCTTCATGCGCATCCTCGGTGCAGATTTCGTGGGCGAATGGAAAGATCGGATCCTCAACATCCATCCGTCCCTCCTCCCCGACTACAAGGGCACAAACACTCATGCACGCATTTTGCAGGATGGAAAAACCGAAAGCGGCTGCACCGTGCATTCTGTCACGACCGAACTCGATGACGGTCCGACCATTGTGCAAAAGCGCGTTCCGGTTCTGGCCGGTGATTCACCCGAAACCCTCGCTGCCCGCATCCTCGATCAGGAACATGTGGCCTATCCGCAGGCTGTGAGGCTGGTGGCGGAAAAACTGCTCGCACGAAAATCATTTTAAACACGGGCCGTTTTCATGTATAAATTCTGAACGAAAAGGAAGGGATCATCATTATGGGTCAGCATGCACCGGTAGAAGCCGATCAGGACACCGTCAACCGCGCCGAAAAAACATGGCACAATTTTGTCAAGACCGGCAAATGGGGCATCCTGCATGTGATTGTTATCATGGGCATATTGTTGCTGGTATATCTAAGGGCCAAAACCCATTAAAACCATGAATTCTGCGCATTACAAAATTATTCGTCCGGCCCTGAATAATCCGTTCAAATGATTTAATATCTGCGCAATCTGGGGTATACTGGCGTAAATTTTTCAAAGCGCTGTCCCGTGATACATAAACATTCCAGACCTACTCTCTTGCTGCTTTTTATTCCTTCTCTTTTGCTGGCGGGATTTTTATTATTTCCAAATAGCGTCTTAGCGCAGATCACGAAAACGGCCCGCATTGAACTCAGAGACGCCCGCGAAAAATTTTCGATCGGCTCACAAATATATTTAACTCAGGATTTCAATCAGAAACTCACTGAACATGTTGTGGCGACACGCCATGCCAACAATCTGCGCGGCACGCGCCAGGAATCAAATCTTATCAATCTCGGCATGGATTCCACGCCGTCCTGGCTGGTGTTCTCGGTCACAAACTCATCCTCAACGGAAAACTGGGTTCTTGATTTCGGAGACGCCATGCAGGGCCGTTACGGCATCATCAGCAGTTTCAGGCTTTTCAACCAAACACAGGATGCTGTTATCCCCATAGCCTCTTACGGTGCGGCTGATGGAGCGCACAGTGCGCAGACCTTGTACAAAACCGGCTTGCCCCTGACTATAAAACAAGGCGCAACAGAACTTTTCATCGCCTATATTGAAACAGCGGGCGGCGCCCCCGGCCTGATCAGGCCCGCGCTTGTAAGCAACACCACATATATTAAAAACAAAGACCGGGTAAAATATTTTAACCTAGCTCTGAATATTTTTTTCACCGGTGTAGCGGGATTTTTTCTCGCCGTAGCTTATTTGCAAAAAAGACGGGGCTATACCCTTTTCTCCCTTTATTACGCAACGCTTCTCCTTTTCTTTTTCCTGATTGACCAGCAGATTTTTGCATCTTTCTCCCTTCAGGGCGGATTGATTTTTTCACTGTACCCGGCCGCCATACTGGCGGGTCTCGCCGCAACGCGCTTCTTCCTCGAAATTGACGAGGGTAACCACACGCAAAATACGCTCTTTATAAGCAAGGGGTTTTTCATCCTGGCCGCAGCAGTACTAGCTGCATTTTTTCCGTTCCAGCATAGCATCATGGATGATCTACTGCTCTACATACCTGCCTTTATGGGTATGGCCACGATCAGCTTTATTTCTTTCACGGAAGCACAAGGTGATAAATACGCGGGCCATCACCTTGCTCTGGGATGGGCTATCGGCGCAGCCGGCAGCCTGATCAGCGCTTCAACCATTGCCGGTGTTTTTCCGGCAAGTGCGTTCAGCGTCAATGCGTGGTGGATTTTCCTGGCTGTACAGAGTGTTTTCTTCATAACGGGCGCGGCTAAAAAATCCCAGATGCTGCAGCAGGACGAGCGTCAGTATATTCTGCGTGAAAGCCGGGCGGCGCATTCGCTCGCAAAACTCAAGCAATCGAAAGAATCGGCCGACCAAGCCCGCTTGATGCGCGTCATTGAACGGGAACGGGAACTGATGGTCGAACTGCGCGAACGCGAAATCCAGCGCACAGAGGAAATGCGCCTCGCCAAGGAAGCCGCCGACGAAGCCAACAAGGCAAAATCGAATTTCCTGGCCGTCGTCAGTCACGAAATCCGCACCCCCATGACAGGCATCATGGGTATTCTCCGCCTGCTGCAGGATACGCGCCTGAATCAGGAACAGCGCGACTACATGATGACAATTCAGAAATCCGGCGACACGATGGTAACGCTGCTCAATGATATTCTTGATTTCGAAAAAATCGAGAAAGGCGGCGTCCGGCTTGAAAGTATCGACTTCGACCTGCCGAAACTGATCCAGGGCGTGGTCGCCCTGATGTCAGGCCATGCAGTTGATAAAAAAGTAAATCTTTCATATGACATCCCTGAAAATTTCCCCGCCTTCGTGATAGGTGATCCTTCACGCCTGCGGCAGGTTTTGCTTAATCTTGTCAGCAACGCCATCAAATTCACGGAAAACGGCCAGGTTGTTATCAGGATGCGCGCTACAAAACTTCCGGGCAAGCCGAATTCAACAAAAGAAAATTACGAGATTTATTTTGCTGTGGAAGATACCGGGATCGGTATTTCCGCGCAGGCGCAGGATAAACTTTTCTCTCCATTTGAACAGGCTGATGCCACCATCACACGTAAATATGGCGGCACCGGCCTCGGGCTCGCCATCAGCCAGCGCCTTATCGTCGCCATGGGGAGCGCCATTCACCTCATTAGCGAACCCGGCAAGGGCAGTACATTTTTCTTCACGCTTCTCATAATGGAGGGCAACGCCGATCTGGCCGACGATCATACGCAATACAAACAGCCGGCTCAGACAAAAACCGGGCGTATGCGTGCGCTGGTCATCGAAGACAATGCCATCAACCGCAAAATTCTCGAAAAATTCCTTGAGAAAGACGGTCACGAAGTCACGGCTGTCGACAGCGGCGAAATGGCGTTGAAAGCCTGCGAAGAGCATAATTTCGACATTATTTTTACCGACATCAACCTGAGCGGCGGCATGAGCGGACTGGAAACGGCAAGGCTTCTGCGCCTAAGTCCCAACAAGGCCATCGCAGGCCTCCCCATAATCGCCGTCACCGGCAATATCTCCCCCCGGGACATTGAGGAAATTGAAAAAGCAGGCATCAACGGCTTCATCCGCAAACCCATCCCGTATGAGGAACTCCTGCACATCCTGTCCGAGGTCCGTAAAGGCAATATCGTCGCCGCAGGGCGTGAGGATATGGCGGCATCGGTTTCGCGTGAAGACATTATTATGCCGGACGATGAAGCGGACCAGCAGGTGCTTGACCTGCAGCTGCTGGACGGCCTCAGGCAGTCGCTCGGGGCCGCGCAATTAGAAGCGTTGCTGCAGGAAAGCATCGAAAAAGCTGGTGAAATTATTGCCGCCTTTCAGGATCCTGACAAAATTACCGGCACGGATTTCATCGTAGACCGCGCCCACGAACTGCGCGGCATGGCTGCGAATTTCGGTATGGCGGCCTTAAGCGCACTGGCGGCGCATATAGAATCTCTCGCCGGTCAGGATGATTTTGAAAATGCCCTGACCGCAGCCGGGCAATTGATGCAAACGGGTGAGCGCACGAAACAGGCGCTGCAGGCATGGCTTAATTAGGCTTAATCGTCATTGCGAGTGACCAACGGGAGCGCGGCACTCCAGAGAGAGTATAACGACCTGGATTGCGTCGTCAGCTTTCAGCTTCCTCGCAATGACGGTGACTTAATTACCCGACAATCTCAGTGCCGGAAAAGAAATGCGCAATTTCAAGGGCCGCGTTTTCCAGGCTGTCCGAGCCGTGCACGGAATTCTCGCCGATATTCAGCGCGTGCTCTTTGCGGATAGTGCCCGGTTTGGCTTCCGCCGGGTTGGTCGCGCCCATAATGTCGCGGTTGCGCGCGACGGCGTTCTCACCTTCCAGCACCTGCACGACCACGGGGCCGGAGCTCATAAATTCGGTCAGCTCGCCGAAAAACGGGCGCGCCTTGTGGACCTCGTAGAATTTCTGCGCCTGCGCCAGGCTCATGTGAATACGCTTCTGGGCGACGATTCGCAGGCCCGCTTCCTCAATCATGGCGTTGATGGCCCCGGTCAGGTTGCGTTTCGTGGCATCGGGCTTGATGATGGAAAAAGTGCGTTCTTGTGATTTTTGTGTCATGCGGGCGGGTTTTAACGCAATAATCCCTGATTGTAAAGACTTGAAGAGTCTTACAAATCTGCCTAAAAAAATGATATTAGTGCATTGGTTATATTATGTTATTATGTATAACTTATATAGTTGTGTATGAAATTAAACGAAAGCAAGAAAAGTTTGCAAATTAAGTAAAGCTAATGTTATTATAATTATTAATATAAAAGAGTCATTGGGGAATTTTACGTTGGCCGGTAGTGATTTTGCGCAAGCAACAATAATGCAAAATTGGGGAAAACAAGCCCAAAAGCATGGAGAAAGCTATGCGCGATCCCTGGCAAAGGAATTGGGCGTAGATCCGGACACATGCGTCCAACGCGGTCCTGTAAAAGAATTGAAACGCATCATTGAAAAAGCGCATGGCAGAGAAAACGGCATAATCAAAAATGTAAAGGACGTTGTACGCTTCAGGATTCTTTTCAACAATCCAAAACAAATTGAAGATCTCAGAAAAATCCTCCGGCCCGGAAAAGTCTCAAGCGCTTTTAACCAGACATGGGAAAACCGTGATGTATGCATCATGGATGTAGACGACTATTATGCAGAACCTAAAAAACACGGCTACATTGGATTGCATCTGGCAGTGGACACCTGCATAGGCAAGGGGCGTAAATCTCCCGTGGAAATTCAGCTCATGCATGAAAACATGCAATTGACGGACAAAGTGACGCGCGAAATGTATAATGAAATTCGCAGAATAGAAGAAACTGCGCAAATAGAGAATCGTGAGCTTACAGAAAACGAAAAAAATACATTGATCGGCTACAGAAGCGCCACATAAAGCTTATCTGAAGCAGATTCGTTTAATTATGG
>JBQTJN010000007.1:0-18269 GCA_052387095.1 Alphaproteobacteria bacterium
GTGGAACACGCGGCTCCCCGATGAAAATTCCACGCCGTCCTCGCTGACCACCTTGCGGTCATAAATACTTTTCTTTTCCGCCTTCTTGGTGCCGCTCGAATCCCAGTGCAACGAGCGTCCGGGATCATATAAACCCATCTCGCTCTGCGCCTCAACCAGGGCCGCCGGCAGTTCATCGACAAAACGCGACGGGATCGCATTGACCCAGTTGCCGTACAGGCGGCGGTTGGCAACGAAGGAAATATAGGCGCGCAGGCGCGCCCGCGTCAGGCCGACATAGGCCAGCCTGCGTTCCTCTTCCAATCCTTTAATGCCATTTTCATCCAGGGTCCGTTGCGAGGGGAACAGCCCTTCCTCCCAGCCCGGCAAAAACACCGCGTCGAATTCCAGCCCCTTCGCCCCGTGCAGGGTCATGATCGAAACAAGCTCACCGGTCGTCATGCTCTGGTTTTCCAGCACCAGCGCAATATGTTCAAGAAACTGCGCCAAGCTCTCGAATTCCTGCATCGCCGAGACAAGCTCTTTCAGGTTTTCCAGCCGCCCCGGCGCCTCCGGGCTTTTATCCGTGCGCCACATATTCATGGTGCCGGATTCATCCAGCACCATCGCCGCCAGTTCGGCATGGTTCATCGTATCGATCAAGGATCTCCATCTTGAAAAATCATCCGTCAGCTTCAGCAAAGTAGTTTTCATCTTCGGTTTGAGTTCATCTGTCTGCGTCAGATCCATCACGGAATCGTACATGGATATGCCTTTGCTGCGCCCGTAACCGTGCAGGGTTGCAATCGTAGCATCGCCGATTCCCCGCTTCGGCATATTGATGATCCGTTCGAATGCCAGATCATCGCCCGGCTGTGCAATCACCCGCAGATAGGCCAGCGCATCGCGGATTTCCATGCGCTCGTAGAAACGCGGACCACCGATGACCTTGTAGGGAATGCCAAGCTGGATAAACCGTTCCTCGAATTCGCGTGTCTGGAACCCGGCGCGCACCAGCACGGCGATCTCATCAAGCGAAGTTTTATTCCGCTGCAATTGTTCGATCTCCTCGCCGACCCAGCGTGCTTCGGCCTCGCCATCCCATAGGCCACGCACCGCGATTTTCTCGCCCTCGCCCGCCTCGCTCCACAGCTCCTTGCCGAGGCGCCCGTCATTATTGGCAATCACAGCGCCCGCCGCTTTCAGGATCGTATTGGTCGAGCGGTAATTCTGCTCCAGCCGTATGATCTTCGCGCCCGGGAAATCTTTTTCGAAGCGCAGGATGTTTCCCACTTCCGCGCCGCGCCAGCCATAGATCGACTGGTCGTCATCGCCGACGCAGCAGATATTATTCGAGCCCTGCGCCAACAGGCGCAGCCACAAATACTGCGCCACATTCGTGTCCTGGTATTCATCGACGAGGATATATTTGAAGCGTCGGTGATAATCCGCCAGCACCTCGGCATTCTTGGGGTCACGCAAAATCGTGATCATATGCAACAACAAATCGCCGAAATCACAGGCATTGATGGTTTTGAGACGGTGTTGATAGAGACGATAGAGATGCAGCATCCTGCCGCCCGCAACGTCGCCCGCCTCGTGTGCGTTCACCATATCGGGCGTCAGGCCGCGGTCTTTCCACCGTTCAATAAACGTGATCACCGCCCGCGGCGCCCATTTCTTCACGTCGATATTCTCATTCTCCATGATTTGCTTGAGCAGCCGCACCTGGTCGTCGGAATCCAGGATTGTATAATTGGTGGAGAGCCCCATAAGATCCGCGTGACGACGCAGCATCCGCGCCGCCAGGGAGTGAAACGTCCCAAGCCACCAGCCCTCCACAGGCGCGCCATTCATCAGTTGCGACACACGAATCTTCATTTCCAGCGCTGCCTTATTTGTAAAAGTAACAGCGAGAATTTGCGACGGGTAAGCCCGGCCCGTATTCAGGAGATGCGCCAGCCGCGCCGTCAGGACCCGCGTTTTGCCTGTTCCCGCCCCCGCCAGCACCAGCACGGGCCCGTCCAGCGCCTCGACAGCTGCGCGCTGCGGGTCGTTCAGATTTTCAAGATAAGCGGAGGCTTGGTTTTGCATGCAGTGTTAATATGCGGTTTTAAACGTGCGTTGCAAGCTCTTAGAGAAATAATCCGTCATTGCGAGGAGGCCGAAAGCCGACGCGGCAATCCACTTTTAAAAAATGTGGATTGCTTCGCTTCGCTCCCAATGACAAAAAAATAAATGACTTAGGGACAGTATTTTTAAACGGAATTATCGGCCGAGATAATCTGATTTCTACCGGCATTTTTGGCGGCATACAGCGCTTCATCGGCACGCGCGAGCATATCTTCCAGCGTTTCGCCGGCAATATATTGCGCCACACCGCCCGACATCGTAATGCGTCCCAGCGTGCCGCCGGTTGAGCGGTTGATCACTTCCTTGCTCGCCACCGCTTTTCTAAGCGCATCGGCGACCTTGAAGGCACCCTGCAGGCCCGTATCGGGAAGAATAATCGCGAACTCCTCACCGCCGAAACGCGCAGCCATGTCGCGCCCCTTGACGCCCTCGATCAGCGTGCGCGCCACAAGCCGCAGAACCTGGTCGCCGATCTGGTGCCCGTACGTGTCGTTGAAAACCTTGAAATGATCGATATCCAGCATGATCAGCGACAGCGGCTGATTGCTCGCCTGCGCCTCGAGAATGGTGCGCTCCAGCTCGGAATCGAACGCCTTGCGGTTGGAAACATTCGTAAGTCCGTCCGTAAGCGCCTCGCGCCGTACGACCTCGAGATCGCGCTGCAGTTCCTGCATGGCCTCGAAAGATTTATTCAGCTCATCTTCCAGCACCTGGTTATGTTTGATCATGTCTTCGGTGTTGGCCATGATCGATTGCAGCACGCGGTTGATTTCCTGCGGGCTCAGATCGTCATGGAGATTCCCCGTGCTTTCGCTCAAATTAACATTATATTGCGTGGCGCTTTCTTTGACATCGGCAACCAGATCATAAACATTGCTGATCGTTTTCTGGATCTTGTCGCCGGCATTGAGGACACGTTCCTGCTCAACCGTATCGCTGAGGAAACGCGCATGAATATCCCGGCAGTGATCATCCGTAATGGTTTTGCCATCCGCCTGGATCAAATCGATGGCACGCACAACCTCGGGATCGAGTTTGGCGTAGTATACATACCATAACTCGAAATTATCCGGATGCGGCGTCAGTTTGTCCTTCTGAACCCGCTCAAATGTCTTGCTGGCGTAAAGCGTGGCTTGTTTGGAGGAGTGGGGATAATGCACGAAAAAACTCGATCTTTGCTATGAACCGGGGAGGCCGCTTGGACCTCATGAATAAGAGTATATAGAATTAAAATATTTTGAGAAATACCGAAAATTATACGGGAACTTTAGGGGGAACCCCGTGAAAAATCAATCCGCTACGTGTTCATGCCGAATGAGGCATTGCGGGACGGCGTCTGGAAACCACCGGTCAGGTCCAGCGCGCGCTGGCGTCTCAACTCTTCTTTCAGAATGGACTCGATCTCGTTGGTACGTGTGAGAGCTAACATCTCCTCAATTTTGCCAATGCTCGTATCCCTAAGCTGCGGCGCAACTATATTTTCAAATTCATCCTTCGTTGCATCAGAATCAATTGCGACCTCAGGCACATTTGGTTCCAGCTTTTCGAATTTCGCTGTATCGCCGCCGGCCAGTTCTTTCAAGGCGCCTTCATCATCGCTTATAATGGCGGCTGCTATCTTTTGCTCTGTTGGCTTTTCGTTTTGTGCAAGCGCGGTTTCGTTTGATTCTTTCATGCTGTTGATAGCCACCTCGTTGTTACGCATTCTCTCGCTCTTGAAGGCTTTGGGCGGCGTACGCAGGAATTCGGCAACCTGTCCGCCCGTAATCGCGGATTGTGGTCTGGCTGTAAACGCCGCATTGGAATCAGCTACAGGTTTCGCACCAGTCAATTGCTGGATTTTTGCCTGTGTATCTGTGTTTAAACGTGCTGCTGTTGTGCGGAGCACATCATGAACTGCGCCTGAACTTAAATTCCTGTCCTTTGTAATAGTCTTCAGGATGTCTGCACCTGTCGTGCCCGCCGTCACCAGACTTCCGAAACCGCCTGCGGCAAAACCACCCACGCCGCCGGTAGCAAGCGTGCCGCCAATATAGGCCATCGCCATCATCAGATCGGACGAATTGTCCGTGTTGCAGGATTTCAGAAACGCCCCCATATCGACGCCTTGTTCCTGCGCAACATCCGTCATGACTTTTATGACTTCGCTCTTTATATCGTTGACCTGCTCATGCAGCGCGCCATCAGCACGTGCGGCATCCTGTTTGAGCGCATCGATGGTTGGCGCATTATCCTTTACGGCATACTGATCGCTGCTCTGCCTGGATGGAGCCACGATGGGATTGACTGTTACAGCAACGCCCGCAGACGCAGATACAGGTGATGCATGAGCGGGGAAAATTTGACTGAGCGAATTGGAGGAATGAGCAGATGAAACCGGCGACGGCGCGACAGTAAATGTCGATAGATCCCGCCCTTTAACCAGTTCAAGATGCCTGCTGTAAACAAGAACCATACTCTGACACACCTTCTTCGCCTTATTTTTCGGCTTATATTTATAGTAGCCGCGGTATCGTTAATTTTTTGTTAGTTTAAGACTTGTTTTGTTTAATACCGCCTCTTTATCTTGCCCGAAAACCGGCAAAAGCGCAAATCTGGAGACCCATTTTAAGGCTTGAGGCCGGCAGTTTTTTCAGCATAATCAACTTCCTAAGCTAAAAATCAAAAAACGGCCCGTGCGGAGCTAAGCCTATGAGTAAAAAGACGAATCCTGCCGAAACCGCCCCCCCGCCAGCCGGTGGCAAAGCCGCCGCCGCCCTGCCCGTCAACGTGCTGGCCCAGTATATCCGCGATGTATCCTTCGAAAACCCGAACGCCCCCGATTCTTTTCGCGCCGGCCGCGCCGCCCCCGAGATGGATATTAATATCGGCATGGATGCCCGCAAGATCCCGGACACGGAGCTTAAAAACCTGTACGAGGTCGTCCTCAATGTCCGCGCCGAAGCCCGCCGCAAAGCGGGAGTGGGGGACGGCAAGGATGGCGCCGACGAGGTCCTGTTTATTGCCGAGATTCTCTACGGGATCACAGTCTCGGTCGGCGAAACCGTGCCCGAGAACAACCACCACCCGCTGCTCCTGATCGAAATCCCGCGTCTGGCCTTTCCTTACGTCCGCCAGATCCTCAGCGACCTGACAACGCAGGGCGGCTACCCGCCACTCTTGCTCAACCCCGTGGATTTCCACGCTTTGTATATGCAGCGCTTCGGCAAGGAATTAAGCGAAAATGCTGCGCAGCAAAGCGACGGCTCCAGCCCTTCTTCATAAACTTGTCACCCCCGCGAAGGCGGGGGCTGGAAAAAACTTACCGGATCCCCCCCGTTAAATCCTCACTGATGTTCGGATCGCGGGGACGACATTAAGATTTCAATCTTTCCATTTTTCTTGTCTTGCCCGTGCAGAGAGTGCTGGCTTCCGCGCGCCTGTCGGAGGGCAGCAGGCCGCATCACAGGGACGCAAAGCCCCCCGTCAGCATTACCAGCCGGAATGTCAGCCCGAGGGGAATGGCCGCCGGCGATAAGGTTGTTCAGGACGCGCGGCTGCGCCCGGGACAAATCCATCGTAATCCGGGTTGCGGGCCGTAACAGCGGCGCAATGGCCGGCCGGCTTACGGCCGCGCTGGAAAATTTCAAAGGGGACAGGCGTTTCAACGGGATTGAGATTGAAATCATATCCAAGCCAAAAGGGGGTCCTTCTATTTTACAGAATTATGGAAATTAGAAGTTTAAGGAAAGGGCTTTAATCTCTCTGCCGCCGCAGCAGAACATAGAGCGCCCCGTCGCCGCCGTCCTTCGGCTGCGCCGGGTGGGTTTTCAGGATCATATCCTTTAAGCCGGGCGCCGCCAGCCAGCCGGGCACCAGCGCGCGGATCGATCCGCTTGCCCCCTCGTACCAGAGCTTCGCGCCCGCCTCTGCGTGCCCCTTGCCGGTAATCACAAGGACGCAACGCTTTTTCCCGGCGTACGCGCGTACGATAAACGCGCACAATGCTTCTTCCGCCTCCGCCAGCCGGTAACCGTGCAGATCGATCCGCGCCTCGGGCCTTGTCTGTCCCTTGCGCAGACGTTCGTCCGTACGCCCGTCCAGCCCGGCTCCGCGCGGTGCTTTAACATCCGCCTTCTTCTTGGGCTCAATCACCAGCGTGAAGCCCGTACCGGTTTCAGCCCGGCCCGACGGCTTTTTTGCAGGCACAGGCACCTTCACCGGTTTTTTCAGCGGTTTGACGTCCTTTATGACCTCATCCCAGGGATTATCCTCGTCATCCATGCCGTGTTTTATAGCATGAAGCCGGAAAAACCGTATATCTGCTATAATTGAATGGGAGTAACCGGAGCATGCGCATTAATGCGTATGCGTAGGCACGATAATATAAAAAGGGAAGTAACCGGAGATCGCGTAGCGATCGGAGGCATGATAATATAAATGTTCACCAATCTGGGTAGTATATTCGTTCACCCGCCGCGCCATGCCGAGAGCGCCGACACCCGCGCCGAGATCAAGCGTCACGATCCCGATCAGCAGAAACGCCGTGACAAGGATCACAGGGACGAACCAGAAATTGCCTTCGACACGGATGACACCGCCACAATCAGCGTGCCGGCGCTTCTCTCATTTCTCGATAATTTTTTAAGCTCGCAAGGGTCGCAGACCTCGGCCGGGGCCGTCAATGTGCAGGGGAATGCGCCCACTGCGCCCGCCAGCAAAGCGGCGCAGGCCGCCGGTGCCTATGCCCGCACCGGTCACATCACGCATCCAACGGCCGCCGCACCGCCGCCCGAATCCGGTATGCCGCAATTAAGCGCCGAGGAATTGCGCCTCATGTACAGCGTGCGCACCGACGTGCAAACGCTGATCGCGCGCAATGTCGAAATTCTAAAAATCGAAAAGGGCGAAAATTTTCTCGCCAGCCTTGCCGCATCCGTCAGCAAGGCGCTGAATTCCTAGGCGAGTTTGTACCCCTGCTCCGCGCTCAATAAAATCCGCGGGTTTGACGGATCTTCTTCCAGCTTCTGCCGCAGCCGGTAAATATGCGTCTCCAGCGTATGCGTCTCGACACCATCGGCATAACCCCACACATCCGCCAGCATCTGCGCGCGCGTGACAATCCCGCCCGTCGTCGCGCGCAGTAATTTCAGGATATGCATTTCTTTTTCGGTGAGACGGATGATTTTTTCCCCGTACCGGAGCTCCTGCGCACGCAAATCGAACACATACGGACCGACCTTCGCATTCGGCGCTTGCTCTTCACTTTGGCCAAGTGCGCGGACACGGTCGAGCAGCGCACCAAGCCGCAGCGGCGCTGTAAAAATATTGGCCTCCGGTAAAAGATCCGCGCGCGGGCGCGAATCCACAGCACCAACCCACAGATGAGTCTCTCCGCTGCGCATTTGCGAAACGGGTTGATAGGCGATGGTCTCACTTCCTAAAACGCCCTCGAGAACCGGGCAGATCACCGCGTCATCTATAAAAATTGTCACATGCCTTGCCATGCGCTCATCCTAACCTGTTCAAAAGCTCCGGCACAGGCTTTGCAGGGCTTTCTCGGTTAAGTTTTCACATAAAGGGAAACCGCGCGATCATGATAGGGCCAGTAAACCCGCAAAACCCTGTTTCGGCAGGGCAAAAACCCAATGCCGGACCGGTTTTGCGCTGGGCAAAAAATGACCGCACCGCCGGCTCGATTCCCGTCTGGGAAAATCCTGTCAGCGCCAAAGAACGCGCCGCACAGAATCTGTCTTACGCGCTTGCCGCGCCGGACGGGGGGCCGGATAATGCCCTCGCCTACCGCCCGCAGGAAGCCACGAAGCCGGGCGAGGCTTTCGGTTTCGCGGACTTGCTCGACATGATCAACCCGCTCCAGCACATCCCTGGTGTCGGGCACATCTACCGCGAAATGACCGGTGACCAGATCCGCCCCGCCGGCCGCGTGATCGGCGGCGCACTGTTTGGCGGCTTCATCGGCGCAGGCGCAGGCCTCGTCAATGTCATCGCAGAAAAAGAAACCGGCGCGGATGTCACCGGCAACGCGATGAATTTTGTCTCCGGCAGAAAATCTTTTCAAAAAAACCCGGAGATCAAATACACCATTGCCGCCTACAACGCCGCGCGTCCGCGCTATAATGAATAACTAAGCCAAGGTGTATTCCCCGCGAACGCGGGGATCTTCATTAGTTGCATTCTGACGAAAGTCAGAATCCATGGATTCCCAAATCAAGTTTGAGATGAGATTCAAGAGAGATTCCCGCTTTCGCGGGAAAAACACTGTGGGTTTCATGAGGTTTGCGGATGATGGTCATCCTCATCCTCGCGTCCGCCGAACAAAGCGGTGCCGATGCGCAAATGCGTGGCGCCCCACCCAATCGCCTTCTCGTAATCGCTGCTCATGCCCATGCTGAGATGTTTTAAATTATGCGTATGCGCAAGACGCTGCAGCATCGAGAAGTGAAAACCCGGCGGCTCTTCAAGTGGCGGAATGCACATCAGCCCGGTGATTTTGAGCCGGCATGTTTTTACGCAAAATTCAAGAAAATCAGACAGCTCTATAGGAGAAATTCCGGATTTTTGCGCCTCCTCGCCCGTATTGACCTGGATAAAGCACGGCAGCAATCGTCTTTGCTCGTGCATTTCCTTTGACAGCGTCGCGGCGAGCTTGGGCCGGTCGACCGTCTGGATCACATCGAACAGCGCCACGGCATCCTTGGCTTTATTGGTTTGTAGCGGCCCGACCAAATGCAATTGAAGGCCGGTATAACGCAAACGCAAATGCTCCCAGTGCTCCTGCGCTTCCTGCACGCGGTTTTCACCGAAAACACGCTGGCCGGTCGCCAGCGCTTCCTCGATCATCTCAACGCTTTGCTTTTTGCAGATGACAACCAGTTCGACATCACCGGTGCGGCAATGATCCGCCACGATCCTGGCAATGTCTTTTTTAACAGCTCGGAAATTTTCTGCGACGGTCATGCAAGTTTAAAATATCAGAATAAACTTTTTGGCTGTAGCCAATTAAAATATTTTGCGGCGAAAACCATGCGTTTCGAGAACCGCATCGCAGAATACTTTAAGGTATTTGAGAAGCGGAAGCGCAGAAATGCATGGTTTGCAGCCCAAAAGATGAAAATTGGCAATAGAAAAGGGCGTCCGAAGGCGCCCTTTTCATGAAATCCGTAAGGATTAGAAGTTGATCTGTGTACCAACAACGAGCGATGTCGCTTCGATGTCATCGCCTGTACCTGTTTCCAGGTCATCATGTTCGATATGGCTGACAGAACCGCGGAAGGTCATGCCTGGGCCGTATGTGTACACAACGCCGCCTGTCAGACGGTCAGTGTCAACATCATCGATACCAAATGTGTTGTCCTGCATGAGGTAGGAAACGCCGAGTTTGAACGGACCGGTTGTGTAGTCCGCACCAACGACTGCTGTTTCTTCTTCTTCGCCTGCATCAAAGTCATTGTTCAGGTAAGCAGCACCGATACCGAATGGTCCGATATCGAAGTCAGCGCCAACGTTCCAAGCTTCTTGATCGCCGCCAATACCTTCAGCAGCATCTTCAGCATCGGTATAACCCGCGCCCAAGATCATGCCGACATTGTTGAACTGGCCTTCGTAACGAGCAGCGGCTTCCCATGTTTCGCCTGTGTCTGCTCTGACGCCTTCAAAGTCATCAGCATAGCTGCCTGCGTCTGGCGTATAAGAACCGCCGAGCTGGAAGCCGTTGAAGACTGGAGAGAGATAAGTCAATTTATCTGCGAAACCAGAAGCGTCCTGATCGTAATCAATACCGCCGGAAGATACACCAGCATTGTCAATCGCACCTGTGAAGGCAGCAAGAGCGCCTGCAGCAGTGTAATTAACGGGCTGAACAAACTGACGGAGACCGTCAATGTTGTCGTCAGCAGATGGAGCAGCAACCTGCAAGAGGTAAGCTGCACCGTCTTCGGCGCCGAAGTTTACACGACCCCAGTCGCCGGAGAAGTAAGCATAGCTTTCTTCAACTTCGAATGAGTCGCCGCCATCGGCTTCGGCTTCCACGTGAACGCCGACTGTCAGGCCGTTGTCCAGCGTGGTTTCGCCACCGAAGTGAATTTCGGTATGACGGATCATGTCGACATCATTGACATCAGCATCATCATCATCTTGGTCTACGTACGTACCGTAGCCCTTGAACCAGCCGCCCAGTTCCAACGACACTTGCGCGTTCGCTGGTGTAGCAGCAAGAGCAAGACCGAGAACGGCTGCACTGCAAAGTAGTTTTTTCATTTAGATCTCTCCAAAATTTGAGTGATTAAGTTGATTTAGAAGGCCCCAAAAGAACCCCCCAATGAGGTGTCCCCTAAAAAGGCGGGAACGTGAGTGTAGTAAGCCAGTGTTCCAGGATGCTTTCAACGAGGGGGAAGGCATTGTGGCTCCGATTTTTACAAACTGTGTTATTTTTGCAACAACCAAACTGCCTTCCCCGCATCTTTGAGGTGCTTTCCCCGCCCTTTTACGTCTTCCCCCGCGAAGGCGGGGGTCTTGCCCAGGTCCCCGCTTTCGCGGGGGAAGCAGGCAGGAGCCCCTTGAGCGCCGCCGGCCGCCGTGCTAAATCAGGCTTTGACCGCGTAACAACACCGGAAGACTTGTATGCAACGCCACAATCGCCCCGCCCTGATATTATGTCTCTTACTGGCCATGGGCCTGACTGCCTGCAGCGGCGTCAAGCGCGAGGCCAAGTACCCGACCGGCTATGACCGCAACCAGACGGGCGGTGATATTTACGCCAAACCGGAGAGTATATTCGGCAAAGGCGGGCTTTTCGGCGTGCGCCGCGCTCAGGACGACACTGGCCAGTCCGGCATCGGCGTCAACAGCTTCCTGTGGCGCGCCTCGCTCGACACCGTCTCTTTCATGCCACTTTCAAGCGCCGATCCGTTCGGCGGTGTTATCCTGACCGACTGGTATATGCCCGATGATGGCGGCAAGGAACGCTTCAAGGTGAATGTGTTTATCTTGAGCAAGCAATTACGCTCCGACGGCATTTCCGTGCGCGTCTTCAAACAACAGCTCAGCAAGGGCGGCGCGTGGAAAGACACCGAGGTGCCGAACGATGCGGCACGCCAGCTCGAGGATACAATTCTCACCCGCGCGAGACAGCTCCGCATCGCGCAGTTGGGTGAGGTTGATAATTAGCGTTTGGTTTTAGCTTATCAGGCGCCGGCAAAAACAAGTTCGTCAGGTTTTGGTGTCGGTGTTGCGGCATTGATTTCACGCAAGGCATCCCGTGCGGAAATCATTTCGTTAAGGGGTATGACCGTTTTATAGTCATGAAGTCGATAAGAAATTCCACCATCATCATTGTCCGCATTTAATGTGGTGCCATAAGGATTCTCATAGGTATTTTTGTATTCAGCCTTAACAGAGCCGTTTTTATTATCCTGAGTTAAAACAAGATCCTTCACCAGCCTGTCTTGACCCGTGCGTGCATCGTGATGAAAAATATGCAGAGAATTAAAATCAAAACCCGGCAGTAACTTCAAATTAGAATGTAAAAGATCGTCAAGATAAACTTTAACGCCTTTGGGTTTCAAAACCCAGCCAAGATCTGCATTTTCAAAATCAAAGCCTCTCAAATCCATATTTACCCTTACGGCAATTTTCGTCCGCCCTTCCACCGCAGCCGCGTCAAACGGTAACTCAGTTTTCGGTTTTGGCGGAGCCTGCGCACCATCAACTGAAGACTTCATAAATTCCCGCATTTCAGTCGATATGACCAGCGATTTACGTGGAAAATTTTCTTTCTTATTGGCCCGCGCTGAAACCCCGAGGCTGTCATCAAAAGAAAGACCTCTTTCAATTTTCTCAACAATATCTTTCGCCCAGGCATTTTCGGGCTTCTGATAAAAGGAATGGGTTGATGGCAGCCTGTAAGGACTGGCCGTGGCTAACTGGTCTTTTTTCAAAAGATTATAAAGAATCGCCGGAAAAATTTCTTCGGCATTAATTATTTTTACAGACCCGCGCTCTATGTATGTGTCGATACCGACCGTGGTTGAAAACCCTTTACTTCGACCAGCACCATAAAGTGGTAAGCTGTTATCAAGCTTTACGGTGAACGCATCAATCGTGTCGCCTCGATAGGTTTCGATCTTGAAGCCTTTGACGAGACAAAGCTCGTCCTCACCGAGTTCCTCGTTGTAAACATTGATCCAGAAGGAACTCATATGGAATTTGTTTCCGTCGTTGATCATTTTGAACGGAAGATCAGCCGGCAGTTTTGCGCCGCCAATCTCATCGTACGAACCTAAATGAAGATCTTTTGCATATGTTATTGTGAGCAGGTTGGCATCGAGAAGACTGTCCCCCTGCTTCCAATCTGCTCCATTTTCACGCAAATCTTTGCCATCAAGCAACGGATCTTCATGAATTCCATAAAAAGGTTCGCCCAAAAAAATTTTGACCTGGGAAGCGGTTTTCTTAATAATATTTTTATAGGTTGGGCTAATCACATGACCCCCCGGAGCAATTAAAAAGATTAACAGACTCTAATTCATATTATATAATATGTCAAATAGTTATTTTTGCTAAATCAGCCTTTTTTTATAGCAATCTTGCGGAAATCGCAAATTTCCTCTAACACCTTCATAATCAAGGGGTAACCGAAGCACGCGGTTATAAAACCGCGGGCGTAGGCACGAATACAAAAATGACGCAAAATCGATATAATATAAAAGAAACGGAAAGAAAATGGCGCCGCACATGGGATGAGTGTCAGGCCTTCGCCTCGGTCGAAACCTCTGAAAAACCAAAATATTACGTGCTGGAAATGTTCCCCTACCCGTCGGGGCGCATCCATGTCGGGCATGTCCGCAATTATACGCTGGGCGATGTCGTCGCGAGATACCGTAAGGCCTGCGGCTTTAACGTCATTCACCCGATGGGCTGGGACGCTTTTGGACTGCCGGCCGAAAACGCCGCCATCGAGCGCAATGTTCATCCCGGCATCTGGACGAAACAGAACGTGGCCCAGATGAAAGACCAGCTCCAATCCATGGGCCTCTCCATCGACTGGGACCGCGAAGTCACCACCTGCGAGCCGGACTATTACAAACACGAACAGAAAATGTTTCTCGATTTCTATAAAAAGGGAATCGCCTATCGACGGGAATCGCTCGTCAACTGGGATCCCGTCGATAACACCGTGCTGGCCAACGAACAGGTCATTGAGGGACGGGGCTGGCGCACCGGCGCGCCCGTCGAGCGCCGCAAACGATGGTCATGGTTTTTGAAAATCACCGATTACGCCGAGGAGCTGCTCGAAGCCCTCAGGCATCTCCCGCGCTGGCCGGAAAAAGTCCGCCTCATGCAGGAAAACTGGATCGGCAAATCCACCGGCCTTCAATTTATGTGGGACGTAATCGGCAGCGAAGAGAAAATAGAAGTGTATACCACCCGCCCCGATACGCTGTTCGGCGCTTCATTCATGGCGCTCGCGCCGGACCATCCCCTCTCGAAAAAATTGGGCGGCGATAAAAAAGGCTACGCCGAATTCATGCGCGAGTGCCAGGCCGGCGGCACCTCCGAAGCTGCCATCGAGCAGGCGGAAAAAATCGGCTTCGATACGGGATATAAAGCAACCACGCCGTTGCTTCCCGGTTACGAATTGCCCGTCTATATCGCCAATTTCATTCTCATGGATTACGGGACCGGCGCGATTTTCGGCGTCCCTGCCCACGACCAGCGCGATCTCGATTTCGCACGCAAATATAAATTGGCTGTTATTCCGGTCGTGCTGCCCCCAGACGAAGATCCAAAGACTTATAAAATCGGAAATGAAGCCTATATTGGTCCTGGAAAAATCTACAATTCGAATTTTCTCGACGGATTGGATGTCGAGGCTGCAAAAGCCGCCTGCATCGAAGCCGCAAAAAAAGTGGGTACCGGCTTCGGCAAGATCCAGTACCGCCTGCGCGACTGGGGCGTCTCGCGCCAGCGTTACTGGGGCTGTCCAATCCCATTTATACACTGTAATTCCTGCGGTATTGTGCCGGTACCGGAAAATGAGCTGCCCGTGACATTGCCCACAGACGTCTCCTTCGACAAGCCCGGCAACCCGCTTGAACATCACCCGACCTGGAAGAATGTCGATTGCCCCGCCTGCAAAAATCCGGCGCGGCGCGAGACCGATACCTTCGACACCTTCTTTGAATCCAGCTGGTATTTCCTGCGCTATTGCGATCCACACAACAAAGCCCACGCCTTCGATAAAAACAAGGCGCAGTATTGGATGCCGGTCGACCAGTATATCGGCGGCGTTGAACATGCCGTACTGCATCTTCTCTATTCGCGCTTCTTCACCCGCGCGCTGCGCGATTGCGGCTACCTGGAGATCGATGAGCCTTTCACCGGCCTCTTCACGCAAGGCATGGTCACGCACATCACCTACAAGGATAAGGCGGGTCAGTGGCTCTACCCCCATGAAATCGTGGAAAAAGACGGTCAAATCACCGATAAAAACGGCCATGAAGTCACCTTGGGCCGCATCGAGAAAATGTCGAAATCAAAACGCAATGTTGTCGATCCGGAGGATATTCTCGGCACCTATGGCGCCGACGCCGCGCGGCTTTTCATTCTCTCGGATTCTCCGCCCGAGCGCGATCTCGAATGGACTGAAGGCGGCATCGAAGGAGCCTGGCGCTATATCAATAAAATCTGGCGCGCGATTTCTGAATCTCTTGAAACGCTTCCTTCACCGGATACGAAACAGCCCGCGCGATTTTCGCCGGAAGCCGTAAAGCTCCGCAGCATCGCCCACCGCTCCGTCAAGGGCGTGGCCGACGATATTGAGAACTTCCAGATGAACAAGGCTGTTGCCAAGGTGCGCGAACTTTCGAATGCTATTGCGGATTTTTCGCCTCTCTGTCATCCCCGCGATCCGGGCGCCAGCCCGGATTTAAACGGCGGGGATCCGGGGAACGGCTGGGCCTTGCGCGAATCCATCGAAATTTTTGTTCGCCTCGTAAATCCGATGATGCCGCATCTCGCCGAGGAACTCTGGGCGCTATTGGGGCATAAAACCCTGCTGGTTGATGAAGTCTGGCCATCCTATGACGCGTCGCTTCTGGTCAGCGAAACCGTCACCATCGGCGTCCAGGTCAATGGCAAGCTGCGCGCATCCATCACGCTGGCCGCCAATGCCGATCAGAAAATCGCGGAGAATCTTGCGCTCGCCGAGCCCAATGTTCGGAAAGCGCTGGAAGGTATGAATGTCCGCAAGGTCATTGTTGTGCCGGGACGGATTGTGAATGTGGTGGCGGGGTAATCAGGCAGCTATGCTGCCGGAAAAACTATACTATTGCATGCGGGATCGAATAAAACCTGACGCGGCACTTGATCCTCCAGACGAAGAGTTCCGCAGGCTGCATTGGCCTTGAATGCTTCTTGAAGAATATTGTTGTTGGCAGCCCCGCGGCGCGCCAATTCAACGCGAATATCTTCCGGCGATATATAATTATCTAGCCCGGCCTCCGCCCATAACGTAGTTGAAAGCCCTATGTCATCCTCCCGGCCTTGTATATGCGTTAGGAAATTGTCTCCGCGAACGCGGGATTGCCAGCAATTAATTATATATTGATCCGCTTCGGGATTTTTTCCCATGGTAAGCGCCACGTAAATCTGATCATCAGTCTCGAAAGCTTGAGCAATATTCTCGAAAGAATCAAAAGATATACCGGAGCGAAGTACATTTTTCCCCTCGAGCCATTGCACCTTTGCCTTTATAATTTCAAAGGATGAATTATCAGGATGTATGACCGTAATAAAATTCTTATGATTCTGCTGCTTTTGTTTACTTTCGCAAACCTTCAGCAGGTTTTCGCTGACCCCTGATAAATGCCCCTTATCATTTAAATCAGCAATTAAAAGCACACGGTCGCCGCTTTTCAGGGCCGATAAATCACGGACGGAGTGGACATTCGTCTGTGTCTGGAACTTTTGCAGAATTTTTTCGAGCACAAAATTTGAATCTTTTTTGATTTGGGAAATCAGCGTCTGATATTGCCGTGCATTGATTGGATCTTTCTCGACGAACTTGTTCCAGCGATCAAAAAATTGGTTACGAACATGCGTCTCGCATGTTCTTTTGCTTTTCAGCCCGCACACCAGATCAAGAAGGTGTGCATAAGCCTTATCATCACGCAACACTGCGACACCGCATTCAGCGGGAAATGTTTCAAAATCTTCGGTAAATCCATAAATGATCTGACGAGCGCATCCTTCAGCATAAGGAATTTTTTTGTTGTGAATCCAGCTTTGCATTTGCTGTGTCACTTTACCTGCTTCATATTCCACGACTGTGAGTGACGCTACATCCAGTTTACGACTAGTCATTTTATCCCCCGTGTTACGCAGAACTTTATAGGAAACAGAACGGTTTTAACCGGCTTTTATGATTATGTCAATGATAATCCACTGAAACTTCGTGCTTTTCGCCCGCATCGCCCTAGATCACTGCTCACACTGAAAAGTTAACCAAAGGAACACCACATGAAAAATCTCAATAAAAAGCAATTTGAAGAAAAATTCGGCACAAATGACAACGCCGTTGTCATTAACGTCCTGGCGCAGGACAAATTTACGGCGGAACATATTCCCGGCTCCATCAACATCCCCCTGCAGTCTGAAAACTTCCTGAAAGATGTTCAGAGCAAAGTGCCTTCGAAAGACACTGAAGTGGCAATCTATTGCGCCAGCACGGAATGCTCGGCGTCGGAAGATGCTGCGAAGAAACTCGAAGAAGCCGGCTACAAGAATGTCTACGACTTTACCGGCGGCATGAAGGAATGGACCGAAGGCGGCGGCAAAACCGAAAAATCAGGTGCGGCTACCACCGGATCCGAAGCGACGTCTTCCGAAAAAGAAAAAGACGGATCCTGCGGCACCAGCTCCTGCGGCTGATCTGCTTTAAAATATTTCCCCGGAAAAGGCGCTTGGCAAAAAGCGCCTTTTCTCTTGCCCGTAATCGGTTTAAAACGGAGTCCATGACACGCCGCCTCATGCTTCTCTCCCTGCTTCTGCTCGCCGCCTGCGGCTTCGAGCCCGTCTATGGCGTTCACCGCGGCATGCCCGTCGGGGGTGAGGAAAAACTCGGCCAGGTCGATATCGGCAACATCCCCGACCGCGAAGGCCAGTATTTGCGCAATGCGCTGATTGATCGTTTTTACCGCGACAGCCGTCCCGCCGATCCGCAATATTTCCTTGCCATGGAGCCCGTCTATGAGAACCTGACCGATCTCGACATCACCAAGACCGCCGACGCCACGCGCGGCCAGTTGCGTCTCGATACCACCATAACCCTTACGGATCGCAATAGCACCGTGCTCCTGACGCGGCCCCTGCGCGCGACCACCAGCTACAACAAGCTGGCCAGCGAGTTCTCCACCCGCGTCGCCGAGGAGAATGCGCGTACCAACGCGCTCGACGAGATCGCCCGCCAGATTGAGATGCAATTGACGCTCTATTTCAAAAGAATCTGATTTTTACCATTGACATATAGACTGGAACGGTTTAGGTATTGGATCGTTGTTCACGCAACTGTGGGATTTGAAGGATCAGCTTGCACCACATAAAAAAAGCTAAAGCGCCATGGCTCCCGGAAATTCTTATTTTCACCGCCGTGGTCTCCAAAACTGGACACCGCGCGGAAAAGGTATTGAGCCTGTTCTCATTTCTTCCTCCCACGGTATTAAAAAACACTGCCATTCAAGGCAGTAAAATTATTAGGAGAAGAGTATGACTGAAGTAACAACACAAGAATCTTTTTCACCAAAACGTTTTGTGATGGAAACCCCTCCTGGCGTGCATCCGGTCGGCTTAAATGGCACGATGGAGAATCATTTTGCCCAAATTCTTTTATGCGAAGCATTTGATAAATTCGGAGGATTTACAGTAAAGGCTCAGGTTCCCAATCCTGGTTATTACGATCAATCGCGATATCAGGAATGTACTAATGCTAAAATCGCTTGGATTCACAGGGGTGAAATCACGACGATAGATTTCTAAATGAACAACCCCGCCCCAAGGGGCGAGGTATCAGAAGAGCGGGAGTTGCCTGTCCTCGTATAACTTCTCGTATGGTTGTCCCTGCTTTTTCACATAGTTTTTGATCATGTTCTCATCGCCATGCT
>JBQTJN010000008.1:0-37229 GCA_052387095.1 Alphaproteobacteria bacterium
TCTTGACTATCCTGGATTGACCGACGCAATGCCTCTGTCGTGCGGGCGCACTTGTGTAATACCTGTCCCATAACTTCTCCCTCCGTAAATGGCAATACTCTATACCATCACAAAATGGGACTAAACAGCTACCATCTTCTTGCTCGGCGGAAAGTTCTATAGCCGTATTCCAATACGCGGTTGGGCTATAGCCAAGCTCCAGCGCGTATTCCCGCCTATCAGAACCTTGAGAATCATCATACATCTCCCAGACCATACCCGACTCTATGCTCCACTCGCCCTGCTCCACATCCGGCGAACTGACAGACAACACGCTTGCAAAGCAGGGTGTAGGTATCAACAATAACAGCAGAAAAACTAAACTGAGTTCTTTCATGGCCCGGAGTAACTCCAGGGATTGGGGCGGCTTCCGCCTCACGCTCATTGAGAGAATATCCATGAGCCTTGTATTGACCGCAACAGCGGCATTTTGCGGGTTGCGGCCTGTAGCGAAAGCGTTGGGCTGGGGGCTGTGGATGATGAAGACGCGCGGCATCGGCAGACCAGCCCGCATCGCCAGATTATGTGTCATCTGATAAAGCTTCCCTTCATGGATTTGGCGCGCTCCATACATTTTCAGGACGATTTTATCCGAAAACCAAGAGGAGCCGATATTCATCGCGGCAGCAATCACAAGGGCGATTACCATGCCCGACTGCCCACCGATGGCCCAGCCCGCCCAGCCAAAGAGGGCCGTTAAACCGGCTAGAAGAATGAAGGTCTTGGTGAAATTCCACATCTGATCCTCCTGGTAAAGCTTCAAATACTTCACAAGTGAATCAAAAGGTTAGCCCGCACTCAACCCTGTTCCGATTTTTAAAAAAGACAGTAAGGGTTTTCCCCGTTTTGATCATAAAAAAATAGAGCCGGAAACCATTGGGAACGTTAAATTCCGAACAGGAAGGCGTATCTTTCCAGGTGAAAGCGCGGCGCTGAAATTATCTTCATATTTTGTCTGTTTGCCGTTTGCCGCATCGAGCCAGATTCAGCAAAGATTTCGCATTGAATTCCCCCGGCCCTGCGCTTTGCGTTTCCAAAGAGCTGGGAATTTTTATTTTTCAGGGCACCAGGGTACACTGGCAGCGGTAGGACCCGGGCGGCGGCCTGGTCCCGTCGGGCGGCGGTACCGGACCGCAGAGGGTTATGGCCCCCGGAATAAGGCAAATTTCTCCCAGGCCTTCGGCGCCGTTAGCCGTGCTGGTAGAGCCGATGGACGTCCAAACATATTCGCCGCTCACCCCGCACGACCCCGTCACCGGCCCGGCGGTCCAGGCGCCGGACGTGCAGGTATAGGTGACGCTCGCGGTGGCCGGGGCCGGCGCGTTGAAGGTGAATGTCGCGCCGCCGGCACTGAAGGGCAGGTCATACGTGGTGCCGCACAGGTTCGCGTCCTGTTGAGGGCAATTCGCTATCGGGGTCGTGCAGCGCGGTTCGAGATCGATCACCACCGGATAATTTGGCGGGCAGCAGACAAGAGCATCGCCCTCGATGCCGATCGCGATGCGGCCGGGCGGGCAGGGGGCGCTTGGCAGAATGATGGGCTGGCAAATAACCTCATTGCCCTCGATCGCGACCGCGATTTTGCCCGGGTCGCAGGTGTTGCGGAAGGGCGAGCCGTCCACGGCGACGCCGGCGGTCTCGGCATCGCCGCCGACGAATTCCGGCGGCATGCAATTCCCGCCCGCGTTATCGCAGTAAAGCCCGGCATCGAGGCGCTGCGCCGTCAGGCCGCCATTGACATGCAGGCGCTCCTCCGGATCCTTGATGCCGATCCCGACATTGCCGGGATTGATGTTCCTGATTTTGGGGGAGTTCTCGGCAATGGGCTCCCACAGCGGCCCGCCTTTATAGACAAAGGCCCTGGCAATGTCGTCATTGAACGTAGCCGCGTTATCGCTGGCCAGGCCGCTCAGGAAGATGGCATCATCGCCGTCGCAGTTTTCGTTTTCAACCGCCGGCGGCGGCGGGCAGGCTCCGACGAGGACTCCCTCCGGCGTGTAGGCGCCGCTGCCGTTTCTGCCGTGGCTGACAAGAGCGATATGCGCGGTGCCCGGCTGCGCCAGGATCGAATTGCCGTTTTCATCGTTCAAGAAAATCGCGCCAAAGGCATCGTTATAGGACGTGATGGCGGGGTTGGTCAGTCTTTGAGTCACGGCGTAGGTCAGTCTATGGCCCCACCCGTCCCGCGCCGTGTCCGGGCTGATGTCCAGATCCAGGCCATCGTCGGTCGCCGGGTCGCTGTCGGGGTCGAGAAGCGTGGCGAAGGGGACGGCGCCGGTGAGAACCGGCTCCCCGCCGCGGCCCGGCGTTGCGGTCGGCGGCAGGCCGCAGTTGCTGCGCCCGTAACCGGGATCGCCGCGTCCGGCGGCGGGGTCGGCGGGGCAGGGATAATATTTATGTTTATCCTGGAATTTTACCAGCGCGTCATCGAGCGACGCGATCGCCTCCACCGTCTGCATCCGCGCGCCCTGCATGCCGTAGAGGCGGTAGGCCGCCAGAAGCCCGCCCGCTATCCCGCCGAAGATGATCAGCACGAGGGAGAGTTCGATGATGGTGAAGCCTGCGTTTTTTTTCATTTCTGAAGCGATCCTTTTCCCATCTCTACTGATTTATGCACGGATAGGAATTAATAGGTGGCTCCCAGGCGGTGAGACCGCCGCCGGGACAGATTCCTTCACGACTATGCGCCGTAAGGGCGGGCGCCACGCCGCATATTCTTGTGAACGTCATGGGCGTGCACGTTGGCGTGCATGTGCATGTGTTAAAGTCAAATATGCCTGCGATTCCCGTTTCATCCCAGACCGACTCACCTTCACGGTTTGCCGGGCATGGAGAGCCGTCATCTGCATTTTCTGCAACAGGATAAGGTCCGGGGTTAAAGTTGCTTGTGGACTGGTTGATCCATGTGCAGCTTCCTAGCGGCGGCGCGCACACATTCCAGTTCGTGGTTCTTCCTCCAACGGAAACATTTAAAGGCGCGGCCGGATAGCTTATTGCAGAGCTGCGGCCGGTCCAGGCAACGACTATAGAACTGTTCACAACGACATCGTCCGTCGGATCAAACAACGCATAGGGCACGACGACGCCATTGGTAAAGTCGGCGCCGAGCATGTAAATCTGCCAGCCGACGCTGTTATCGTAGCTGTTGGAACTCCAGCTTGTCGTTGTCCAGGGATTATTCTGAATCAGCGTGTTCGATGCATCGTAGAATTTTACGCCCGTACCGCTAACCTCCGCCTTGAGGCTGCCGATTTCGAACAAATATGGGGAAGAGCTCGAAAATGCGAGCGAGGCACCATTAGGCTGAGTGACTTCAAGTCTGAATGCAACCTCGTAGGTATTGTCGGTTTGATGTTTGACAACAAGCATATACCGGACTTCAGCATTGGGCCCGCTATTACCTGGCTGATTCTGATTCCCGCCGCCGCCGGTCCCCGCGGTCGCGTCGGTGCCTGCCGCGCAGGACGAACCGCCGGGCACGCATAAATCCGTTATCACCCACGGGCCCCAGGGATCGCCCGCGCAGGCCCGTGTTCTTGTCCGCTCAATCGAACCGGTAGAGCCGGCGGGGCAAACCAAAGGTTCCGTCTCCGTTTCCGGCGTGCAACCCGGGCACGGGCCGCTGGTGCTGACCATGTTCCATGTATTGATATTGCAGCGGTAGAGCGCATCGACGTCGATATCGGGGGGTGGAAAATTTGCCGTGACAGTGGCCTCATCGCCGTCAACGCCCGCCGGCAGGCTTCGCGGCTGTGCGCAGACATTGACCGGCGTCACGGAACAGCCCGGGGATCCGCCGCCGGGGCTGCAGATCAGCGTGCCGTCGGGATTGATGCCGGTGACAAACTCACCCGGATCGCAGAGGGCCAGGAGTTCGTCCGTGCAGATGGGCGCGCCGCCTGCTATGCCCTGCATGTAACGGCCCGGCGGGCATTCCATGCCGAAGCCGTCGGCGATCAGGCCGGAAATCGACTGAGTTAAAAAACAATTCACCGCGGAATCCGTGCAAAGATGGGCTGCTTCGATCCGCCCCTCCACGGCGCCTGCGCGGATCACGCCCGTCGTGTACAGGCCCGGCGTGCCGGCGGGGGGCAGAGGCAGCACGTCGCCGACGACAATGGCACCCTTGGGTTTCTGGTGGATATGAAGGGGGTTGGCCTCGGCCAGTTGCCACAAGGGCACGTCTTTTTCGGTATAGAAGGTGGTGACATCGTCAAAGGCCGATGCGCCGGAGCCGGTGCTGGTTTCGGCGGCGGTGAAAACGGCGTCCGGGCTGGTTGCAATGTTGCAAGTGGTGTTGGCCAGTTCAAGCGGGCTGCCGGTGCAGGTCAATTGTGTGCCGGCCCTGGTATAGGCGCCGGCACGGTTGCGGCCCGGGCTGACGACGAAGAAATGCGCGGACCCCGGCGGATTCAGGATGCTGCCCGCCGCCGTGCCCCTTATATCGAGGCCGCCGGTCGACGGAGCAAACCCGTCGGCGAAGGCGAGATGGTCGGTCACGGCATAGAGGATACGGTTGCCGTAATTGTCGTAGGCCTGCTCCTCGTCCAGCCCCAGCTGGCGGAACGGGATGAAGCCGACCTGGATAGTGGGGGTGCCGCTTGGAACGAAGGTGCCGGTGCGGTCCGTGAAAGCCAATCCTGTACGCACGCTGCTTTCCGCGCAAAGACCGCCGCCGGGCGCGCACGAGCCGGCCGGCGGCGTGACAGCGCGCTGCTCCCGTCCGTATTCGGGGTCGGTGCGCGCGGCGCTTAAGGATGCCGGCGAAGGATATCTTCCCCATTGCAGGCGGAAAGCACCGATGGCGTCGGAAATTTGCGCAATATTTTCGGCTGTTTTTTTAATGTCCTGTCGCTGGACATACTGGGAATATAAGGGAACGGCCCCCGCGACGATCACGCCGATGATCATGATCGCCAGCGACATCTCAGTCAGGGTGAAGCCGCTGATCCGGCGGATTAATTTTTTCATGGAATGAGTGCGCATATGATCTGTCCTGCTGAATCGAATCCTATCACATATTGTCCGGGGGCGCACGAGCCGGCGGAGCCGGGCGGGAAGGTCGGGCCGCAGGTCACTTCGGATCGGGCGATGCCGTTCATGCCCCGGTTCACGCCCGTTTCACAATTCATGCCGGATTCCGCGCCGCCTATGGCCGCCGGCGAAAAGCAGTTACTGCCGCTTGGATCGCATACGCGCGGCGAATGCGCCTCGCCCCGGTAGGCGGCGGGATTAACCGGATCCGGCGTGGCTCTGACATTGCCGACGACGTCGATCGCCGGCACGGCCACGCCGGCAATCATCGCATCGAAGGGAGCGTCCGTATTGATGCCGATGCCGGGCGTGGCGCTTCTGACATTGTCCGAGCTCGCCACCGCTTCCCAGATCCGGGCAGGGACGGATGTCTGGGTATAGACGAGGTCGTCATAATAGAGACTGCCGGCTGTTTCGGAATGCGCGCAAAGATCGGGTGTGAAAATATGGTTGCTGTCGTCGCAGTTCTGGCTTTCCAGGGTGGATGCAGCGCATGTTCCTGTCGGGACAGCTTGCGGCGTGACGGCGCCCAGCCCGTTCGTTCCCAGCGAGATCACAATGTAATGCCCTGCATCAGGAAGGAGCGAGGCTCCCGAACTGCATGTTTTTTGACCGGTAACGGGATCGGTCGTCTGGGTATAGCCGATGAGCTCCAGCGATCCGCTGGCCGTCATCGGCGTCGCCGCGGTTCTTGACTGATTGGTGGATACGGCATATTTCAATTTCCGCTGCCAGCCGTCGAGAGCGGCGTTCGCGGAAATCTTCAGCGTGGCGAACGGCACGCTGCCGGCCAAAGCCAGGGGCCCGCTATCCAGAGCAGCCGCGCATGCTTCTTGTCCGGCTGCAGGTAGATTAAAGTCCAAGCCCGGATCGGCCGGGCAGGGATAGCGGCCGTTTTCAAAATAGAATTCCGCAATCACGGCATTGATGAGCTTGATATTCTCTCTGGTGATTTCGGCGTTCCTGCCGGCCTTCCAGGCCTGGTAGGACTGAAGGGCGGGCACAGCCAGAAGGCCGACAACCGTCAGCACGATTGCCAGATCGATCAGAGTCATACCGCCCTGATTTCGCTTCTTTTTTTTATGACTTAAATTTCCGTTCACGCTCATCTTGCCATTATACATCGGCGAGGTATGCACATACACACCCTTTCACTATATATTTTAGAGAAGATTATTTAAAATTTTATTAAGATTTATATGTAAATTTTACGAGATATTTCGTTCAAATCTCGTCCTTTGCTTAAAAGGTGCCAGGCTTTTGATCTGTTTCGGAATGATGTCACCGGAGACCCCAAGTGTCGGAATTTCCAAAGTCGAAAAAACCCCTAGTTTCTGAGCGGCTTGCCATTATCGAGCATGTGCTCGATGCGCTTCATTGTGCCTTCCTTGCGGATGAGAGCCGAGAATTGCTCCAGCTCAAGGCGCAGCAGATCATCCTCGCTCATCGGCCTGGTGTAATCGGCAAAGCGCCCGCCCGATAAAACCTCCGCCAGATGTCCGGACACAACCACGTCATAGGGCGTCGCCTTGCCCGATTTGCGCAGATCGCTGACGGCCATGTCGAGTGCGTAGCGCCCGCTCGGACCCGGCATGCGGATATCGGTGACCTTGACGGGCGGCTGGTAATTTTCTGCAAGCGCTAGCGCCTTTTTCTTCGCATCGAACAGCAGCCGGTCGCGGTTCATGGTGATGCTGTCGGTCTCACGGAAATAGCCGATATCGACCGCCTCGAACGCCGATTTGGCGACGGTTGCTACCGCGATAGTCTCGAACGCTTTCCGCACCGCGCCCATCGGCGTGGTATCGGGCGAGAACCACATATTTTTCTTGCCGATCTTGCCCAGATTCTTTTTGAACTCTGCTTTTTCTTTTTCGCGAAAACGCAAAATCATTTCCTTGCAGCCGCCCCAGCCGGGGATAATACCGACGCCGACTTCGACCAGGCCGCAATAGGTTTCGGCATGCGCCTGCACGGCTGACGATACGAGTAGAATTTCACACCCGCCCCCGAGCGCCATGCCGGACGGGGCGGACACCACGGGGAAGGGCGCGAATTTCAGATCCATCAGCGCCTTCTGCCCGACGCTGATAAATTCCTCCACCTGCGGGTACATCGCGATATTCATCATGAACAGCGCAAGACCGAGATTGGCGCCGGCCGAAAAGTTCGAGGATTCGTTATAAACGACCAAAGCTTTGTATTGGCCCTTGCCGTCGCCGACAAGTTTGAGCGTCTTGGCGATCATCTCGAACGTTTTATCGTCGAACGTGTTCATTTTTGATGTATGTTCGAAACACACCACGCCGTCGCCGATATCCCACACGGACGCCGATCCGTTTTTCGCCACAGGTTCGCTGCGGAGCTTGATATCGCGCAAGAGAAGCACGCCTTCGGGGCGCACGACATCATGATATTTTCCGTCCGTGCCGAAATATTGCAGTTTACCGCTTTCAACACGGTAAAATTTCTGTTCACCGATCTGCGTGACGATTTTAGGTACCGCGATTCCTTCTTTTTGTAAGGAGTCCGCGAACCACTGCGCGCCGAGCTGGTCGATCATCTCGAATGGGCCCATTTTCCAGTTATAGCCAAGCTTCATGGCCTCATCGATATCGAAGATCGTGTCGGCGATCTCCGGAACCAGCGACGCGGCATAGGCTAGCGTCTGGCTCAGCACGCGCCACGCATATTTCCCGCCCGCGTCCGGCGCGGTGAGGACGGCCTTTAGTCCCGCCTTGCCCGCATCGATGGAGGGCAGGGAAACTTTCTGCGATGCCTTGTAGTGATCTTCAGTAAATACATCCTGTGAAATCGATAAAACCTGTTTGGCCTTCTTGCCGCTCCTAGCATCGGGGTCAAGCCGATAGAAACCGCCCTTGCCCTTGCGTCCCTTGTACCCGGCCGCGATCATCTGGTGCACGAAACCGTAATCCTTGAAAATTTTCCGGTACTCATCGTCCTTGGGCAGCGTCGCCACCATGGATTCCGCGAGGTGCGGCATCAGGTCCACCCCGACAAGATCAATCAGCCCGAAAATCCCGGTCTTTGGAATCCCGACCGGTTTGCTCATGACGGCATCCGCCGTTTCAATATCGACTTTAAGATCAATCGCGGCGTTAATCCCCGCCGTCATCCAGAAAACCCCGAGACGGTTGGCAATAAAACCTGGCGTGTCATGGCACTGCACCACACCCTTGCCGAGATTAACGTCGCAGAATGTGCGGATCGTCTCGATCGCATCTTTGCGCGTCTTGTCGCCGACAACCAGCTCCAGCAAACGCATATAACGCGGCGGGTTGAAAAAATGCGTAATCAGGAAATCTTTTTCAAAATTCTTGCCCTGGCCTTCAACAAGATTATGCAGCGGAATTGTCGAGGTATTGCTCGAGACGATGGAGCCCTTCTTGCGGTGTTTATTGATTTTCTCGTAAGTCGCATGCTTGACCTTGATATCTTCCAGCACAACCTCGATGATCCAGTCGCAATCGCCGAGCAGCGCGAGATCATCCTCGAGATTGCCGGGTGTAATCAGCTTCGCATTGGCTTTTCGCATGAACGGCGCCGGATCGGCCTTGAGCATTTTCTCAACGGCGTTCGCTGCGAGGTTCGATCCGTCCGCCGGCTTGATATCGAGCAGCACGACCGGCACGCCCGCGTTGGTAATCTGCGCGGCAATACCGCTGCCCATCACGCCCGAGCCTATGACCGCGACTTTTTGGATGCTCATGAGAAATTTCCGTCCGGTTTGTAAATATGGCGCAGCCAGAAGGCTTTAAAAAAAGGAATGGACAGGGTAGAAAGAAGATAGCCGCCCGCAGGTCCCAGCGCATGCAGGTAAAAGAGAGGCTCTTCTTTAAAAAAGAGGTAAAACGCGACAACAATATAGGTCAGGGATGTAATTAACAAACGCCGGGTCCACGACGTTTCCCAGGCCTTGTCGGCCTCGACCCGCGCATTGCGTTTCTGAATGTCTGTTAAGTCCATTACACCGATTCCAGAATCGTCGCGATGCCCGGGCCGCCGCCGATGCACATGGTGGCAAGCGCGTATGTGCCCTTTTCGCGTTTAAGCAGGCTGGCCGCCTTGCCGGTGATGCGGGCGCCGGAAGTCCCCAGCGGATGCCCCAGTGCAATCGCACCGCCATCCAGATTAACTTTATTAATGTCGGCGCCCAGTTCTTTCAGCACCGCCAGCGACTGCGCAGCGAACGCTTCATTCAGCTCAATCACATCCATGTCGGACAGTTTTAGCCCCGCGCGCTCCAGCGCTTTCTGCGTGGCAGGTACCGGGCCGATGCCCATGATTTCCGCCGGGCAGCCCGATACGGCGATCGATTTGATGCGCGCGAGAATGGGTAGCTTGTGTTTCTTCGCATAGTCTTCCGATGCTACCAGGACCGCAGCCGCACCATCCGTCAGCGGTGAAGCGGTTCCCGCCGTCACCGTTCCGCTTTCATCGAAGGCCAGCTTCAAACCGGCCAGCGTCTCCAATGTCGTATCTGCACGGATTGTGCCGTCTTCTTTCACCGCGCCGATTCCAACGATCTCGTCATTGAATTTCCCGGCAGCGGCCGCAGCGGCGGCTTTCTTCTGCGAGCCAAGCGCGAATTCTTCCTGCTCCTTGCGGGAGATCGAATATTTCTTGGCAAGATTTTCCGCCGTCTCGCCCATGCCGATATAGGCCTGCGGGTAGGAGTGCCCCAGCGCGGGGTTCGGCATCGGGTTGAACCCGCCCATCGGGATGCGGCTCATCGATTCCACGCCGGCGCAGATAAAGACTTCGCCTGCGCCCATTTGAATGGCGCCTGCCGCCATGTGAATGGAGGTCATGGAAGATCCGCAGAAGCGGTTCACGGTCGCCCCCGCGACAGAGACCGGCAGCCCCGCCAGATTGACGACAAGTCTTGCGATGTTGAAACCCTGTTCGGCCTCCGGGAAGGCGCAGCCCATAATGAGGTCCTCGATGTCTGCAACCTGCACGCCTGCCTCGCAAACCAGCGCCCTGACCACCGCGGCGGCCATATCATCGGGGCGAACCCCGGCCAGCGCACCCTTGCCGGCAAAATGCATCGGCGAACGCTTGAAACCGCAAATTACGACTGATTTTTCCATGTTCTTAAAACCTTCTTAAGGTGAGGCCCCGCCCGGGGCGGAATTGGAACCCGGAGTTTATAATGATATAGGCATCCGGTCCATGGGTTTCATGCGCGGCCCCGGCTCCTTGGGTTGACAGAGAGGCAAAAATCGTGCAGTTCAAGCGTTATAAATCAGGAATTTAGACCTTTTATAAGGAGAGACGCTTATGAGCGCAGCCAGTGATGCCAGAGGTTTGAAAAGAGTATGCGTAAGTTGCGGCATACGTTTTTACGATTTTAACAAGCGCCCGATCGAGTGCCCGAACTGCGATACGCAATTCACCGGCGAACTGAAGGTCAAGGGCCGCCGCACCAAGGCCGCCATCGTTGCTGACCTGGAAAAAGAAAAGCCCGGCGGCAAGAAAGCCAAGCTCGTCGGTAATGACAACACCGAGGAAATTGAAGCAGAAGACGGCGTCGTCAGCCTGCAGGATCTCGATGAAGGCGACACGGACGATCTCGATGATGATGCCGCGCTGACCGAGATCGAGGATGTCGGCGAACTCGAGGACGAGGCAATCGAAGTCGTCGTCGAAGAAAAAGAATAAGCGCTACCCTTGTACTCAACACACCTGAAACTTCGTTCTGCGCTGAATGAGGCACAAGCGTGCGATCTCGCGGTGTTTTTTGCCGAAGATGTTTTTGCCTGCAATATTTTCCGTGAATCGGAAGGCCGCGATGCACCATGGCTGATGGAATGGGTCACGGGAAATGCACCGGATACAGCCGTGTTTTCTGCCCGCCTGCGCAAAGCCGGGGTCAGGTTTGAAGAGGATTTTCAAATCGAACAAATCTCTCCAGATACCGACTGGCTGAAACTCTGTTACCAGCAATTCCCGTCTTTCACCGTCGGTCCGTTTTTTATCCATGGCTCCCATTATGATAGCGAAGTGCCGGACGGGCTTACAGGCCTGCAGATCGATGCTGCCACGGCATTTGGTTCCGGCGAACACGGCACAACTAAAACCTGCCTGCAGGCGCTACTCGATCTGAATGCGCAAGGTGTTTGCCCGTGGAACGTGCTCGATATGGGTGCGGGCTCCGGCATTCTTGGTATTGCCGCTTGGAAACTCTGGAAGACGCCGGTGCTCTGTGTCGACAACGATCCCGAATGCGTGCGTGTTGCCCTTCGTCACGCAGAAGCCAATAAAATTCCAGGAGGCGCCGGCGGCCTGACATGTGAAACCGGTGACGGGTTTAAAACGCTTTTGGCGCAGAAGCGCAAACCCTATGATCTGGTGATTGCCAATATCCTCGCCGTAGCCCTGATTGAAATGGCGCCGGAACTGGTCGCAGTGACGGACGAAAACGGACTCGTGATTCTATCCGGCATTCTTCACAATCAGGCGCATGATGCGATCAAGGCCTATGAAGCGCAGGGCCTCGCATGCAAAAAACGCTTCGAATCCGGAGAATGGACAACATTGGTCCTGCGGAAATAATTATTCCACCGTGACCGATTTCGCCAGATTGCGCGGCTGGTCGACATCCGTGCCTTTCAGCACCGCGACATGGTAGGCCAGCAGCTGTACGGGGATTGCGTAGAGAATCGGTGCAATGAACGGGTGGGCATCGGGCATGGTCAATGCCCACGCCGAATCATTTTTTAAAGCCGCTACGCCCTTCGCATCGGAGATCAGCAATATTTTCCCGCCCCGCGCGCGCGTCTCCTGAATATTCGAAGCGGTTTTTTCAAACAGCGCATCGGACGGCGCCAGCGCCACCACCGGCACGTTTTCGTCAATCAGGGCAATCGGCCCGTGTTTCATTTCCCCGGCGGCATAGCCTTCCGCGTGAATATAGGAAATCTCTTTCATTTTCAGTGCACCCTCAAGTGCCAGCGGGTACATGCCGCCGCGCCCCAAATACAGCATGTCGCGGACATTCGCGACGTGCCTGGCGATTTTTAAGGCATCTTTTTCCTGCGTTAGCACATCCGCCGCGATCTTCGGCAGGTGACGCAGTGATTCTATAATTTCTTTCCGCACATCTTCGGTGAGCGTCTTTTTATCCGTGCAAAGCGCCAGCGCGAGGCAGGCGAGCGTCGTCAATTGCGTGGTAAAGGCTTTAGTGGAGGCAACACCGATCTCCGGGCCCGCCAGCGTGTGCAGAACAAGATCCGACTCGCGCTCGATCGTGCTTTCAATCGTGTTGACGATTGATAAAATTGTCTGCCCCTCGCGTTTGCAGGTGCGCAGCGCCTCCAGCGTGTCGAGCGTCTCGCCCGACTGCGATACAAAAATTGCCACGCCGCCCGCCGGCATCGGTGCGCCGCGGTAGCGGAACTCGGAGGCGATATCCACCTCGCACGGCACGCGGGCGAATTGTTCAAAATAATATTTAGCCGTAAGACACGCGTAAAATGCCGTGCCGCAGGCAATCAGCGTCAAACGCGGCGCGGCGCGCAGCGCTTCGATAATGGCGGTGGGCAGGCTGATATCGCCCGTCGCCGGGTTGATGAAGCTGTTCAGTGTGTCGCCGATCACGGCCGGCTGTTCATGAATTTCCTTGAGCATGAAATGCGGGTATTCGCCCTTGCCTGTGGTCGCGCCGCTCTGCGCGGTGATGCGGATCTCGCGCTTCACAGGTTTGTTATCATTCACGTAAATAAAAGCCTTTTCGCGGGAAACCGCGACGCGGTCACCATCTTCGAGGAAACAGATTTTTTTTGTCAAAGGCGCCAGCGCGTAGGAATCCGACGCTATGAACATCTCGCCGTCGCCGTAACCAACGGCCAGCGGCGTGCCGCGCCGCGTCCCGATCATTAAGTCGTCCTCGCCGGCAAAAATCATCACCAGCGCAAACGCGCCCTCCAGTCGGTCGAAGGCGGCATTCGCAGCCTCCTGCGGCCTCATACCCTGTTTCAGATATTGCGTGACAAGATGAACGATAACTTCGGTATCGGTATCGGTTTCGAACCGGCACTGGTTTTGTTCGAGCTCGTTTTTCAGCGCGATATAATTCTCGATGATACCGTTATGCACGACGGCGACTTTATCGGTCGCATGCGGATGAGCATTTTTCTCGCTCGGCAACCCATGCGTCGCCCAGCGTGTATGGCCGATCCCGGTACTGCCGTGTAGGGGCGCGGTTTTCAGGCGCGCTTCGAGATTGCCGAGCTTGCCCGGCGCGCGGGCACGGGCAATCGCAGTTCCCTGGAGTGTCGCGATCCCGGCGGAATCATAACCCCGGTATTCAAGCCGCCGCAGCCCTTCGATGAGAAGAGGGCTGACATCCTTGTTGCTGACGATTCCGATGATACCGCACATGGGCGTAAATGTAGTCGTTCTTTCTGCGAATTCAAATCACGAAGTTTTACAGGATGTTTCAGAAATCCACGCCGGAATCGCATTGCGAAGCGGCAACCAGCGCTGACCTGCCTTCATATTCCCGCTCGTAGAGCACATATTGGCCGCTTGCGCCTATATCTACGGAATAGGCATCGCATGAGGAGCTGTAAACAAGGTCATTTTTTACCATGCCGGGAAAGAACGCTGTAATCTCTTCCGCTTTCTGTCCCTTATAAAGCCTGTTGATCTTCAAGGTTACGGTAGAGTGATAGGGTGGCCATGTTTGATCTCCTGCCTTTACCGCGATTATGGTTCCATCAAACACATAGCTGGCTCTTTCGTAATTTCTTTGCCCGTCGCCCGGCTCCGGTTGCATGCATTCGCAGGCAAGCGCTTTAAGAGGAAAAAAAATTATAAAAAGAAGGAGAAAAAATCTCATTTTTTCCTGAGCCGATTCTTTGCCCAGCTTTTTTTGACAGAAGCCTGGCCGCGCTCAATTGCCAAGGCATCAGCCGGTACGTTATCGGTGATGGTTGAGCCGGCGGCGATGTAGGCGCCGTCCTCAATTCTCACCGGTGCCACCAAGTTGACGTTGGAGCCGATCATCGTGTTTTTGCCAATGATTGTTTTGTGCTTATGGACTCCGTCATAATTGACGGTGATGGCGCCTGCGCTGAAATTGGCGCTCTCGCCCATCAGGCAGTCGCCGACATAGGCGAGGTGACTGATCTTCGCGCCCTTTCCGATCTTCGATTTTTTCACTTCCACAAAATTGCCGATGCGCGCGCCTTCGCCGATTTCCGTCTCCGGGCGCAGGCGGGCAAAGGGACCGATAATCGCATTCGCGCCGATCTTCACGCCCTCAAGATAGGAAAAAGCGCGGATGCGCACGCCGGCAGCAATACTGACGGCGGGGCCAAAAAACACGTTCGGCTCAATTGTGACGTCGGAAGCGATTTTCGTGTCATGATGAAATGTAACGCTGCGCGGGTTCGTCAGGCTCACCCCGTTTTCCATCGCGCGGGCACGCAATATATCCTGCGCCGCCTCTTCCAGCAGCGCGAGATCCGCGCGCGTGTTGCAGCCCCTTGCTTCCGTTTCGCAGCACGCCATAGCGATATTTGCGACGGCACCCTCGCGCACGGCAATCGCGGGCAGGTCGGTGATATAATATTCTTTTGCCGCGTTTTTATTGCCGACTTTTGCAATCCATTTCGCCAGGCGCGCTCCGTCAATACAAAACGCACCGGTATTGATGACGTCGATCTTGCGCTCCACCGCGCTTGCGTCTTTATGTTCGGTAATGCGCAGCAATGTGTTGCCTTTGACAACCAGCCGCCCGTAACCGGAGGGGTCCGCAACCTGCGCACCCAGCACGGCCATGCCGCTCTTGGAGCTGCGCGCTCTGATCAAATTTTGCAAGGTCGCCTTTGAAACCAATGGCGCATCGCCCAGCAGTACAAGCACGTCGCCCCCATGATTTTTTAAGTGGTTTTTCAACAGCGGCAGCGCGCATTTCAGTGCCCCGGCCGTGCCGTTGCGTACTTTCTGAACGACTGTCGCATGCGGTTTGACCTGCGTCTGCAGGTCTTTCATGTCCGGACCGACCACGACAATAATTTTCTTCGGCTTCAGTTGCAGGACCGTATCGACCAGCCATGAAATCATCGGCCGCCCGGCCAGCTCATGCATGACCTTGGGTTTTTTCGATTTCATGCGGCTGCCGGTGCCGGCAGCGAGAATGACCACAGCAAGGCTCATGAGGGCGCCTTTTTATAATCCACCAGGTGCATAAACAACGTGCCATATGCCGTTTTGACCATGATTTTAACAGGAATTGCTGGCCCATCCCGGCTCATAACGGCGGTCCATATCGTCGGCATTGTGCCGCGGTCGCGTCCCTGTTCCTGGATCGACATCCAGCCGCGCGGTTTTTCATGCCAGTCGCCTGCACCTGGAACAACCTCGATCGTGCAGCGCTCGGCCGGGCCTTCATAAATATTATATTTGCTGCGTTTAAGTGTTTCGGCTGGTTGCGGACTGAAGATCTGCGTAAATCGCCGTTTGCCGTCAAACACATCGGCGGAGCCTTCGCAAGAACCCCCTGCCGCGACATTTTCAAAAACATTAAGCGTGGCCGTCAGCGTATCAATTGTGTGGCTGGTGAGTTCTGTGTCTGGAATTTCCGTCACAGGCTTCTTGCCGAATTCGGTCGTGGTCAGTTTTTTAAACGCCCCGCTTTTTGTATAGCTGTATTCCTTGATTTCCTCCTCGCCTTTCCACACGGCAGTTGAGGTATGGGTTTCCGGTTGAAACCGGTCTTTCAGAATCCAGCCCTGCGTCTCAAAGCTGCCCTGCCATGGCGCCATCTTGCCGAGAAACCCTTGCGTCTTCGCCGAGAGCGAGACATCGTAACGGCCTTTTTGCGTATTCATGACCACCTTGGCCGTCACGGCCTTGAAGCCGCTGGCATAGACATCGTAATAGGCGGTCTGGCCACCCGCCCGGGCCGGCAGGGCAAAGATCAGGATTGAAACGAAGACGGGGAAAAATCTTGTGATTGTCATGCCTTTAAAATAGCACCTCGCCGCTTCTTGTCCATTGCTTTTATCCGGGCTTTATGTTGATTTGGAAATCTGAAAAGGGATGCAGGTACCATGGCTCTTGACGCGCAGAATTCCGCCCATGATCTTAAAGGCATCATCGATGCCCACTGGGAACAGCGCGCCGAACTGAATGCCGGCACAAAAGGTGAAATTCGCGATGCGGTCGCGGAAGCGCTTGCCTTGCTCGATGCGGGACGCATGCGTATCGCCGAGAAAACCGGCGGCAAGTGGCAGGTAAACCAGTGGCTGAAAAAAGCGGTACTTCTGTCTTTCCGGCTCAATCCGAACTGTCTCATCAATAGGGGCCCTGGCGATTCAAACTGGTACGACAAGGTGCCTTCCAAATTTGAAGGGTGGGACGAAAAAAAATTCAGCGAAGCGGGTTTCCGCGCCGTGCCGAACTGCACGGTGCGCCGCTCGGCTTTTATCGCGAAAAGCGTCGTGCTGATGCCGTGCTTCGTCAATGTCGGCGCCTATGTCGATGAAGGTACCATGATTGATACGTGGAGCACGGTCGGCTCCTGCGCGCAAATTGGAAAAAATTGTCACATCTCCGGTGGAGTTGGAATCGGCGGCGTGCTCGAGCCGCTGCAGGCGGATCCCGTCATTATTGAAGACAATGTTTTCATCGGCGCCCGCTCCGAAGTTGCCGAAGGTGTGGTTGTCGAGGAAGGCGCGGTGCTTTCCATGGGCGTGTTTATCGGCGCTTCAACGAAGATCATCGACCGCGAAAGCGGCGAGATTTTTATGGGGCGTGTGCCCGCTTATTCCGTCGTTATTCCCGGTACAATGCCTGGCAGGCCCATGAAAAATGGACAGCCAGGTCCCGGTCTGGCCTGCGCTGTCATCGTCAAGCGCGTCGATGAGCGTACACGCAGCAAAACCTCCATCAACGAGCTCCTGCGTGACTGATGTCGTAACGCTCGCACAGAACCTTGTCCGTTGCCCGTCGGTGACACCGGAAGATGCCGGCGCGCAAGCTTACCTGTCCGGCGTGCTCAAAAAACTCGGCTTTGAATGTCAGAATCTTCCTTTTGGAAACGTGCCGAATCTTTTCGCACGTCTCGGGACCGGTCATCCGCATATCTGTTTCGCCGGCCACACCGATGTTGTGCCGCCGGGCCCGGAAAACTTGTGGACGCACCCGCCTTTCGAAGGCGTCATCAAGGACAGAAAATTATATGGACGCGGCGCCTCCGACATGAAGGGCGGCGTGGCGGCGTTTACAGCCGCGATCGCCGCTTATCTGCAGGAGCACGGAAAACCTGCCAAAGGCTCGATCAGCCTGCTTATTACAGGCGATGAAGAGGGCGTAGCGGTTGATGGCACCGTCAAAGTCCTGCAATGGATGAAAGATCATGGTCACGTTCCCGATGCTGCCATTGTTGGCGAACCCACCAACCCGGACGAGCTGGGACAGGAAATAAAAGTCGGCCGCCGCGGTTCAATGAGCTGTGAAATTCATGTGCGCGGGCGCCAGGGCCACGCGGCTTATCCGAGGTTGGCTGATAATCCGCTGCCGCGTTTGGTAAAGCTGCTGGGCGCGCTCACTGCGCATGAATTCGACAAAGGCAGCGAATTTTTCCAGGCCACCAATCTTGAAATCACCAGCATCGATGTCGGTAACCCGGCCAAGAATGTGATTCCGGCCGCCGGGCGCGCCGATTTCAATATCCGTTTCAGCGATCTCTGGACCAATGCCAGCATCGAGAAAAAAATCCGCGAAATTCTGGACAGCGTAAAGGCGCCCTACGAACTTAAAATCACATCCGGCAATGCCGAAAGCTTTCTTTCCACGCCGGGACCGCTGGCGGAACTTGTAAAACAGGCCGTGAAGCATGTCACGGGTAGAACCCCGGCTCTGACCACCAATGGCGGCACGTCGGATGCGCGCTTCATTCAGAAGTACTGCCCCGTGGTCGAGGTCGGCGCCATTAACGCCACAGTGCACCAAGTGGACGAGCATGCGCGGATCGACCATCTTGAGGGCACGATGAAAATCTATAAAAAAATTCTGGAACTCTGGTTCGCCTGAAAATTATTTTTTCAGATTTTTGGAGAAATCGCTCATGGCTTTCGCCTGCTCTGGCGTAACGGTTGCTTTCAGGACGCCGCCATCACGGCGGATCTCCAGCACATCATAAGGAATGGCAATGCCTTTGCCGCGCGCCGTGCCTTGCTCCATCGTTACATAGAATGCCTCCGCCCGGTCGCCGCGCGCGCCGAACAGGACATCGGCAATTTTGCCGATGCGTCTGCCGTCCGGCGTGCGGATTTCCGTACCCGTCAGGCGTTGTAGGCTGTAATACTCTTCCTCGCCGCCGGCCGCGGTTTCGACATTAGCCAGCATCGCCGGGTAAAGATCTTCAATCTCTGATTGTTCAAAGCCGAGAATATAACCATTCGTCACCGGCTCTGCGTTCATGGAATTGTAATTGAGAGTCACCGGCTGGTGATGACCGAGCCGGTCGAACTCAACTTCAAGCGACACGATATTGCCGTTACCATTGAGAACCACATCATCGACTTCGCCGATCACCTTGTTTTTGCGCTCGAGAATGCGGCGATCGAGGATTTCCTTCGAAGTATCGTAATCAGGGTGCTGAAGCGGCTGGATGCGGTTAAGCGTAGTCAGGTCCTCGTGCAGGTTTCTCTGCGCATAAGCCGCAGGGACAGAAAAAACCGTAAATAATGCCAATAATATCAATAAGTAATGTAATTTCATTCGGACACTCCCTATTATGCAAACATTCTATACCCCGAACGGTTCCCTCGAAGCAAGGAAAATCAGGCGTAATCGACCCGTACAAGATACAGCCCTTCAGCCGGCGCGGTCGGCCCGCCCTTGGTGCGGTCTTTTGCCTGCAGCGCTGTTTTAACATCACTCGGGCTCCATTTGCCAAGCCCGACCAGTGACAAGGTGCCAGCCATATTCCTGACCTGGTGATGCAGGAAGGATCGCCCCTCCGTCTCAATCGTAATTTCGTGTCCGCCCGCGCCGTCATAATTTTTTACCGACACATCCAGACGGCTCAGCGTTTTTTCCGGCGACTTGGCCTGGCACTCGCTGTCCCTGAATGTAGTGAAATCGTGAGAGCCGACAAGATTTTTTGCACCCGCCTGCATGGCGGAAATATCCATGTCCTGTTTGATGTGCCAGGCCAGCCCGTCCTCAATTGCGGGAAAAGCGCTGCGGTTGATGATGCGATAGCGGTAAAGTTTGCTGGTCGCACTGAAACGCGCGTGAAAATCGTTCGCCGCCGTTTCGGCTTTAAGAATACATGTGCCTTGTCCGCGCAGATGCGCATTGAGCGCCTTCATCAGCTCGTAGCCGGTTAAACTCCGCTCGCCGTAATCAAGATCGAAATGCGCCACTTGCCCGCACGCATGTACGCCGGCATCCGACCGCCCCGCCGCGTGGATTGTGATATCCTGCCCGCAGAAGGCTTTGATGGCGCCCTCGATCGCCTGCTGTACGGACGGATCCTTGGTCTGCCGCTGCCAACCCGCGTAAGTGCTACCTTTATATTCGATGGTGAGTTTCCAGCGTGTCATGGGATCGGGTTGAATTTCTTTTTGAAAAAGTAGGAAATTTTATCAGCATTGACAAGCAGACAGCCGCCGATAATCAGAACGGCGCCCAGCGCAACCAGCGGCCGCTCGGTGCCGAATCCGAAAACAACCAGCAACAGGGTAGTAATCAGTGGCAAAAAATAGGATAGCGATGTCAGCAGCATGATATCTCCGGATTTCATCGCAGTATCCCATAGTGCGTAAGAAAGGCGTGTAATCCCCAACACCAGGATAAGAAAAATTTGAAAGCCATTCGGTATGACCGTTGTCTCAAAAGTCATATCAAGTAAAAAACAAATCATTGAAAAAACAAAGCATAAAGGGGCCAAAAATCCCATTGGATAGTTTGGTTTTTTACGCAAGGCGGAATAAGAAGACCAGAGAACCGCGCATATAAGTGCCAGCCCGTGTCCCCAGTTGAAATCATCAAAAAAATTGTCTGAAGCCGGCGGAATCGTAACAATGAACAATCCGGAAAAACCGGCGATAATTCCGGCTGCGCGTGTAAGATTAAGAGTCACATCATGCATAAAAGATGCAAAAATGACTAACAGGATCGGCCAGAGATAATTGAGAATATTCACTTCAAACGGCGGAGCCATTTTAAAAGCCATATACAAAAGAACGGTATAGAGCCCGGGCCCCAGCAGCCAGAACAAATATTCGGAAAGCGGTCGTCGCCAGTAGGAGGCGATCGGCTCTTTATTTACAATCTGGCTGCCCGTCATGCCGATGAAACAGAGGAAGAAAGCCGCGCCGACAATTTCAAAAGTTGAAATACCGGACAGCAAGGCCAGAACAACGCTGGTAAATGCCCACATAATGAGCGCAATGACGCCACAGGCGGTGCCGCTCATTGGAAAGACTCTCCCGTTTTAATGTACCCGCCATTTACAGCCGCCGCGAAATCCATCGCCTTCGCGTTATCCGGTTGGATAGTCATAAGACGCAGTGTTCCGCCGCCGCAGGAGACATCCCCTTGCGCGTTGAGAATCATTCCGGGATTTTCACTCTGGGAAATCTGCGGGCGCGCGGCAAGAATTTTAAAACGCTTGCCGCGGATCTCGCTCCAAACGCCCGGCCATGGATTGAGGGCGCGCACTTGCCGGTCAACTTCAATGGCGCTTTGGCTCCAATCTACGCGTCCGTCCTTTTTGTCCAGCAACTTCGCATAAATCACATCTTTATCATTTTGCAATGTGGATTTCAGCGGACCGTCCGTCGCCAGCATCTGCATGGCTTCGACAATCATTCCCGCGCCAAGCACTGCCAGTTCGTCATGTAAAACAGGCGTGGTTGTCTGGTCGGTAATAGGTATGGCGCGCTTCATGATCATGGCGCCGGTATCCAGGCCTTCATCCATCTGCATCAATGTCACGCCGGTTTCTGTATCGCCCCCCCAGATGGCGCGCTGGATCGGTGACGCCCCGCGCCAGCGCGGCAGCAGTGAGGCGTGGATATTGATGCAGCCGTAAACGGGTGCGCTTAAAATCGTCTTAGGCAGAATTAATCCATAAGCCGCCACAATCGCGACATCCAGCCTGTGATTTGCAAAAATCTCATGCTCTTCAGAATTTTTCAACGAAGCGGGATGAAAAACAGGGATGTTTTTAAACAGCCCGTATTCATGCACAGGTGAATTCCGGATCTTTTGCCCGCGGCCTTTTGGGCGCGGTGGTTGTGTGTAAACGCAGGAAATTTCATGACCCGCCTCGAACAAGGCGCGTAAGGGCGCCACAGCAAAATCCGGCGTGCCCATAAAGCCGATGCGCAAAGGCTTCATTTAAAGAACCTGCAGTTTTTTGAGTTTTTCGACTTTACGGAGCATCATGTTGCGCTTAAGGCTGGAGAGATAATCGATGAACAAAACCCCATTTAGGTGATCGATTTCGTGCTGTACGCAATGCGACAATAATTCCGATGCCTCCAGTTCCGCCGGGTTGCCGCTGTAATCGAGATATTTGACACGCACGGTTCTAGGACGCTCGACATCGGCATATTGCTCGGGGATAGAGAGACATCCTTCCTCCATCACGCTCATTTCTTCCGATTCGTAAATAATTTCCGGGTTGATCATGAAAATCGGTTTCATCTCATCTCCGTCGGCGCGGCGCGAAAGATCCATGACCAGCACCCGGTTGAGCAGCCCCACCTGGTTGGCGGCAAGACCAATGCCGGGCGCCTCGTACATGGTCACCAGCATTTTATCCATCTGAGCGCGCAGCGGATCGTCAATTTTATCGACGGGTTGCGCGATCTCCTTGAGAACGGGGGCGGGAACGGTGATGATGTTATAAAGATCGCTCATGGAAAATCCTCACGCGCGCTTTTTTTCTTCACTGATGAGATCGAAAATTGTTTCATCGTCATCAGATTCATGATCGAAAAGTTCCATCGGCAAAGATTTCGGAGTTGTAGCACCAAGTTTTTTCAGTTTTTCCGTCCGGCTTAAGATGTTGCCTTTGCCTTTTGACAGTTTGCTCATAGCGTCTTCATAAGTGGATTCTATTTTTTGAATTTGTTTGCCCAGACCCTGCATATCATCTACGAAGCCTTCGATTTTATCGTATAAAGCGCCGCCTTGGCGTGCAATTTCCTGCGCATTTTGATTTTGCCGAACCAGCCTCCAGAGTGAAGAAATGGTTTTTAATGTCGCAAATAATGTCGAAGGGCAGACAATAGCGACATTTTTACTCCACGCAAATCCGTGCAATGCACGATCTTCCTGTACAGCCAGCATAAAGGCGCCCTCGATAGGCATAAACATCAGAACAATCTCCGGTGTGCCCAATTTATCCGTATCCTGATAACGCCTTTGCTCAAGATCCAGCGCATGCTTTTTCACCGAATCCAGAAACTGCTTAAGATATGCGGAGCGCAACGCTTCATCGGTTTCCGTCCAGAATTTCTCGTAATGTGTAAGTGAAACTTTAGAATCAATAATGACATGCTTGCCGTCAGGCAGGTTCACGATCACATCGGGCCTTTGGCTTTGTCCCGTATCAGCATGTTTCAATCCAAGTCCGCTGCCCTGTACTATATAATTTTCTCCTTTGCGGAGGCCTGATGCTTCCAATATATTTTCTAAAATAACTTCGCCCCAGTCACCTTGTGTTTTTGTATTGCCCTTAAGAGCATTAGCCAGATTTTCTGCCTGCAATGTAACTTTTTGACTGACATCAACAATATTTTTGATTTCGTTTTTGAGTGAAAATTGCTCACTCATCTGTTTACCGAAGGAGTCATCCACTTTCTTTTGAAACTCCATAAGTTTTTCCTTCAGGGGATTTAGAAGAAGGCCGAGACTCTCTTGAGATTGACTTTTGAACGTTTCGCTTTTTTTGTCAAAAATCCGGTTTGCCAGATTCTCGAATTGTTCCTTAAAGCGCGTCTCGATTTTTTCAAGATCATCTTTGTGTTGAGCAAGCTGTCGTTCCAGGGAATCTTTTTCCACTTCGCTTCTTATGCTCTCTTCGCGGCCCGCGTTTAATTTGACAAAAAACAAAACCGCCACTGCTGCGCCCGGAATAAAGCCCATAATAATATAAAAGATTGCATCCATGATCGTCTCTGATAGCCTGTTAAGGGGGAGATTATAGTATGGGTTTTGTAAAAAGGGAAACAAATCGCGAACGTTTTTTTACTCAGGGGGAAGAAAAAGGCAACGCCTTGATTTACGTGTTGATTGCCATCGCCCTGTTTGCCGCCCTCTCCATGACCTTGGTCCGCCAGACGGATACCGGCGAGGCCAGCGCGCTGAGCAGCGAGAAGGCTGAGCTCTATGCCACGCAGTTGATCAATTACGCAGCGCAGGCCAAATCCTCGGTCGACCAGCTCACCTTCTCCGGCACAAAAATCGCCAATATCGATTTTACCCTGCCGACCCAGGCCGGGTTCAACACGCCGCCCAATGGCAATAAAATCTATCATCCCTCCGGCGGCGGCCTTTCGCCCGGCATTCTCAATCCGGAAGCAATATCGCAGGACGATGACGATCCCCCCGCCGGCTGGTATATGGGGCGCTTCAACAATGTGGAATGGACCGCTTCAGCGGCGGATGATGTAATTCTTGTCGCTTACCAGATCAACAAAACCATCTGCGAAAAAATTAATGAAAAAGTGACCGGCTCTATCCTTATTCCCGAGATGGACGCTGAAATCAGAGAAGCGATGATCGATACAAGCCGGCATGGAAACGGAAATGCTGATCTGACAACTGATATAGCTACCGGCATCTGCGCTGAATGCGATAAAAAAGCGTCTCTTTGCGTCAAAAGCCTGGGCGGGGAAATTTACGGGTTCTTTTCAATCCTCGCCGACCATTGATTAAGCCGCGTAGCCCGCGATAATGCTGCGCAGCTCATCGATGCCCGAGGCTTTGCGCGCGCTGGTGGTGAGTATGTCCGGGAAAGCCGCCGTGTGTTTTTTAAGCGCGTTTTTCGTATCTTCAACGACTTTTTCCAGCTCTTCGCTTTTAACCTTATCGGTTTTGGTCAGCACGATACGGTAAGGCACGGCCATTTCGTCAAGAAAAGTAAAAAACGCCTCGTCATTCTCCTTCACGCCATGCCGCGAATCGATTAGCACGAACACGCAGCGTAGATTGGGCCGTCCGCGCAGGTAATCGCGGATAAGTTTATTCCAGTCGCGCTTGATGGCCTTGCCGACCTTGGCAAAACCGTAGCCCGGCATGTCGACCATGTACATCGTCTCACCCATATCGAAAAAATTCAGCTGCTGCGTTCGGCCCGGCGTGTGAGACGTCTTGGCCAGCGTCTTGCGGCCCGTCAGCGTATTGATGAGGGATGATTTGCCCACATTCGAACGCCCCGCCAGCGCTATTTCGCCGCGGTCGGAGGGCGGCAATTGCTCCGGCCCCGCCACACTGCGTATAAAAACGCAGGCGTTGAAAAGATAATCCTGTGTTCCGGTCATTTCTTTTTCTTTTTACGGGGCTTCAGCGGTTTGATCGACGAAGGAGACGGCGCATCATCGCCGCCAAACAAAGTTTCCTCAACTTTTTCTTCGGCCATTTCCATCAGCGGATGAACGGCCACGCCTTTTCGCGCTGCGCGCTCCAGTCTTTTTTCCTCTTTCGATTTAAGGAAATGAATCGGCACGCCCATGCGGTGCATGATGATGGATTGCTGCACCACGCCGATAAAGGCGCTGAATGTCCAGTAGATCACAAGACCTGCGGCAAATTTCGCCATCAGGTATGTCATGAGGAATGGAAAATACATCGCCATGTCGCGCTGGATCGGGTCCTGCGGCGGCGGGTTCAACTGCTTCTGCATCGTGAATGCCACGAACATCAGGCATGGCCAGACACCAATATGCAGGAATGTCGGTGGGTCCCATGGGATTACGCCGAAGAGGTTAAAGATATTAGTGGGATCCGGCGCCGACAAATCGTGGATCCAGCCGGCAAATGGTGCATGGCGCATCTCAATAGTGACAACCAGGACCTTGTACAGCGCGAAGAAAATCGGGATCTGCACCAGCAGCGGCAGACATCCCGCCACCGGTGAAACGCCCTCGCGCTGGTACAACGCAACAAGCTCCGCCTGCAGCGCTGCCTTATCCTGACCGTGCTTGTCGCGCAGAGCGGCAATTTCCGGCGTAATTTTTTTCATCTTCCCGAAGGATTTATAGGAAAGATTTGTCAGCGGGAATACGGCGGAGCGAATAACGATCGTCAGGCAGATAATTGCCACACCCATATTGCCGAGCACTTCGTGCAGGAAATGCAGCACCCAGAAAAACGGCTTGCTGAGAAACCAGAACCAGCCGAAATCGACAGCAAGATCGAAATTGCGCACATTCAGTTGCTTGCCGTACGTCTTGAGCAGGGGGACTTTTTTGGCGCCGATAAAAGCATGGCTGGAATACTCCGCCGCCTGCCCGGCTTCTGCTGTAATGCCGGGTCCCGTGAAATCCGCCTGGTAGCGGCCCGGGTCCGGTTGCTTTTTCGCAGGGATCGCACCCGCGCGGTTGAAACGGTAAGTGGTATCTGTGTTCTGTGCAGGCAATAATGCGGTCAGCCAGTATTTGTCGGTGATGCCGGTCCAGCCCGTGTAGGCCTGCAGGCTGGAAGAGGGCGTCTTGCGGAATGATGCGTATTTATGTTCGACCAGCTCGCCGCCGATATAACCGATCGGGCCTTCATGGGAAACCCACATGCCCTGGTAATCTATCGGCAACCCCACCTGCGAGATGAGACCATAAGGATAAAGCGTCACCGCTTTGCCTGTATTATTGGTAAAGCTTTGCGTGACGGTAAAGAGGTAGTTTTCATCGAGCATCACGGTATTTTTGAACACTATGCCGCCGCCATTATCCCAGCTCAGCGTTACGGATTTGCCGGGCATAAGATCCGCGCTGTCGGCGCGCCATACGCTATTGCTGTTCGGAACTTTTATATTTTTATCCGCGCTCACCCAGCCATACTCAACACCGCGCGCATGATCTGCCGCTTTCGGCGATAAAACCGTGACGTTCTGCGTACGCTCAAGCGTCGTGTGATAATCTTTCAGAGAAAGATCATCGATCGCCCCGCCCTTGAGCATGATGGAGCCCTGTACATGATCGTTTGAAAAGCGAACGCGTTCGCTTTCGGAGATAATTTCCTGCCGGTCGCGCGGCTGTGTCAGGTCGCCCGCGGTGCCCACGTCCTGCGCGACTTGCGCCTGTTGTGCCTGCAGTTGCGCGCGCTTGATGGCTTCCGCCTGCGGTTTGAAAATGAAGGCGTCGGCGCTCATGTAAAGAATGGCGGCAATGATGAAGAAAATAAACATGTTGCGCATATCTTCGGGATGCATCTGGTCTTTATTGCCGGGCAGGTTGTAGCTCATGAAACAGGGCGCCTTTTAATGAGGGAGAATAATTAAGGGGTTATAACGGAAGGACCCGTGCCGATCAATGCGGGACGTGTCGAGGCGGCACATGATCCACCCCCGGGCCTTTATGCCAGGGGTGGCATTTGCCAAGGCGCCGCACCGCCAGATAGAGGCCTTTGACCGGCCCGTGCGTTTCAAGGGCTTCCAGCGCGTACATTGAGCAGCTCGGGTGAAACCGGCAGCTGGGCCCCAGCAGGGGTGAGATAAAGAACCGGTAAAACCGGACCGGTACCTGCAAGGCTCTGTTAAGCGACATCCTGTTGCATTCCCATTTTCTCGAGGCACCATTTGATATCGGCGCACAATGCGTCATAGGGGCGTGTCGCGGCCTGCGCCCGCCCGATCAGGACATAATCATGCCCTGGTTTCGCGTGCGCGGGAAGCGTATCGGCGGCCGCCGCGCGCAGGCGGCGTTTGATCCGGTTGCGTTTAACGGCGGAGCCTTCCGTTTTCTTGGTGACAGTATAGCCTATCCGCATCTGGTTCAGCTCATTGGGCAGAACCTGCAGGACAAGACTATGCGCTGTCCATTTACGGCAGCGTTGGTTGATTTTGAGAAAATCGGCGCGCTTTTCGAGTGTAGTGAGAGTTGCGGCCTGTTCTTTGCTAGCGTGCATGGGCAACGCCTCAGGCTTTACGCGCTCAGGCGCTTGCGGCCTTGCGCGCGGCGGCGGGCCAGGACCTTGCGGCCATTGCGGGTTGCCAGGCGCGCACGGAAGCCATGGCGGCGCTTGCGGATCAGGCGGCTGGGCTGGTAGGTGCGTTTCATGGTCGTAAGTCCTTAAATATCGTGAAAACGGGGCTTTATAGCGGGATTAGGCTAAGCTGTCAAATATAAAGCTTATTAATCAAGAAGGAAGGGCTCATAATAAGCAGCCAGCAAATTATTTTCGGCTTCTTCTATTTCTCCTATATCCCCTTCTCTTGCTCTGTGTGCGGCAAATTTAAAACCTACACTGGTGGCAATGGATAAAAGGCCTGCAATCAACCATTGAGCATTTCCCTCCTGATTTGAAAGTGCAAAACTAATACAGAAAGTGGTTGCTGCAGAAGCAAAATGGTTCCCGAGGTTTAAAAGTTTATAGTTGTGTTGATTTTTAACGCTAACAGCGAATTCAAGGTCGCGTTGGCACTCTTCAATCCTTGTCAACCGCATATTTTCCGGAGTCATGGCGCGACTTTAAACAATGGAAATTTATATGTCAATCACCTATCGCCTGTTTCTCTACGTCATCGCGAGCGAACATCGTGAGCGTGGCGATCCAGTTTTTTCTGGATTGCCGCGTCGGCATTTCATGCCTCCTCGCAATGACGGCATGGAAAAATGAAGGCTTTGTTGTGAGCCTGCCTTTTTAAAGGGAATGTGCGGGGCCGGGATCAAATCCCGTATGGTTTTCGCGTTCATGCTGTCAAAAGACAAGCAAGCACGGGCGCCCGTGACAGACGCGTATATTGCTTTTGACCGCGCCAGCCTATGATGGAATTACCCGCCCCCCTATGCCATCGGAAAGCGGCTCCCTCAGTCTCTGGTTCCGGGCGCGGGAACCGGTTCGGGGGCAAGGATGGCAGAAAGTGGGGCGGGTGTCAAGAATATATTCCTATATACTGGCGTATGCCCTGTTATTTTTCGCCCATCGCCCGGGCCATAAAAAACCGCTTGGCAGCAGGCAGACGGGAGACCAATTTTAAGCCCGCCCGGCGCAAGAGTTTGAGCCCCGGCCTGTCATTGGCGAACAGCCGCACCAGCCCGTCCGTCACGGCGACAAAGGCGGTATTGTCCGGGCGGCGCCGGCGCTGGTAGGTCTGCAGCAAGTCATCGCTTCCCGGATCACCGCCTTCAGAAATCAGCCCGGCCAGTTCCTTCACATCGCGGAAACCCAGATTAAGCCCCTGCCCGGCGACCGGGTGAATCGCATGCGCAGCATCCGCCACCAGCACCATGCGCGGGCCGATATAATTGGCGGTATGGACCAGGCTTAAGGAATAGGAAGCGCGTTTGCCGGTCATTTTAATATCGCCATAATTGTCCGGGAATAAGGCCATCAGCGTCATTTCAAACTGTGCGTCGCTTAAGGACATCAGGGCAGGCGCCGAATTTTTCGTGTGCTCGGTGAAAACAATCGCCGACCGATGATGGCCGTGCTCGTCATCCGCCATGGGGAGAATCGCGAACGGCCCGCCGGGGCGGAAATGCTCGACGGCCGTGTTGTGATGCGGGTGTTCGTGCTGCACGCTGCAGATTATAGCGGCCTGAGTATAGCTCCAACTGCGCGTTTTCACATCCATCCACTCGCGTGTAAAGGAATTGCGCCCGTCGGCGCCAACAACCAGACTCGCGGAAATTTTGCTTCCGTCCTGCAAAACGGCACACGCAGAATTGTCATTAACTTCATAATCCTTGATCGCCGCGCCTGTTTTATATGTGATGGACGGATGTTTTTTCAGAACCTTGATGGCCGCGTTTTTAAGATCCGCATTTTCGCAGATCCAGCCGAAGCTTTTCCCGCCCATTTCGTTTTTAAGAAACCGCAGCAGCACGGGCGATGACCCGTCGAGAATCTTGATGTCGTCGATCGGACAGGTTTTCTTTTCAAGATTTTCCCAGATCCCGGCCTCTTCGAGAATTTTCTGCGAACCGAAGGAAATCGCCGTGGTGCGCATATCATTCGCGGGCCCCGGCGCGGCATCGATGCAAATGGTTTTCACCCCCGCCCTGCCGAGCAGGCAGGCAAGGCCAAGCCCGGCCAGCCCGCCGCCGGCAATCAAGACGTCGTAATTAATGTTTGTACGCATAAGGTTTTATAAAGCATTGCATAATCATAAACAACGTCATTGCGAGGAGGCCGAAAGCCGACGCGGCAATCCACTTTTAAAAAAGTGTGGATTGCTTCGCTAACGCTCGCAATGACGGTGGAATTCTTTAAGTAACCGGGCAGTCGATGCGCACCGGCAGGTCGGCGGCGATCGGCTCGTCTTCCAGCATTTCAATCATACCGGTCGGCTGGATCGCGAAATTGGCGATGAACAGCGCGTTGGAATAAAATACCACGGCTTCGCACAGGTAATGACCCTGTTCATTGAGCCCCTCAAAGGTCGGGGCACGCACAGTGCCTTCAATGACGGAGCGGGTGGTATCGTCCATATCCCTGGGCATGTTCGGATCATCCATGTTTTCCGCGACATAGAACGGGCCTTCCTCGCCGCGTACGAAGAAGCAGAAAAAGCGCAGGTAATCGAGCACGTTCTCTTCCGTAATCCGGATGGGCGCTTTCGCATTGACTTCGTGGATAGGCGGCGATGTCCCGTTGAGGCGGAACAGATTGCCCTGGTCGGTCAGGTAATAAATATTCAGCTTGCGGTTGACCCAGTTCGGATCCCGCACGCGCACAAGAGCGACGGTTTCATAGAAGGGCAGCATCCGCCAGTGAACCTGCGTGGTTTCCGGCGAGACCTGGTATTTGTCGTCGATCGGGTTGATCTGCTCAAGGAACCCGCCAAGTTCGTCGCCCTGGACGATGTTCCAGTTATTATCGTTATACATACAAAAAAATCTCTGCTTGTTTATAAAAGCTCAGGGGGACATTTTGACAGAATTCTCAAATATCGCAATACCTTACTTTGTACAGGAAAAGCCCCCGGCCCGCAGAGTGAGGCTTCCATAAATCATCAGCAGGCCAAGCAGGCCAATCCACCAGCCCTGCCAGAGGCCGTAGGTAACGGCACCCATGAGAAAAACCGCCCCGAAAAGGGGCAGAACCAGCCGGGCCTGTTCGGGCGTATGGCTGCTTACAAATCGAAGCAAAAGCACGAAAAACATGGCCGCGGCGGCAGCGCCGCCTATGCCGAATTCGATCCAGAGCTGGAGAATAAAATTATGGGGGTGCAGGACATAAGGATGGGGGTGATAAAGCATGGCGCTGTCAAAATCGCGCATGCTGGCCGTCGTTTCAGCGCCGAAGCCGCTCAAGGGCCGCTCCAGTGCGCGGCGGCTGATGAAATCCCAGATCTCCATCCGGTGGGCGGCATAGCCGGTCATCAGCCAGCCGGTATGGGCGGCGTAGTTGGTCAGGCTGTGAAACATCCACTGCGCGACGAACGGCGCGGTAAAAAAAATGAAAACAATCCCGCCCGCGGCAAATTTCCACGCCCACGCCTGCGCATAAGGAAAAAAGAAATAGAGCATGACGGCGGCAATCAAACCCAATTGCGCCGCCTGGCTGTCTGTTTTGTAAAGAAGGGCGAGAATGATCGCGAAAAGAAACGCCGCCTGCCGCAGAGTGCAAAATTCCCGGCAGCGCAGCAGCATGGGGAGCGCCAGCATCGAAAAGAGAAAGAATATTATGACGCTGCGGTTCGGTTTGCTTGAATTAAAGCGCTCCTCATGCCCGTTCAGCAGATGATAAATAATCCCGCTGCCATAGAGATCGAGCACGCATAGTGCGCCGCCGCACATCAGGGCCATGGGAAATATTCGCACAAGCAGATCTTTGTGTTTTTCGCCAAGCGTTTGCGCAAGAGAAAATAAAGCTGCCGTGCTTAGAAAAACGGGCGCAGTTTTCAGCGTTTGTTCCAATGTAGCGGACGCATCCACCGACCATAGGCTGCTTAACCCCATCAGGGCGATAATTCCGAGGGGCGCCACGAAAACGGGACGTGAAAATGCGGGGAGGCGTTTGTTTATAACGAGGAAAGCAGCGAAAAAAACCAGCGCCAGCAGCGGCACAAGAAACGCAGCAAAACGCGGCGCGATGATAATGACAAGGGGTGCGACGGCCAGCGCAAATGCCAGACTCTGCCCGAACGCATCGCCGGCGATTTTATCGGCCGGGATGTGATCCGGAAAACTCATCGGAAATCAGTTCGTGGAATCTTGCAGGCGGTAGGACGGATCTTCCGCTTTGTCCGGGCTCATGCCCTGATCATAGTTGATGATGCTGCTCTCGGTTTTTTCCTGCTGCGTGGCTTCGGGCTCGGCCGGGATCGGTTTTGGTTCTGCATTCATCTCTGCATCGGCTTCCGCTTCGATATCCACCGACGCATCGCCTGCGGCCGGTGTGATGTTCTGCAGGTCGTTCGCCATCGCATCGCTCGGCGTATCCTCCAGCGCCGTCGTGCTGATGCCGCCGAAACGCGCGCCGAAATCATCGGACCAGGCCGGCATCGCGGCGGATAAAAGAAGCGAAAGCGTAATCACCGATAATTTTTTCATGACGATCCTGATCCTGTTTAAAAACTCAAAAAATTATTTCTGCAGCTCTTCGCCGTTTCTTTCCATGTCCGCGCCGAAACCTTTGACGGTATTCTGGCAGGCCGACACGCTCAAACCGGTCAATGCAAGCGCTATACCCAAAATAAACAGCTTCTTCATAGCGTACGTTCCTTCTAACATAAAAGTTATATTATGGCAAAAATTTTCGCCGGAATTACAGGGGACATTAGAATCGTTCTTTTAAAGATGCGCAAGACCCTGACTCTTAGCAATCTGTTAAATTTTGTGGAATATATTCCTAATTTATGTTAGAATGTTTTTTCAAAGGGATTCGTGCGTCTTTACGCCGGATCCCTTTTCCATTTGAAAGGAGATTTCATGTTCATCCTCAACCGCACAATCGCCAGCAATGCGAAAACCGATCTGGACGATACCGCGAATGTGAAATTCGCCCTCACCGCGCTCGGCTATCACGATGATACTGAAACCGGGTTATCGCCGTATGCGGACGATTCATTTTTTGAATCGATTAGAAAATTCCAGAAAGATCATGATCTCATCGTTGATGGTATTATAAATCCCGATGGAGAAACCATAATTAAAATGAATAAAAAATTGAAACAAACACCATACATAGGCGGTGCATTCCAAGATTTTGTTCGAAATCATAGAAACATGAAAGAAGCTGATACAATCGGTGCCGATAAATATTTCCACTGTAAGGCGAATTATGAAGCAACTCACAGAGGTGGTTTTGGAGAAACCAGGGCAGAAATTTTAAGTACAGTTCGGGAAGCTTACGGAATAGCGAAAGCCTATGCTAAAAGAGAAGGTTATAACAAAACAGCCAAAGACACACTTGAAGACATGGCCGCAAATTATGTTGGCCGTGAAATGGCAAAATCTGATAAGTTCAGTTCAAGCCGCGAAGCTTGCGCCATTTTTAGACCAAAAGGTTTGGATGATAAATATTAAAATCATAAAAAATATTTTTAAAATTCCGATATTGATTCTTGTTGGTTTTTCAATTGTGATCATTCTTTTCGGAATTGTAGTTATAATTATTGATTGGGGAGATATGGGTTTCACGCCCTATTACTTTTCAATCGATTCTTGTCTTGATTATGGCGGGCGGTGGAATTACGAAATTAATGAATGTGAAGGCGCTCGTTATTGAGCTTAAGAAATTGGTGGACCCGAACGGGATCGAACCGTCGACCTTCGCAATGCCATCGCGACGCTCTCCCAGCTGAGCTACGAGCCCCCAAATAAAGGTGCCTAATATCTAGAGAATTGGCCCGAATTTTTCAAGTCTTATGATTCCGACCGGTAATTGGGCGCTTCCCGCGTAATCGTCACGTCATGGACGTGGCTTTCGCGGTGCCCCGCCTGGCTCATCCGCACGAACTCGGTATTTTCCTTCATGTCCGCGATCGTCGCGCAACCCGTATAACCCATGGCCGCCCTTAAACCCCCGACCATCTGGTGAATGACATTCCCGATCGGCCCCTTATAGGGCACGCGTCCTTCGATTCCTTCCGGCACCAGTTTATTCGACTGCGTTGTCCCTGCCTGGAAGTAACGATCGGCGGAGCCTTCCGCCATCGCCCCCACAGATCCCATGCCGCGGTAAGTTTTGTAGGAACGCCCCTGATAAAGAATAACCTCGCCCGGGGCTTCGTCTGTGCCGGCGAACAACGAACCGAGCATCGCGCAATCCGCCCCCGCTGCGATCGCTTTTGCAAAGTCGCCGGAATAGCGTATGCCGCCATCGGCAATCACGGGAATATCTTTTTTGCAGGCCGCTTCCGCCACGCTCATGATCGCAGTCAGCTGCGGCACGCCGACACCCGCAACGACGCGCGTTGTGCAGATGGAGCCCGGGCCAATTCCAACCTTGATCGCATCTGCCCCGGCTTTGATCAAAGCTTCGGCGGCATCCGCCGTGACAACATTACCGGCAATGATCTGCAAATTGTTGCGTCCCGCACTGCGGATTTTTGCAACCGTATCCAGCACCGCCGATGAATGCCCGTGCGCGGTGTCAACCACGACAACATCAAGCCCGGCTTCGGCCAAAGCCAGTGCGCGCTCGACGCCATTCGTATCACCTGTACCGACCGCCGCGCCGACACGCAGCCGTCCGCTCGCATCTTTCGTGGCCTGGGGGTAGAGCTGCGATTTTTCAATATCCTTCACCGTGATCAGGCCGATACAGCGGCTCTGCTCATCGACGACCAGTAATTTTTCAATGCGGTTCTTGTGCAGCAAACGCCGCGCCTCATCTTTCGTCACGCCGCTACGGGCAGTAATCAGGCCTTCATGCGTCATCAATTCGCGCACGCTTTGTTCCGGGTTCTCCGCGAAGCGCACATCGCGGTTGGTCAGAATTCCAAGAAGTTTCCCGTTTTTCTCTGTAACGGGAATCCCGGAAATACCGTTCGCGCGCATCAATTGCAGCGCTTCCGCCAGTGTCGCTTCCGGTTGAATGGTGATCGGGTCGACCACCATGCCGGATTCAAAACGCTTCACGCGGCGCACATGGCGCACTTGCTCGGCAATATCCATGTTGCGATGAAGAATGCCAATGCCGCCATGCTGCGCCAGCGCAATCGCCATGTCGCTTTCCGTGACGGTGTCCATTGCGGCAGAGAGCAGGGGAATATTGAGGGTGATTTCACGCGTCAAGCGCGTCGCCGTATTGACCTGGTGCGGCTGGACTTCCGATGCGCCGGGAACGAGGAGAACATCATCGAAGGTTAAAGCCTCGGGGATCTGGTCCGGATCGCGGATTTTTCTGGATTTTGAAAAAGGTCTCATCGCAAATCTCCTCAAAGGCCAAAGCCGCTACATTAATGAAATTTGCAGTTGTGTTATAGTCGTTTTTTCGTAAAAGTAAACAAAAACCCCCCATGCATAGAGGATCCGCATGCTGACCGCCTCTGTAAAAGGCTTCCTGTTGGGGGCTTCCCTGATTATCGCCATCGGCATGCAGAATGCCTTTATCCTGCGCCAGGGCCTGAAAAACCACCATATTTTCGCCTGCTGCCTGACGGCCGCGCTTATTGATGCAGTCTTGATTACCTGCGGCGTCGCGGGCTTCGGCGCGTTGCTCGACCGCCTGCCGGGTTTCATTGTTCTGATCAAATGGACGGGCGCGGCGTTCCTGTTCGCCTATGGTATCCGTTCTTTCCGCCGCGCATTGAAACCGGAAACGCTGGACGAAAACCGCGCTGCGGCAACAAAGGCCGGTTCGGTGCGGGAGATTATTTTCGTCCTGCTGGGCTTGAGTCTTCTCAACCCGCATGTCTATCTCGATACGGTTGTGCTGCTCGGCGGCGTTGGCGGATCTTACACAGGCAGCGCGCGCATCGCCTGGACGCTGGGCGCCATCACATCGTCTTTCGCCTGGTTCTTTACCCTGGGTTACGGCGCGCGGTTGCTGGCCCCGCTTTTCGCTCGCCCGCGGGCCTGGCAAATTCTCGATATCATTATCGGGATTACCATGTTCGGCATCGGTTTCAGCCTGATTGCCGGGGAAATTTTCAGCCGGCTCTAAAGCCGCTCGCCACCACATATTGCTCGGAGGATTCCTTGCGGCTCGCCGGCGGCTTGATATGGCGCACGGTTTTGAAGTCCTTTTTCATGCGACCCAGTAATTCATTCTCGGCACCGCCCTGTAGAACCTTGCCTATAAACACGCCGCCCGGCTGCAGCACCTCGATGGCAAAATAATAACACGTCTCCACGGCCGCCATGATGCGGATGTGGTCGGTCTGCTTATGTCCCGTCGTATTGGGCGCCATATCGCTCAGCACAATAAAAGGCTGCTCGCCCTTCAGCATCTCTTTGAGTTTCTCCGGTGCTTCCTCTTCCATAAAATCCGTCTTGAGAAATTCAACACCCGCGATTTCATCCATATCGAGGATATCGAGCGCGATCACGCGGCATTGCCTCGAAGCCGCATATTGCGACCAGCCGCCGGGCGCGGCGCCGAGATCCACCACCAGCATGCCGGGCTTGAGCAGTTTCAATTTTTCATCGATCTGCTTGAGCTTGTAAACGGCACGGCTGCGGTAGCCTTCTTTTTTCGCCTGCTCGATATAAGGATCATTCAGCTGGCGTTCGAGCCAGAGCTTCGATGAGGTCTTGCGTCCCTTGGCGGTGCGGACACGGGATGTGGGTTTGTTACGTGACATATCAAAGCACCATCACGAATGTGAAAATCAAAGACGTCATAAAGAAAATTGATAGCGTGCCGGCCATGACAATCACCTGTGGCGTTTGCGGCCTCGCATACAGAAAAATAATCGTGAAAAAATAGGACAGGCTGTAAAGCACCAGGCCGCGCGTCCGCGCTGGTGTATCCATCAGCCCGATCAGCCCGCGCGAATAACCGATGCTCTCCATCAGTTCGGTGAGGAGGCGCATCATAACCATCGAGCCTATGAAAAACCCGGCCGTGTAAAGCCGCTGGTGGCGGTGGACGATAGCCACGCCGGCCGCCATCCACGCCACATCAATCCATTGAAATATAAAACCCATATTCAGTTTGTCTTTTTAAAGTTATAGTCGCCGGAGAAGGGATCATCTGACCAGGACGTAAGGATTATATGGCATATAAAGCGCGCTGCCTGAAACTATTTCTGCCCGTCTTTGCGGGCCTGGCAATGCTGGCCGCACTTCCGGCGCAGGCCCAGCGCGGCGAGGACATGATCCTGATCCGAGACGCGGAGATCGAGAGCACACTCAAAGAATGGCTGGCGCCTTTGGTTGAAGCCGCCGGTATGAGCAAGGACCGCGTCAATATCGTTCTGGTGCAAAGCCCGCAGATCAACGCCTTCGTCGCGGGCGGATCCAACATCTTTCTCTTTACGGGTCTCATCGAGAAAACGAGAAGTCCAGGCGAATTAATCGGCGTCATGGCGCACGAACTTGGCCATATTTCCGGCGGGCATCTGATTGCCGGGCGCCAGGCGATGGAACGCGCGTCTTATGAAAGTATCCTTGGTGCCGTAATCGGCATGGGTACCATGGTGGCAGGTGGCGGTGGTGCGGGTCAGGCCATCATCGCCGGATCCAACAACATGGCGATGCGCAGCTATCTCACGCATAGCCGTGTGCAGGAATCGAGCGCCGACCATGCCGCGCTGCGCTTTTTCGAAACTGCGCAGATGGATCCCGGAGGCTTTGCTACTTTTTTCGAAACCATGGAATCGCAGGAATTGCTGCCGATAGATCAGCAAAATGAATATATGCGTACCCACCCTTTGACGCGCGACCGTATCGGGGCGGCGGTGGCAGGTGCCCAGAAATCGGCTTTTCGCGACAAAGGTTTTCCGCCGGAATGGAACGAACAGCATGCGCGCATGAAGGCGAAATTGATGGGCTTTATGAGTCCAGGGCAGGTGGCGTGGACTTATGCCGATTCCGATAAAAGCA
>JBQTJN010000009.1:0-41147 GCA_052387095.1 Alphaproteobacteria bacterium
GCCGCCTGCAAAAATCGCAGGAAACCGGAGCGCCCAACCCGCTGCTAAAGGATTACGGTATCGGCGCGCAGATTCTTGTCGATCTCGGCGTTAAAAATATGACACTTCTCACCGGCGCCCCTAAAAATATCGTCGGACTCGAGGGTTATGGCCTTTGCCTCGCCGGCTACCGTTCATTGAAAGATTAATCCTATGTCCAGACCCCATGTCATGATCGTTGAAGCGCGCTATCACGCGGAGATTTCTGATAACCTAGCGCGCGGCGCGATCGCCGTGCTTGATCAAGCGGGTGCCACCTATGAACGCTTCATTGTGCCGGGCGCACTGGAAATTCCTGCCGCTATTGCAATTGCAGCGCAAACAAAAAAATTCGATGCTTATATTGCGCTCGGTTGCGTCATTCGTACCCAGACCTATCATTTTGAAGTCGTCTGCAACGAAACTGTGCGCGGCCTCGGAGAAATCTCTATCACAAAAAATCTCGCCATCGGCAACGGCATCCTCACGGTTGAAAATTACGACCAGGCGATTGAGCGTGCCGACCCGGCAAAAATGAACCGCGGCGCCGATGCCGCACAGGCCGCGCTTGCGGTTCTGGATATCAAACAACGGCTGGGAGCAGGGGTATGACAAAAGCAAGCGAATCGGAGTATTCCGGCAAACCTTCCCGCAAGGCGAAGGTCCTGGCCGCCCGGCTGATGGCCGTGCAGGCCACCTACCAGATCATGCAGAATAAAAAGCCCGTGGATGTTGTCATTGACGAATATCTGCGCCACCGGACGGGCATGGAAATCGACGGGGAAGAGATGGTCCAGCCCGACGGCGCCCTTTTCACCAAAATCATGCAGGGTTTGGCTGAAAGAAGCGCCGATATCGCGGCGGTCCTGAGTCACAATTTAATCAATAAAAACAGGAATTTAGATAATCTTTTGCAGGCCATACTTCTCTGTGCGGGGTGGGAATTGCTGGCACACCCTGAAGTCGATGCTCCGGTCATCATCAATGACTACCTTAATGTCGCCCACAGCTTCTTTGATGCTGGCGAAGTGTCTCTCCTCAATGGCATACTTAATGCCACCTCCAGGGCCTTCCGTGCCTAGGCATGTATCTTGCATTTTATCGAACGCTAACGGCCCCTTAAGGGTTAGGCTTTACACTTGTTAATAGCTTACAGATTCGGGAATTTATGAAGAAGATCGTTCTGCTGTTGATCATCCTACTCGCGCTCGGCGGTGGTGCCGGCGGCTATTTCTATTTTTCAAAGAAAGCGGAAGCTTCTGCCGGCGCGGAAGTGGAAGCGGTGCATGAAGAAGCCAAGGGCGCGCATGACGGCGAACACGGCGAAGGCGCAAAACAGGTCTTCCAGTATATCGAGATGGATCCTCTGCTCCTGCCGATCGTCGATAAGAATGGCGTCAGCCAGGTGGTGAGCCTTGTCGTGGCGCTCGAGGTGTATGACCTTGCGGCCATCGAGCGCGTCAAGGAAATGACCCCGAAACTGAAAGACGCCTTCATCCAGGACATGTATGGGATCCTGAATAAATACGCCGCGCTCGAAAACGGCGTCGTGCAGGTCAGCATGATCAAGAAACGCCTCAACGCCGTCACGCAGCGCGTGATGGGCGAAGGCCTTGTTAACGACGTGCTGCTGCAGGTCGTGCAGCAAAGGCCGGTTTGAAATTGAACTAACCCCGTCTCATATATTATTGATTAAACACGGAAAAAATTTTAACTTAGTTCAAATATATTATTTTTTTCAGTCCGGGCAATCTCAACTCCAAATCGCCGGAACCAAAAATCCCGTGCTCGTTCTAAAATTTCCGTAATGCAGTGAGCAGCTGGTGATCCGGGTCGAACGGCACGATGCCGGTGCGCGGGTCGGGCTCGTAATAACCCAGCCGGTTGGGCGAAGCCGCGATATTTTCCGCATCAATCTCATCGACGCGCCATTCGGGGCTGAAAAACGATCGCAATGCGAAGCCCATAAATCTTCTCCATGATAAAAAGCCGCCACAGCCGATTCACAGCCAGGGCAGCTTTTATCAATTAGGTATATTATCCTATAAAATGTCCAGCGTCAAGAGAATTGCATTTTACGAATAAAATAAGTTTTTCCAGCAACGCTGCATAGCGCGTCCTGGGCAAAAGCCTCGTCAATGACGTGCTGCTGCAGGTTGTGCAGCAGCGGCCGGTTTGATTTTTTTGCAAGCGTTATTCCAGAAGTAATTCTTGAAAATAAATTTCTTCCTGGGTTTCAAGGCTTATTTTGGAATCAATTAAAAATCTATTGCACCCTGCCTGATAGGGTCGATGCCAAAAGGCATGGCCATTATGAGCAACCTCGCCAACAAAAAATTCTTCAGCTTCTGCACGGCAAGTACCTAATGCAACCTTCTCTATTTCTTGTTGTAAGGCAATTAAAGTCTGTCTAGCCCCATCATTTGTGGTAAAGGCAACGCTTGTCTCAACTCTGGAGGTATAATTGCCAATATCGTGCAGAAGTGCGATTAAAACTGGCGTTTTTATTGTTCGCTCGACTGGAACGCCGTTTCCGCCGCTAAAATCATAAAACTTATATTTTCCGCCAATAACCGGATTAATATCCTGATTCAACAATGATTGCAGTTCTGAAAATCTGCGGCTTAAATTAGCAACAATATCTTTGCCAAGTTGGCGGGTGGTTATGTCTCTGATATCGCTCAGACCGTCACAACTATAGGCAATCCTCTCGGCAAGATCCATATAATAGGGAGAAATTTTATGGATAGTCTCACATAATATTTGCGGGCATTCCGATAAAGATGTGTCTTCCGGGTTTAGATTGTACCTTTGTCTTAACGCCTTGGTGAGGAAATAAATTTCTTTCGAAAGAGATTCAATGTTGCTTTCGGAAAGAATTTTTTTCAAAAGAGACTGGTTGTTATCCTGATCGTAAGTAAATTCTTTTTCTTTATGGTTTAAGACATAACCAAGTCCGGGAATATAGGGCGCTTCATTTTTGATGCGTTCAATTAAGTGCGCTGTCTTTTCTTCGGTGCCTACTTTAATCTGCGTGACGGACCAATCAATATAGTTATAGGAGTCGCCGTCGCTAAAAGAATATCCGGAAAAATCTTTACTTAAGGAACACATGAAAAACTCTTAAATATTACGTCATATTAAGATGTTTAAAAGCAGTTTTAAGATATGTCAATAGAGTTTCTGAAAATTAAGATAATCCCCCTTTTCCTGTCCCGGAATTCCATTTAAGGTCATGCGCTTAATGAATAAAACCGACTGACCTTAAAGGAATAAAAAGAATGCAGAATATTTACCTTACGATCGCCGGCTGCGGCTTTCTGGCTTTGTTCTACAGCCTCATTACCGCCAGCCGCATCATGTCCTTAAGCGCCGGAAGCGCGCGCATGCAGGAAATTGCCGCCGCCATCCAAGAGGGCGCAAAGGCTTACCTCAACCGCCAGTACAAAACGATCGGTATGGTCGGCGTTGTCGTCGGTGCGGCTCTTTATATGCTGCTGGGTCAATATGTCGCGATCGGTTTCCTGGTCGGTGCGGTCTTATCCGGTCTTGCCGGGTATTGCGGCATGCTGATTTCCGTGCGCTCGAATGTGCGCACGACGCAAGCCGCAACGGAGAGCCTTGATAAGGCGCTCGGCGTTGCCTTCAAGGCCGGTGCGATTACAGGCATGCTGGTTGTCGGTCTCGGTTTGCTCGGCGTTGCCGGTTACTACTACATGCTTCAAGACCACCTGAATTTCGCAGCATCGGAAGGCGCGGAGCGCGCCGCGCTTCTGCGCGTCATGCTCGAAGGTCTGGTTGGTCTCGGCTTCGGCGCCTCATTGATTTCCATCTTCGCCCGTCTTGGCGGCGGTATCTTTACCAAGGGCGCCGATGTCGGCGCCGATCTCGTCGGTAAAGTCGAAGCCGGCATTCCGGAAGACGATCCAAGAAACCCTGCCGTTATCGCAGACAATGTTGGCGACAATGTCGGTGATTGCGCCGGTATGGCCGCCGACCTGTTCGAAACCTATGCCGTAACGGTTGTGGCGACAATGCTGATTGCGTTTTCAACTTTCGCGGCGGCTTCGGTTGAACAGGCCATGATCCTGCCACTTCTGATCGGCGGTCTTTGCATCATCGCATCCGTCATCGGTACATTCTTCGTCCGTCTCGGCAGCAACAGGAACATCATGCAGGCGCTGTACAAAGGGTTCGTAGCCAGCGCGGTTATTTCTGCCGGTCTGATCTGCTATGGTGTTCCAAAACTCGGACTCGGCGGCGATCTCGTAACGCTGGCCGGCGGCATCGTAACCATGAAAAACCTGTTTTACTGTGTTCTCACAGGTCTCGGCGTTACAGGCCTGCTGGTCTGGATCACCGAATACTACACATCGACGAATTACCGTCCTGTGCGCGTCGTTGCCAAGGCTTCTGAAACAGGCCACGGCACAAATGTCATCCAGGGTCTGGCAGTTTCGATGGAAGCAACGGCTTTGCCGGTTCTTGTCATCTGCGCCGGTATCTTCCTGGCACACGGCTTCGCGGGCCTCTTCGGTATCGCGATCGCCGCGACAGCGATGCTTTCTCTGGCGGGCATGGTCGTGGCACTTGATGCTTACGGTCCCGTGACAGACAATGCGGGCGGTATCGCCCAGATGGCCGACCTGCCGAAGGACATCCGCGTCACAACCGACGCACTGGACGCTGTCGGCAACACGACGAAGGCTGTCACCAAGGGCTACGCGATCGGCTCTGCCGGGCTCGCCGCGCTGGTGCTCTTCGCGGGTTACACGGAAGAGATCAAGCATTACTTCCCGGCTGACAAGTTCCCGGATCTTGCGAACATCCAGTTCTCCCTGACCGACGTCTGGGTTGTGATCGGCCTGTTTCTTGGTGGATTGCTCCCATACCTGTTCGGTGCGTGGTCCATGACGGCTGTCGGCCGCGCGGCTGCTGCCGTTGTGATCGAAGTGCGCCGTCAGTTCCGCGAGATCCCCGGCATCATGGAAGGCACGGCGAAGCCCGAATACGGCAAGGCTGTCGACATCCTGACGAAAGCCGCGATCAAGGAAATGATCATGCCGTCGCTGCTGCCCGTGCTCGCGCCCATCGCGCTGTTCACGGCTGCATACCAGCTCAGCGGTTCGTGGCTCTCCGCATTCCAGGCTTTGGGCGCGATGCTGCTCGGCACAATTGTCACCGGTATTTTCGTGGCGATTTCCATGACCTCCGGCGGCGGCGCATGGGACAATGCCAAGAAATATATCGAGGAAGGCAATCACGGCGGCAAGGGCTCCCCGGCTCACATGGCGGCCGTTACCGGCGATACAGTCGGCGACCCCTACAAGGACACGGCCGGCCCGGCCGTCAACCCGCTCATCAAGATCGCGAACATCGTTGCGATCCTTCTGGTGGCGGTTGTCTCGAAGTTCTTCGCGGGCGTTTAGATAACAGCCGTCATCGCGAGAAGCGTCAGCGACGAAGCAATCCACACTTTTAAAACTGGATTGCTTCGCTTCGCTCGCAATGACGATTGAAAGATACAAAAAACCCGCTGCGAGGCGGGGTTTTTTATGGGGCGAAAAATTTAAATCACCGTTGTCCGCCGCCAGCCGTATCAATCGCGCCTCTATCCTGCGAATTGAACCGTCCAAGATTGCCGAGCAGCTGCTGCATGAAGGTCAGCTCCGAGCCGTGCGTTGCCGTTTTGTTAGTCGCCACCGGCACATCGATGCGACCATTCGCCGCTTGCTCAATGTTCTGGACTACGCCCGTATCATCGAAGGTGACGACAAAAATCTTCTCCTTGGCGACTTCCGGATCGAAAATGCCCTTCTTTTGTGTTTCCTGTCCCATATAGTACCAGGTGTTCTCATCGAACGGCGCCGTCGTCGTCGGTGAGCCCAGAATACGCAAAACGTCGGAACGTGTATGAATGCCGGTCACGATCTTGCCCGTCTGGTAATCCTCAAGCATATTGCCGCGCTGCGCGACCACGGGGGCACAGGCGCCCAAAATCGATAGGCCCACACACAAAATCATGGTTTTCTTCAAATTCATCATGGTCTATATAACTTAAACATCATCCTGGGTGAAGTCGAGATCTTCACAAATTTGTCACCCCCGCGAAGGCGGGGGTCTGGCACTTCCCCGGATCCCCGCCGTTTAAGCGCGGCGCGAAGCAACGCCAAAGGCGTTGTTCGCTTTAAAAAGGGCAAACAAACCTGCGGTTTGCTTTGTGCCGCGCCGCGGGGATGACAGTAATATAGAGGACCAATGCTGAAGCTTTTGAAAACTCCAAATTCTCACACGGAACCGGCCCGGCGCATCTATGCGGCCCTTTTGGCTCACGTCCGCGCGCCCGCTTTTTACGAAAATATGCAGGTGCCGGACAATTTTACCGGCCGCTTTGACCTGCTGCTGGTCCATCTATTTCTGATCATCCGCCGGGGGCTGGGCAACCGCGCGTTTAACCAGACCCTGTTCGACACGATGTTCGCCGACATGGATCAGACCCTGCGGGAGCAGGGGGTCGGCGATATGGGCGTGCCCAAACATATGAAGCGCATGATGAAGGCTTTCAACGGCCGCATGCATGCCTACCAGGATTCATTTGAAGACGCCGATTCTTTCCGGGACATCCTGCGCCGCAATCTTTACGGTACGGTGCCTGATGTTTCGGGCGAAGCTTTGAATGCCATGATGTCTTACCTGAAAAAAACCGATTGCGCTCTGCAGGCGAAGGATCCGCAGGAGATTGCAGCCGGCGACATCCCGCTGCCGAAGCCGGGAGGCGGGTCATGAGCAAGGATAAAGCATCTGTATCCGACTGGCCTTCGGAATGGGCTGTGCTGATCGAGGCGCAGACCATCACCAGCGCCGGCGCGAAAATGAAAATCGAGGCAGACGAAGAGGCGCGCAAGGCACTGACGAAAAGGCTCGGATTGACATCACTGGATTCTTTATCCGTCGATTTTAAAATCAGGCGCGATACGGGGTCGGGTTCCGTGCATGTGCGCGGCAAATTTACGGCCGAAGTCACGCAGGCCTGCGTCATTACCGGAGAGCCCGTAAAAGATACCGTGAAGGAAGATTTCGAAGCCTGGTTTGCCGATAAGACACAGGCGCTGTCTTTCGCGCGCGCACGCCATGACAAGATCAAGAAGACGGGCGGTGCGGAAATGCCCCTGCTGGATGAAAATGAGGACCCCGAAGCCATGATCGACGGCAAGGTCGATGTCGGCGAGCTGGCGGTCCAGTATCTGTCGCTGGCCATAAATCCCTATCCCCATTGCGAGGGCGCGACCCTGCCCGAAGTGGTAAAGCCCAAGGAAGATGCTGAATCGCCTTATAAAAACCCTTTTGCGGCTCTGAAGGACTGGAAAGACAAACTGGACGGCAAAAACGACTAGTTCAATAATTGTCATCCCCGCGGCCCGCTGAAAGCGGGCTTAAACAGCGGGGATCCAGAAAAATTATGAGGCAGGCTTTGCCTGCCGAATTCATGGACCCCCGTCGTTAATGTTCGCAGAAATCTGCGATTTCTGCTCACCACGGGGGTGACGTTGGGATTTAGAGGCGATTTCCCTTGCATTGTAAGGGCTTTTTGGCTATTTACCTTTACGAATTTGAATTGAAGGACGACTTATATGGCTGTTCCCAAGCGAAAAACATCGAAATCGAAACGCAATATGCGTCGCTCCCACGACGGGATCACCGCGACCAACTGGGTCGAGGACGCCAACACGGGTGAACCTGTGCGCCGTCACCATGTCGATCTTAAAACCGGCATGTATAAAGGCCGTCAGGTCATTGAAGATCGCGGCGAATAAGCGCGCCGGACCACTGGTTTCCCGCAAATCCCATGGTATAATCGCCGCACTTTAAAGCGGAGAATATTTTGTCCTATCTGGCCGGCACGCAAATCTATAATCGAGGCGCCCTGTCCCCTTCTTCCGTCACCATTGCGCTTGATGCGATGGGCGGCGATAATGCGCCCGTCAGTGTCGTTTCCGGCGCCAATCTCGTGCACCGCGAAGATGCTGGCGTACAGTTCACCATTTTCGGCGATGAAAATAAAATCCACGCCGCACTGAGCCGCCACGCTTCTCTTAAAAACGTGACCAAGGTCGTGCCTGCCGAAAGAGCCATACGCGACGATGAAAAACCCTCTGCCGCCCTGCGCGCCAGCAAGGGCACCAGCATGCGCGCTGCCATAGAGAGCGTTGAGCGCGGCGAGGCGCAGGCGATTGTCTCGGGGGGCAACACCGGTGCACTGATGGCGCTTGCGAAAACGACTTTGAGAATGCTCCCCGGCATTCATCGTCCGGCGATCGCCAGCCTGTTCCCTGCGCTGACCGGGAATCCGACCGTGATGCTCGATCTCGGCGCGAATGTTATTGTTGATGCGGAAACGCTGGCCCAGTTCGCCGTGCTCGGCGCGGTGTTTGCCAAGGCACACCGCAATAACGGGGGCACGCCCAGCGTCGGCCTTTTAAATGTCGGCATCGAGGAAACGAAAGGTCCGGACCACGTCCGCAGCGCCGCCGCCATTCTGAGCAACGTTGTTTTTCCCGGTCGTTATCACGGCTTCGTGGAGGGAGACCAGCTCCTGATGGGTGTGGTCGATGTCATTGTCTGCGACGGTTATGCCGGCAACATCGCTTTGAAAACCGCCGAAGGGGCAGGGCGCTTCACCGTTTCGCATTTCAAGCGCGCGATCAAATCCGATGCGCTGGCCGTGGCGGGCGGTATGCTCGCGCAATTCGCACTCAAGCGCTTCAAGAAGGAAGTGGACCCGCGCCTTTATAACGGCGGCGTTTTCCTGGGACTCAACGGGCTGTGCGTTAAGAGTCACGGCGGCAGCGATGCCGTCGGATTCGCCAGCGCCATCCGCCTTGCCGTCAAGCTCGCGCGCCACGGTTATATAGCCAAGGTCGCCGAGGACATCAACAGCCTGATGAGCCAGGATTCCTTCCTCGCCCATTCAACTTAAAATCATAGAAATCTCATGACAATCCATGCCCTCATCCACTCCACCGGCGCCTACCTGCCGGAAAAAATCCTGACTAACAGGGAACTGGAGAAAATGGTCGACACCTCGGACGAATGGATCACCCAGCGCTCCGGAATCAAAGAACGCCGCATTGCGGCCGAAGATCAGACCACATCGGACATGGCGATTGAAGCTGCGCGCCAGGCACTTTCCAACGGCAAACTGGCGCCGGCGGATATTGACTGCATCATTGTCGCCACCACGACGCCGGACCAGACATTTCCAGCCGTGGCGGTAAAAGTCCAGGCTGCGCTCGGCATTCCGCCCGGCCCGGCTTTTGACGTTCAGGCCGTCTGCACAGGCTTTATTTACGCGATCAGCGTCGCCAATAGTTTTATCAGAAGCGGGCAGGCACGCCGCGTGCTGGTGATCGGCGCTGAAAAAATGTCGACAATCGTGAACTGGAAAGACCGCACAACATGCGTTCTATTTGCCGACGGCGCGGGCGCAATCGTCCTGAGCGCAAGTGACATCACCGCGCCGGAAACGGAAGCGCGCGGTGTTTATTCAACGCATATTTATGCGGACGGGACTCTAAGAGATCTTCTCTACACGGCGGATGCCACCGATGAGTATCCGCGCGGCCACATCGTCATGGAAGGGCGCGAGGTTTTTAAATACGCAGTCGAACTGATGGCCGACATCGTGGTCGAGGCGCTCGGCAAGAACAACATGAAGCCCGAAGATATTGACTGGCTGGTCCCGCACCAGGCCAATCTCCGTATCATTGAGGGCACTGCGAAGAAGCTCAAGCTTCCTATGGAAAAAGTCATCGTCACCGTCGATCGTCACGGCAATACCTCGGCGGCTTCGATTCCCCTCGCCCTGCATGAGGGGGTCTCCACCGGGAGGATCAACCGCGGCGACCTGCTGCTGCTGGAAGCCCTGGGCGGCGGCCTAACGTGGGGCGCGGCTTTGGCCCGGTTTTAGGGCTCTTTAATATATTAAGATCCACCTTTTACCCCTTGAAATGAATTGTGTTTTGAATCCCGCAGGCACCGCTTATCGTTTGACGGGCTCTCCCAGAATCGCTAGGCTTTATCTATAATTCAAAAAACCCCGGAGTGGATATGGAACCCAAAACCATCACACGCGCAGACCTCGCCGAAGCCGTCTACGAACAGGTCGGCCTGTCCCGCAATGAATCATCCGACCTCGTCGAGGCCCTGCTTGAGGAAATTTCCAGCGCGCTGGTCAAAGGCGTGAGTGTAAAGGTTTCCTCCTTCGGCAGCTTCTCGGTGCGCAGCAAGGGCGAGCGCGTCGGCCGTAACCCGAAAACGGGTATCGAGGTTCCGATCAAGCCGCGCAAGGTTCTGGTCTTCCGCGCCAGCCATGTTTTGAAAGACCGCATCAATCAGGGTCATTAATCTGCCCAGCTAAGGAGTATGCTGCCATGACATCGCAACCATCCTATAAAGTCACGCAAGACGATGTGTGCACATCTTATGACCCGCCGACGCGCTCTCAAGCCGGAACGGCGGCACCGGAAGCCGGCAAATCCGCCACGGCTTTTCGCACCATTTCCGAAGTTGCCGACCATCTGGCGGTACAGCAACATGTGCTGCGCTTCTGGGAAACCAAGTTTTCACAGGTAAAACCTCTGAAACGCGGCGGCGGCCGCCGTTACTATCGTCCGGAGGATGTGGAGCTCCTGAAATCCATCCACCACCTGCTCTATACGCAGGGCTATACGATCAAGGGCGTGCAGAAACTTTTCCGCGAGCAAGGCAAGAATAAAATCCGCGACGCAGCGCCTGCTGCCCATGTGGAAGTTCCGGTGGAGCGCACAGTTGCTGCTAACGCGCCACAGGCTCAGGTGGCCGAGGCCAATTTTTCATCCGCCCAGCGCGAAACGCTCCGGATGATGCTGGATGAGCTGAAGGATCTGCGCCGCATGGTCGGCGAGCGCGGCTGATTTTCAAATTTTAATGTCGGAGTGTGGCGCAGACTGGTAGCGCACTTGCATGGGGTGCAAGGGGTCGCAGGTTCAAATCCTGTCACTCCGACCATTTGAAATCAATAGTTTAGCATTTTTGTATGGCTGGGTAATAATCTCATTTTTTCTATCGTGTACCATCCCGTGTGCCAATAAATTAATGCAGGCTTAAAAATAAACGCCAATGTTGCAAATGAACTTTTGAAAAAAATTCAATGAAGATCAAGAATCTGATTATAGCGATGGATGCCGAGCAACTTGCTCAAGAAGCAAAAAAGCGCGCAAAAACCAAAAATATGCAAAAACGAGATGAAATCCCTGACCGTGTGAAAAAGGCATTTGAAAAGCCGCCAACCCAGGCGCAAGTAAAACAAGCGCTTTTGCAGGAAACGTGGCGCCCTCCGGGGGTATATAAGTGTATAATTTAACCGGGAGTTTATGCTTATTACTATCCGCGCCATGAATTTCAGGATTTCGAGGATTTCAAAAATAAACAGTAATGGCCGAGCCTAAACGCGTCGGAGCGAAAATCATAAGTAGCTGATTTTATTATATATTGATAAAAGTTTTAGGGGCTGGCCTAGATAAGACACCTTATCTAGGCCAGCCCCTAAAATTAATCTTTTGATGAATCGGGCCGGGTTAGGAACTTTTGATTGGGAGGGATTTTTAAAGAGTTAAGATATTGAGAGCATTGTATTTTTAACACTTCCCAGCATTTTATAGTCGTTATGCCTGATTCCAAAAAAGGGGAAAACCAAAAAATCACTCCGGAACTGCTCGCCACGTTGCGGGACTACAAAGCCCGTACAGGCGTTGCCGTAATGGCATTGCTTAATAAAAGCCCGGAGGATGTTCCGCAGGGGCTTACCTCCACCCTTATTAATAGCTGGCTTGAAGGAAAGACTAAATCGGCCCGCAAGGCCTATCTCGAATATGTTCTGAATGAATGGCGGGTAGGATAATCCGATTTTTTTCATTGCATTCGTGCAATATAACTTCAGGGCGTTGATTCTGGGGACAATTCGGAACGCTTGTTGCGCTTTTGCCGTTATTTTCCAATAATAAATACAAGAAGACTAATAAACAGGGAATAGTATGGCTTTAGACGCTGGAGATTCTTTCGAAATAGCCTCAAAAAATACCCGTCTTTTTAATCCATATGGCCCGATCATTGTCGTTGGCGGCGGGGATTACCGCTGTGAACAAGACCCTCATAGAAGCGTTGATCCTGAACAACTTATTATTCTCGGGCGCTTCCTGAAGATGATCGATAAAGAAAAACCCGTCATTGACATTATTACCACGGCGAGCGAGGAGTTTGCCCGAAGCACCTTTGAAGATTACAGAGCCGCGCTCATGGCGCTCGGCGTGGATAAAAAAAATTGCCGCCATGTTGATATCGGTGACGGCGTCCCCACGCCCAAAGTTTTTGGCGACAGAGAAGTCGCTGAAATGTGCAGCCTCTCAGCTGGACAGAATGCATTTCACGCGAAAAAAGTAAAAGAATCCGATGCTTTCCTGATTGGTGGCGGACACCAGTTGCGCTTGTGGGCCATGCTGTCAGGGACAAAATACATGGGCGCTATGGAGGCTGCGCAGCGGAAAGGCAAAATTGTTTTTGGTACCAGCGCCGGTGCGCATGGCGCACCGCAATTTACTGTTTGCCGCGATGATAGCGGACGCGAATTTAATACCTATCCCGGGCTCGGTTTTCTCCGTGGCGTCATGGTGGAATCGCATGATCACAGAGATGGCAGGAATGGCGAAGACGCGCGCATTGCCGTGGCAGCTGCCGAGCAAAATCTGTCCTATATCAGCCTGCCTGAAAACATGGCCGCAATCTGCAATCCGGACGGCACAGTTGAAATTATCGGCCATAGCAATGGACGCAGGGTGAATGGCGCGGTGAAAGACACAGTTACTGTTATGGATCGCGTACATAATAAAACTAAAGAGCTGCGGCATGGTCAGGGCTATGATTTTGTGGCGGGGGATGTTTTCGAAGTGAGGCATCCTGCAAAAGATGTCACACCTATTGCTCTCTACGAGACTACATCTCAAGCGCCACATATACCGGGCGCAACGGCCGTGAACCTGCCGGCCTACGTCTGATGTCGGCGATTTTCATTTACATGACAGTTCCTTCCGCCGGAGAAGCGGAAAAAATCTCTAACGCCCTGCTGGAAGAGCGCCTGATTGCCTGCGCCAATATCATGCCGCCGCATAATTCACTCTATTGGTGGGAAGGAAAAATCCAGGATGGCAGCGAAGTTGCCATCATCATGAAAACGCAAAAAGCGTTGTTTGAGAGCGTGAAGAAACGGGCTGTCCAGCTGCACAGCTATGATTGCCCCTGCATCGTCGCGCTGGATATTACGGATGGTCATCAGCCTTTCCTGAAGTGGATTGCTGCCGAAACTGCAAATACCCTGTAGAATCAACCTCCTGGGAACGGTATTATAATACCACACCCTTAAAAGACGGTTTTCACAAGGGTTTTTGTTGACATTGCGGGGCTTGTGCCGCATAACCTGCGCATCTGAAAATTTAAGGATAAAAGCCATGAGCACCTACTCAGCAAAACCGAATGAAGTCGAAAAGAAATGGGTTCTGATCGATGCCGAGGATGTCGTCCTCGGACGCCTGGCCAGCATTATCGCCCTGCGCCTGCGCGGCAAGCATAAGGCCCGTTTCACTCCGCACATCGATTGCGGCGACAACGTCATTGTCATCAATGCCCGCAAGGTGAAAATCACCGGCAAGAAACGCGACGACGATATTTTCTACTGGCACACCGGCTATCCCGGCGGGATCAAGGGCCGCAGCAAGGGCCAGATCCTGGGTAGCAAATATCCGGAGCGCGTCGTTGAGAAAGCCGTTGAACGCATGCTGCCCGAAGGGCCGCTCGGCGCACAGGTCTTTAGCAACCTCCGCGTTTACGCGGATGCCGAGCATCCGCACGAAGCGCAGCAGCCCGAAATTCTCAACGTGGCTTCCATGAACCCTAAAAACAAAAGAGCTTAAACCATGGCTAAAGATACCGAAGACAAGAAAAGATCGCCGCGCAAGACCGCAACGCCTGCTGTGAAAACGGAAACGAAAAAGTCGCGCGCCCGCAAGGAAGCACCGGCTGAAACCGTCAGCGACCTCAAGGATCTGAAACAGGCAACTGCGCCACAGGCACAGCAAGCCCAGACGTTTTCGAAGGAAACGAAGCCGGTTGAAACCGGACCGAAACAGCCGAAGAAAGACGCACAAGGCCGCTCTTACGGCACAGGCCGCCGCAAGTACGCCGTCGCCCGCGTCTGGATCAAGCACGGCTCCGGCAAGGTTGTGGTTAATGGCCGCGATCAGTCGATCTATTTCGCGCGTCACACGCACCGCCTCATTCTGAACCAGCCTTTCCTGATCGTGAACAGCGTCGATCACTTCGACGTGATGGCCACGGTTAAAGGCGGCGGGCTCTCCGGCCAGGCCGGCGCCGTGCGTCATGGGATTTCGAGAGCGCTCGAAGGCTTTCAGCCTGACTTCCGCCCGGCCCTGAAAAAGGCCGGCATGCTGACCCGCGATGCCCGCGTGGTTGAGCGTAAAAAGGTCGGCAAGCACAAGGCCCGCCGCACGAAACAGTGGGCGAAGCGTTAATCAGCACCTTCTATATTTGACTTCCATAATATTAAGGCGTATGAGGAATATACTTCCTACGCCTTTTGTCTTGAGGAGAATTATATGTTCATTAATGACAGGCATTATATAATCCGCCTGAAATCTGACAGCAGTCTTCCGGTTATTAGTACAATCGGAAATCTTTTTGAAAAAAGTGCCGTTTATCAGGATGGCGGGTGCGACAGCAGCAGGAATCCCTGCGTAACAACGCCTTATTCTCCTGAGCAAATAGCGCAATTTCTAGAAAAAAATGGGTTTCACGTTAAAGAAATTGAGCTTGATCGGGCTTATTACAATATGGCTAAACCAGAGATCACATACTTTTAACTTTTACGTAGCTGCCCGGTGCGTTTTCAAGGAAAGATTCGATTTTGCGCGCCGCAACTTTTCCATCTGTGAAGTCTTCAATCCATGTCTGCCAGTGCGGCCACCAGGAGCCCTCCTGTTGCGCGGCACCTTTGAACCATTCATCAGGACTTGCAGGCGTTTCATCGTTGGTCCAGTAGGAATATTTCTTTTTGCCCGGGTGATTGATAACGCCCGCTATATGCCCCGAGGCCGCCAGTGTGAATTGAACTGGCCCACTGAATAACTGTGTGGTGGCGTAGGTCGCGCGCCACGGCGCGATATGATCTTCGCGTGTGGAGAGAAAATAGGACGGGGTTTTGATGCGGGTGATATCGATGCCGGTGCCGAGCATCGTCACGATATCTTTTTTAATCAGCAGATTTTCCCCGTAAAACTTGCGCAGGTAGAAACTATGCATGGCGGCCGGCATGTTCGTGGCATCGTCGTTCCAGTAGAGCAGGTCGAACGGGAACGGCTCCTGCCCCATCAGGTAATTATTGACGACAAAAGACCAGATCAGATCGTTGGCACGGAGCAGGGAGAAGGTGCGCTGGAGGTTTTTCGCAGCCAATACGCCTTTCTCACTCATCTCGCGGTCCATCAGCGCCAGCTGGCTTTCATCCATGAAAATTTTCATCTCGCCGGCATTCTCGAAATCCGTAAGCGTGGTCAGCAGCGTGGCGGAGGCGACGCGGCCCTGTTCGCTCCTGCTGTGCAACCAGGCAAGAGTGATGCTGAGCAATGTACCGCCAAGACAATAACCGATAATATTGCATTGCTTCTCGCCGGTGATCTCCGCGATTTTTTCCAGCGGCTGGAGCGCACCTTCATCCATGTAACTCTCGAACCGTTTTTGCGCGAGCTTTATGTCCGGATTGACCCATGAAACGACAAAAACCGTGTGCCCCTGTTCGCAGGCCCATTTGACAAGCGAATTTTCCGGCTTCAGGTCAAGAATATAATATTTGTTGATCCAGGGTGGAATGATGAGCAGGGGTGTTTTGAAAACCTGCTCCGTGCAGGGCTCATATTGAATGAGCTGGATCAAATCATTCTGGTAGACAATTTTGCCGGGCGTGACGGCGAGGTTTTTGCCCAGTTCGAACGCATCGTAATTGGTCGTGCTGACCTTGAACTGGCCGCGGCCGCGCTCGAGGTCGCTCATAAGGTTTTGCAGGCCTTTAACGAGATTCTGCCCGCCTGTCTCCAATGTTTTCTGCAACACTTCCGGGTTCGTCATCACGAAATTGCTGGGCGACATCGCGTCTGCGAACAGGCGCGTGTAGAAGGCAAGCTTTTCTTTTTTGTTTTTTTCCAGCCCTTGCGTGTTGCGGATGGTTTCATCCATATACCGGCATGTCAGCAGGTAGGATTGCTTGATGAAATCGAACAATGCGCTTTCCTGCCAAGCTTCATTTTTAAAACGCCGGTCGCCGGGCAAAGGCTGAATGATATTCAGGGTGGCGTCTTCGCCCAGGAACCGGCGCGTACTTTCCTGCGCCAGCTCAAACCATTTCCCCCAATATTCATTCTGCAGCGCCCAGAATTTTTCCGGGTCGGCCGACACACTGCCCATGAAGTCCATATAGAGGTCGCGGAAGTGGCCGAAGGCCATTGCCTGCGTCCCGCCATCCTCGTCACCCAGCTTTTTCCAGTATGTCTCGAAAACCGGCAGCGCCCGCTCATAGACGGACTGCAGCGTGCGGGCCAGTTCCAGCGGATCAACGTGGCTGGATCGTTTTTCAGAAGATGCATGGGTCATGTATGGTATTAAATCTGGGCGATAAGCACCCGAAAAGCAAGAGAAAGAGAAGCCGGGGACATCTTTCCGCGCGCCCTTGAAAGCCCTGCCGATTCCTGTTTACTATCCCCTTTATATCAATTGAAAAAGCGAAAAACCCCGAATGGCCCGTTCCCTCCGTACTATTGCCCTGATCGCCCTTGCCGCTTTATCACTTTCGGCCTGTACCTATTTCGACGATCCAGAGGCTGGCTTCGAAGGCTCAGCGCCGCCGCCCGACAGGGTTGATATTACGAATAAGGATGTCAGCAAGGCGCGAGTCGGACCTGTCACCACAGATACGATGCCGCTTGCGCAAAGCCCGGATAAAATGGCGATGCCCTCCGGTCCGCTGCCGAACTATGGCGATGTGACGCGCAAAGCCACCAGCGGCTCCGTTGAAATTTATCTGCTGGACGGGCCGGTGCCCGCATCCGCAGGGGCGCTGCCTGTAAGAAACGCATCCGCCGCGCAGCGCCCCTTGTCACCCGCAGGAAAAGGCATCGCTGTAAATAAAAGCGTTGAGATCTTCCCGCTCGATGGCCGGATGAACGCGCTGATGAATGGCAGTGCATCGCCATCTTCCATGAATTCCAGCTTCCCATCCGCTTCCACGGCTATTATCTATTACGCCCACGGCTCCTCATCGCTGAGCGCCGCTGACCGTCAACTGATTTCCAGTCTCGCACAAAGCGCAAAATCCAGCACTGCGCCGGTGCGTGTCGAAGGCCACGCCAGCGTGCAGTCCGAAATCGCCGACCCCGTCATGCGCAAGGTTGCCAATCTTAAGGTTTCGATGGACCGCGCTTTCAAGGTGGCCGAAGAACTGATGCAGCACGGCGTGCCCGGCGATAAAATCGAAACCAAAGCCTATGGCGAGGAACGTCCGCCCGCAAATATCCCGGGTGGTAAAGATAATGATAGCGCCGCGCGCCGCGTAGAAATTTACGGCCTGCCGGAAAACCGCTAGGATTATTACATGACACAGAACTTCCGGGTAGCGATCGCCGGTCTTGGCACGGTAGGCGGCGGGGTTGTCAGTTTGCTTAAAGATAACGCTGACCTGATTGCCGCGCGCGCCGGACGCCGCATCGAAATCACCCATATTTCTGCCCGGGACAAAAAGAAAAAGCGCGGTTTTGATATGTCGAGGTTCCAATGGGTGGATAACCCGGAGGATCTTGCCGCTGCCGACATCCATGCGGTCATAGAATTGATGGGAGGCGCCGAAGGTGCGCCGCGCATGCTGGTGAAAAAATCATTGGAGAATAAAAAGCATGTGGTCACCGCCAACAAGGCACTGCTGGCGCATCATGGTTTTGAACTGGCAAGGCTTGCCGAAAAAAATAATGTCAGTCTTATGTACGAAGCCGCCGTGGCGGGATGCGTGCCGGTGGTGAAGGTCCTGCGCGAAGGTCTTGCCGCCAACCGCTTCACCGGCTTGTACGGAATCCTCAACGGCACTTGTAATTATATTCTCACGCAGATGCGTGAAACCGGACGCAGTTTTGCCGATATTCTCAAGGAGGCGCAGGAAAAAGGCTATGCCGAGGCCGATCCGTCCTTTGATGTGGATGGGATTGATACCGCGCATAAGCTTTGCATCCTCACCGCGCTGGCCTTCGGCGTGAAGCCGGAGATCAGGCACATGACGACGACCGGTATTTCACATTTGACCGCGACGGATATTCATTTCGCCGGTGAGCTTGACTATAAAATCAAACTGCTCGGTATCGCGCGCAATGACCAGGGACGGATTACACAAAGCGTTGAACCTTGTTTAATTCCTGCTTCAAGTTCGCTCGGCGGCATCGAAGATGTTTATAACGCGCTCTTCATCGAAGGCTCCCACGTCGAGACGCCCTTGCTCTCAGGCCGCGGCGCAGGTGCCGGCCCGACCGCTTCCGCAGTCGTCGCGGACCTCATCGATATTATTCGTGGCCACAGGATGCCGGTTTTTGGCATTCCGGCTGCGCAGCTTCAGGACGCGAAAATCATGGATCTCGGTGATGTGCAGAGCCGGTTTTACCTGCGCCTGACGGTGCTGGACAAGGCCGGCGTGCTGGCCGATGTCTCGGTGATTCTCCGCGACCTCGCCATTTCCATCGAGAGCCTGATCCAGCATGGCCGCGACCCGGACCAGCCGGTGGATGCCGTCATCACGACCCATACAGCGAAATATAAAGACGTTACAGAGGCTTGCGCTCGCATCCAGAAACTGGGCTGCACCATACAGAAACCCTGCCTGATGCGTATTGAATCAGGCCTCTGATCTGAATAGGATGAGCGTCATGACAGTAACAGCGAAAAAACAGACAATGGAAAGAGCCCCCATGGACGAAGGCGAATTGTTTTTCATGGACCGCAATCTCGCGCTCGAGGCCGTGCGCGTCACCGAGGCCGCAGCGCTCGCCGCATCGAAATTGATCGGCCATGGTGATGAAAAGGCCGCCGATGCCGCCGCTGTCGATGCCATGCGCCACGCATTGAATACACTTTATATCAAGGGCCGCGTCGTCATCGGCGAAGGCGAGCGCGACGAAGCGCCCATGCTTTATATCGGCGAGGAAGTCGGGCAGGGCGAAGGGCCCGCCATCGACATCGCACTCGACCCGCTTGAGGGCACGACGATTACCGCACAGGGCGGGTCGAATGCGCTAGCGGTTCTGGCCATGACCGACAAGGGCGGGTTCCTGAATGCGCCCGATGTTTACATGGACAAGCTGGCCGTCGGCCGGGACATTAATCCAAATATTCTCGATCTCGATGCGCCGAGAAAAGACGTGCTCGCGAAAATCGCGCGGGAGAAGGGCGCGAAGATTGAAGATCTCATGGTTTGTATTCTCGACCGCCCGCGCCACCAGAATCTCATCAAGGAAGTCCGCGCCACGGGCGCGCGCATTACACTAATCCAGGACGGCGATGTCAGCGCGGTTATTGCAACAACTGATTCCGAGACAGGGATCGACGTTTATATAGGCTCCGGTGGAGCGCCCGAAGGTGTGCTGGCTGCCGCGGCGCTGCAATGCATCGGCGGCGCGATGATCGGGCGGCTTATCTTCCGCAATAACGACGAAATCGCCCGCGCTGAAAAATGGGGCATCAAGGATCTCAAGAGAATTTACCAGACGAGCGATCTCGCGCGCGGGGAAAATGTCATGTTCGCGGCCACCGGCGTCACCGATGGCACCATGCTGCGCGGCGTGCGGCGCTTTCCGGGCGGCGCAAAAACATCCTCCATCATCATGCGTTCGAAATCCGGCACCATTCGCCGGATCGAGGCAACTCACAATTTCCGCCGCAAGGACTGGATCCGCGCGATCTAGAATTATCAATGTCCGATTTTTTTGATCATACGCGCTCTGTCATGCAGGCGCGCTGGCGCATGCCGGACGCGCCGATGGAAGCCGTTGAGCGCATCGCCCGCCAGCATAACGTGCCGGAAATTATTGCCCGTCTGGTCTGTACACGCGGCGTTGCTGAGGAAAATATAGAGACTTTTCTCAATCCGAAAATCGCCCGCGATTTCCCGGATCCTTTCGCACTCGCGGGTATGCAAAAGACAGCGGAATATCTGGCCGATGCGATTGAGAAAAAGCATAAAATTTTCATCTTTGGCGATTTCGATGTCGATGGCGCGACATCCTCCGCGATTCTCGCGCGTTTCCTGCGGCATTTTGGTCTTGATGCGCCGATTTATATTCCCGGCCGCCTCACGGAAGGCTACGGCCCGAACGCGGAAGCGTTCAAAATTTTTAAAGAGCAGGGGGCGCAGATCGTGATCCTGCTCGATTGCGGCACGACAGCCTTCGAACCCATTCAGACCGGGCAAGATCTTGGCCTCGAGATCATTATTCTCGACCACCACGAAGCGGAAAGTGCACTGCCCGCTGCCAAACACATCATCAATCCGAAGAAACCGGGCGATACATCCGGCTTTACCATGCTGGCCGCCTGCGGCGTCACGTTTCTCACCTGTATCGCGGTGAATAAAATTCTGCGAGAGCGCGGCTTTTTCAAAAACATTGTCGAACCATCCCTGAAAGGCTGGATTGATCTCGTCGCACTCGGCACGGTCTGCGACATGGTGCCGCTCACGGGGCCGAACCGTTTGTTCGTCCGCGCTGGTTTTGCGCAGATGCACAACACCTCCAATGTCGGCCTGCGCGCGCTGATTAACACGGCCGGTCTGAAAGGCCCGGTAACAACGTACCATGCAGGGTTCGTGCTGGGGCCGCGCATCAATGCCGGCTCCCGCGTGCACAAATCCGATCTCGGCGCGATATTGCTCTCGACCGACAATGCCGAAGAAGCCAGTGGAATCGCCTGGACACTGCATGACTGCAACGAAAAGCGTAAAGAGATGCAGATCGAAATGGAGCGCGCCGCTATCGACCGCGTCGCTACACGCGGGCTCGATCAAAACCCTGTGATTATTATCGACGATGAAAACATGCATGCGGGTCTCACCGGCCTCGTTGCCGGCAAGCTCAAGGATAAATACAGCAAGCCTGTCTGCATCATCTCTTACACCGAAAACCCGCATGGCGTAAGGGAAGGGCGCGGCTCAGGCCGCTCCGTCCCCGGCATTCATATTGCGAAGGCTTTCATGGATGCGCGCGCCGCAGGGCTTATTGAAAAAGGCGGTGGTCACGCCATGGCGGGCGGATTCACAATCCTACCGGAAAAGCTCGACGCCTTCCGCGCCTTTATGAACGAGCACGTCACCGCGCAAATGAACTCTACAGAAAAACTCAGCAATGAAACACTGATCGAAGGTTTACTCACCGTGCGCGGCCTCCGCGCCGATTTTGTCCGCCTGCTGAATGATCGGATCGGCCCGTTCGGGCAGGAACATCCCGAGCCTCTTTTCCTGCTTCAGAATGTCCGCATCCAGATGGCCGATATCGTTGGTGCCAACCATGTGCGCGTGACGCTCGGCGACCTGGAGGGCGGCGCCAACATCAAGGCCGTCGCCTTCAAGGCGCTCGGCACGCCGCTCGGCGACGCGCTGATGCAGCAGGGCCGCCCGCTCATGCATATCTGCGGCTATCTCAAGCTCGACACCTGGCAGGGGCGGGAGCGGGTCGAGATGCATATCAGGGATGCCGCTTTTGCTATGGCGGAACAACAGGCTAAGGCGATTTAACGAGCTTTATCAAAAAAGCTTGCCTGAAAAACCGTAAATAATTATAACCCATCTTATGAAAAAATATGATGTTGAAGCGCAGCGCGCCCTGTTCCCGGCTCTAGAACATGGCGTGATTTTTTTCGATGGTCCCGGCGGCACTCAGATGCCAGCATCCGTTATCGAAGCCATGTCCCATTATATGTTGAGCGGGACAACTAATCTTGCTAAAAACCCCCATAAGATATACGAGAACACACACGATATTGTAAGGCGTACCCGCGAAAATGCGGCAGCTTTTGTAAATGCTGAATCTCCTTCCGAAATCGTATTTGGTGCGAATGCTACATCTCTGATCGCGCATTTCAGCCGTTCCATCGCGCGCGAATGGGGAAAAGGCGATGAAATTATTGTCACTGCGTTGGATCATGGCTCCAATGTTTCCTTTTGGAAAGCAGAGGCAAAATACATGGGCGTCAATGTCAATGTCCTGCGCGTCAACCCGGAAGATGGCTCGATCGATGAAAATCATTTTTATGAACTTATGAACAAAAATCCGGTATTTATTGCATGCGGATTGGCCTCCAATGTCACCGGAACTTTAAGCCAAGTGCACCGGATAACATCTGCCGCCAAAGCTATCGGTGCCACGACGTTTATTGATGCCGTGCATTACGCGGCCCATTTTACCATCGATGTTCAGGACCTGGATTGCGATTATCTTGTATGCTCGCCTTATAAATTCTACGGCCCGCATTCCGGATTTTTATATGGTAAGACAGAGCATCTCGGGCGCTTGACTCCCTTCAAGGTGGAGCCGGCGGTTGATACCATTCCTGATTGTTGGGAAACGGGCACAAAAAGCTTTGAAACTCTGGCTGGTGTAAATACCGCCTTTAAATACATAGCATCTATGGGCGAAGGCGATACGATGAGAGAGCGTCTGGTATCGGCTTACCAGAATGCGATTATACCTCATGAAACAAGTTTGAGTCGTTACTTCCTTGAGCGGGCTGCCCACGTTAAGGGTTTAAAAATTTACGGCATTACGGATCTGGAGCGTCTGCATCAAAGAACGGCGACATTCGCTATGACTCTGGAAGGATCCAAGCCGCAGAAGATCGTTGACAGGATGGCCGCCAGAGGCATTCTTGTCGGTGGCGGCAGTTTCTACGGCAACCTTATGACGGATGCGTTGGGTAAAACAGATGAAGGTGGCGTTGTCCGCGCCGGCTTTATGCACTATAATACCAAAGAGGAAATCCAGCGCTTCATCGAGGCGCTGAAATTTTAATCAACAGGATAAAGCGTGAAAAAATTGCAGAAAACACTGGTTTGGGGCGTCGTCGCCTCGGAAAGCATGCATGTTTTCTGCTGCGTGCTGCCGACAATTTTCAGCCTGCTTAGCCTGTTTGCCGGGCTCGGCCTCATGAGCGCGATGCCGGTTGGGCTGATGCACCTGCATGATCTTTTGCACCGTTGGGAACTGCCGATGATTATTGTCTCTGGCGCAATCCTGGCTTTGGGCTGGGCGCTTTATCGCTACAGTAAGAAGGTCGACTGCCACGATACCGGTTGTTGCCACGGCCCGTGCGGCCCAAAAAAAAACAAGGTCGGTCTGGTGCTAAAGGCTGCGACCCTTCTTTTCATCATCAATATTTCAGTGTATGGCGTTTTTCACCGCGGGGTCGGCATCAATCTGCCGCATAATGAAACGATGCATGAGCAGGCTGATGGCGAAACCGGTCACTGATTAAAAATCAACCGTCCGTCTTTGCCGACAACCCGGTAAAAACAACTCTGCCGCCCGGTGTGGCAGGCCGGTCCGCTTTCGACGCTGATCCACAGGCAGTCATGGTCGCAATCGACCCGCATCTCCTTGATCGTCTGCACATGGCCGCTGGTTGCGCCCTTGCGCCAGAGTTCACCCCGGCTGCGCGACCAGTAATGGGCCTCCCCGGTTTCCATCGTGAGTCGCAGCGCCTCTTCATCCATCCAGGCGAACATGAGCACGCGGCCGTCCTGAGCGGAGGTAGCAATACAGGGAATAAGCCCGCCTTCGTTAAAAAGGGGCTTAAATTCCGTTGTTTCTTCGCGTCCGGGTTTGGTCATGATTGTGCCATTTATGTTGCTTTCCCAAGGCTTTTATATTAGCTATACGGCTTGAATTAACAAAGAAATATCACGCTTAAATGCTATTTACCGAACTTGGTCTCAACGAAAACATCCTGAAAGCCATCCGCGACGTGGGATACGAAACCCCGACGCCGATCCAGGCACAGGCGATTCCGGTCATATTGATGGGCCGCGATCTTGTCGGTCTGGCCCAGACGGGCACCGGAAAAACCGCGGGCTTCACCCTGCCGATGATCGAGATTTTATCAAGTGGCCGCGCCAAGGCGCGTATGCCGCGCTCCCTGATCCTTGCGCCCACTCGTGAACTTGCAGCACAAGTCGCAGAAAATTTCGACACCTACGGTAAATATCACAAGCTGATGAAGGCGCTGCTGGTCGGCGGTTCTTCCATGAACGACCAGATCAAAATCCTCGAGCGCGGCGCCGACGTTCTGATCGCCACGCCCGGCCGTCTCATTGATCTATTCGAGCGCGGCCAGATCCTGCTCAGCGACATCAAAATTCTTGTCATCGATGAGGCTGACCGCATGCTTGATATGGGTTTCATTCCTGATATCGAAAAAATCGTCTCCAAGCTTTCTCCGATTCGCCAGACGCTCCTGTTCTCCGCCACTATGCCGCCGGAGATTCGCAAACTGACCCAGAAATTCCAGAGCAACCCCAAGGAAATATCGGTCGCGCCGCTCTCCTCAACAGCCGAGCGCGTCAAGCAGTTCATGATCTGGACCGATGAAAAGAACAAGAAAAAAGCCCTCGCCAATCTGATCCGCGATGAAAAGGTCCAGAACGCTTTTATTTTTTGCAACCGCAAGCGCGATGTCGGCGGCGTGGTCAAGTGGCTGCAGGGTGATGGATATAAAGTCGCGCCTATGCATGGCGACCTGGAACAGAAAAATCGTACCGAAACCCTGAAAGAATTCAAGGCCGGTCATATAACGCTTTTGGTCTGCAGCGACGTTGCCGCGCGCGGCCTCGATATTGACGGGCTTTCGCATGTGTTCAATTTTGATGTGCCTTTCAATGCCGAGGATTACGTTCACCGCATCGGCCGTACCGGCCGCGCCGGGAAAGAAGGCCGTGCGTGGACGATCGCGACGCGCGATGAAAGCAAATATATCGACGCCATCGAAAAACTGATCGGCCAGAAAATAGAAGTGGTGGGCAGTGGCAGCGGAAAAGGTGAACAGAAATCACCGGCGCCGCAAATGCCACGCCCCGCAGAAAAACCGCGCCCTGTTGAAACAGCGCGTCCCGCTAGACAAGCCGAGGTTGCGAAGCCTCGCCCCCAGCAAGCCGCACCGCTCGCGAAGGAAAAGCCGAAACAAAGCCAGCCGGAAGGCGAAGAACCGAAAGGGCTTGGATTCGGCACGGATATTCCCGGCTTTTTTGGCAAATCCGGGGGCTGAGGCTTGACCCTGCCGCGCCCGCGTGGTCAGTATTGAACTGGTCTGTTTTTCAAGAACTCAGGATCAAGACTTATAAATTATGACGAATTCTGTTGAACAAGGAAAAGGCAGATGCAAGGCAAAGTCGCGCAGCGCATGCCATAGCCTATACGCAAGCGGCTTTAACGATGCAGATGCCCTTTTCTTGTTCAACCCTTTCCGGGCGCGGCAAAACAGCCGGCCTGATCGTTCAAAGCCCTTGCCATTAGCGCTGAAGCTAGGGGCTTCGGGCTTTTCACTTCCATTCCGGCTGTTTTGCAAGCGCAGAATCGTCATAATTTATAAGTCTTGATCCTAAAGTCTCTTTTCATGCGCCGGCATACCGTTCCAGCGAGCCTTCATAAATTTATATCCGGCATCATGTTGGCCGGTTTTCTTTCAGTGCCCGTGCCGGTCCATGCGCAAATGTTGACCGCGCCAGTCGCTTCGCAAAAAACCTCACCGCCGCCTGTGGAAAAGCAAGCGCCCGCTTTGATGACACGGGAAGCCGCGCCGCCCGCAGTCGCTTCGTCAGTGCCCGTAAAATCGGGGGAGCCCGTTGATCTGCAGGCCGACAGGCTCGAGCATAACGACCAGACGAATATTGTTACAGCATCCGGCAATGTGATGCTGGTGCAGGCGGGGCGTATCCTGCACGCCGATGAAATTACTTATGACGTGAATAAAGACCAGGCCCACGCTCAGGGGCATGTCGTGCTCAATGAAGTCAACGGCGATATTCATTACGCCGAAGAAGTTGAGTTGAATGATCAATTCAAGAATGGTTTCGTCGAAGGATTAAAAACCGAACTCGCCGATGGCTCCCGTTTCACAGCTGAAGAAGGCAAGCGCGAGGGCGGCGTAAAAACAACGATGTATGATGCATCCTATACGCCATGCGAACCCTGCAAAGCCGACCCGGAAAAGGCACCTGTCTGGCAAATCAGGGCAGATGAAGTAGAGCATGATCAGGCCGCACAAACAATTGAATACAAAAATGCAACGTTCGACGTACTGGGCGTGCCGGTTCTCTACACGCCGTATTTCTCACATCCCGACGGAACCATATTGCAAAAAAGCGGATTCCTGTCGCCGACGGCCGGCTTTGCCAGTTCCCTGGGCGCTTTTATAGGCAGCCGCTATTACTGGGCGATCGCGCCGGACCGGGATGCGACGATGGGTGTCACAATCATGACCGAAGCCGCGCCGCTGGTCAGCGGCGAATACCGCAGACGCTGGGACAACGCTCAAAGCCAAAGCGAAGCCAGCATCACTTATTCGGAACGTGAAGACCGCGAGGACGGCGTTGGAATTACCCAGGACGAAGAGGTGCGCGGCCATATTTTTTCTGAAAATCTCTGGGACATTAATAATAAATGGCGCAGCGGTCTTAACGTGCAATGGGCATCGGACGACCAATATTTGCGGCAGTACGACATCGACAGCGATGATGTTCTCGAAAACGATCTCTACGCCGAGCGATTTTCCGGCCGCAATTACACAGTCGGCCGTATCTTGACCTTTCAAGACGTGCGCGTGCGCGAGAACCAGGAAGACCAGCCGCAAATCCTGCCGGAGATCATCACAAGCTTTGTCGGCGAGCCGGGCTCTGTGCCTGTCATTGGTGGGCGCTGGAGCATAGCGGGTTCTGCGCTGGGCCTGCGCCGGGGCGGCTCCGGCGCTGATGTGAACCGCCTCAGTCTTGATGGAGGTTATCAGAAACGCATGGTGTCCGATTACGGCTTCCTGACAAACGTGAACGTTAATTTACGCGCTGATTCTTATTATGCGCGCGACCGCGCCTTTGCCATGATGAACCCCGGTGCGGATGACAGCTCTACGGAGGCGCGGATATTCCCGCAAATGCATGTGCAGACGGGTTATCCCGTCGCAAAGGAATTTGAAACCATGCAGGCACGCATTGAGCCGATCGTCGCGCTCACCCTCGCGCCGAACATCGATGTGAACGAAAAAATCCCGAACGAAGATAGCCGCGACGTCCAGATCGACGCCAGCAATCTTTTCGAGCCCAACCGCTTCCCGGGTTTTGACCGCGTCGAGGACCAATCGCGCGTCACGACCGGGATTCTCACCGGGCTCTATAACTACAACGGCTCGCAAGCTGATATTTTCCTGGGTCAGAGCTATCGTCTGAATGAGGATGACAACCCGTTTCCGGAAGGCTCGGGCCTGGATGAGCGTTCTTCCGATGTTGTAGGGCAGGTTACCGCGCGTACGCAGACTTACGATCTCAATTACCGCTTCCAGTTGGATAGCAACAATCTTTCATCGCAGCGTCATGAAGTTGATGCAGGCGCTACCTTTGACCGTTTTGGCATCAGCGGACAATATCTCTTTGCCAAAGCGCTGAGCGGCACCGACATCGATGAAAGCCGCGAACAGATCCGCGCAGAGATGGGGTACTACCTCACGCCGGAATGGCAAGTGCGGACGAGTGCGACACAGGATCTTGGCCGAACCCCCGGTCTCCGCCAGGCGGCTGTCGGGCTTGATTATTTCGGGCAGTGCCTGTTCTGGTCGCTTACAGGACAACGTAACCTGACCGATGATTCTTCGGGCGAGAGCGACACCGAAATCCTGTTCCGTATCGGCCTCAAAAACCTCAGCGACTTTGAGCGTTCGCGTTATCTGCTGCGGCAGGAGCAAAGGGAAGCAGAAGCGCGCGCCACCGCCCGGGCCCATTTCGGCGCGCCGTTTTCAGCGACGCCGGCACCAGCGGTCTATACTGCGCCCGCACAGACGGCTTTTTCCACACCGCGGCCTATGCTTTTGACAAGACCTTAAGGGATTGATTTAAAACAATTTTATCCTTTTAAAATTGACATAAAACAGATATATAAGCCATTGTACCTTTATGGTTACAGTTGAAGAAATACTGGCGGAATACGGCGATACGCCACGCATGGAGGCTTATATCAGAACAGCCGCGCTGCTTCTGGATATTCGCGAAAAAATACACAGCAGCAGTGAAATAGTTTTCGAAGTGAATGCTTTCATTCATCATGTTAACAAAGTTGAATCCGGATACTACGATAATGACAATAAAATTGAAACGCTCGAGGAACTTTATGAGAGGCTTAAGAATTTCCCTGATAAACCTAAGGGTGATCCAAGCCTAACTTTTGATTGCTATATGCGTAAAGAAACAAAAGAAATGCGTCAGGAAAATTTTCAGGATTTCTAAGAAAGTATGAAAAAATACTTGATTCTGATTTAAAGGAGGTTCGGGAATCGATCGCTCTCTCATTGCAAAAAATGACTATCCTTCAAAAAGACAAGCCAGCTATTGAAACGCTTAAAACGTTTCTTGAAAATCCTGAACTTTTTCTTTTGGAAGGTAAAACCATTGGTCCCGGACACTGGAATAAGGACGTTAAATCAAACGATGTGGCCGGGCATTTAACGCAATAATGTTAAACATCGATATCTTCCGCGAACGCGGCATTATCCTGGATAAATTTGAAACGATGCTCGGCGTTCTTGCCCATCAAACGCTCGACCAGATCTTCCGTGGAATTGGGTGCCGCCCCTGCCGCCGTCAAATCATCCATCTCCGCCGTCAAACCCAGTGCCTCAAGATGCGGCAGTGTGATGCGCAGCAGCGTGCGCGATTTCGGGTTCATCGTCGTTTCCTTGAGCTGCGCGGCCGGCATTTCGCCGAGACCCTTGAAGCGGCTGATATCAACCTTTGATTTCCCCTTGAACGTAGTGTTCAATAATTTTTCCTTATGCGCGTCATCCTGCGCATATTCGCTGATATTGCCGCTCACCAGACGGTAGAGCGGCGGCTGGGCCATAAACAAATGCCCGCCTTCGACCAGCGGCTTCATCTGCGTATAAAAAAACGTAATGAGCAGGGAGGCAATGTGCGCGCCATCGACATCGGCGTCGGTCATAACAATGATTTTCTCATAGCGCAGGTTTTCCAGCTTGAAATCCTTGCCCGAACCGCACCCCATCGCAAGGATCAGATCCTGGATTTCCTGGTTGGCGCGGATTTTGTCATTTGTTGCGCTCACCACGTTGAGAATTTTACCGCGCAGCGGCAAAATCGCCTGCGTTTCGCGGTTGCGTCCCTGCTTGGCGGAGCCGCCCGCAGAATCGCCCTCGACAATAAAGAGTTCAGTCCCTGCCGCGTCCGTCTTGCTGCAATCGGCCAGCTTGCCGGGCAGGCGCAGCTTGCGTGTCGCCGTTTTACGCGCCATCATCTTGTCATCGCGGCGGCGAAGGCGGTCCTCGGCGCGGTCGATAATAAAATTCAGAAGCTTGGTGCTTTCCGTGGGATCGCTGGACAGCCAGTGATCGAAATGATCCTTGATAGCCATATCGACCAGCTTCGTGGCCTCGACATTCGCCAGTTTTTCCTTCGTCTGGCCCTGGAATTGCGGGTCCTTGATAAAAAGCGATAAAATTACAGCGGCGCCGGTGAAAATATCCTCCGCCGTCACAACCGATGTCTTCTTGTTACCGGTCATCTCGCCATAACCGCGCAATGAACGTGACAGCGCGGTGCGCAGACCCGCCTCGTGCGTACCACCTTGCGGTGTGGGAATAGTATTGCAGTAGGAATGCGCGAAACCTTCACCATCATCCGGCCAGGCCAGCGCGAATTCCACGTAGCCCTGTTTTTCCGGCAGATCGGCACGCCCCGCGAAAGGCCGACCCGTCACAGTCTCGCGCCCATGCAGGGACGCGGTCAGGAAATCTTTCAAACCATCCGGGAAATGAAATGTATTTTCTTCCGGCACTTTACCTTCGCCCGCCAAGAGGGAGGCGTCGCACTTCCATTTGATTTTGACGCCGGAATAAAGATAGGCTTTCGATCGCGCCATCTGGTACAGCCATGCCGGCTTGAATTTTGCGCGCTTGCCAAAAATATCTGGATCCGGGTGAAACGTCACCGATGAGCCGCGGCGGTTATTAACCGCGCCCATATTTTGCAGCTTTGATGTCGGCGCTCCCCGCGAATAAGTTTGGCGATAAAGCTTTTTATCACGCGCGACCTCGACGCTCATGGAATCCGAGAGTGCATTGACCACAGAAATCCCGACGCCGTGCAGGCCGCCGGAAGTCTGGTAGACATTCTGGTTAAATTTCCCGCCGGAATGCAGCGTGGTCATAATCACTTCCAGCGCCGACTTGTTTTTATATTTGGGATGGTTGTCGACCGGGATGCCGCGCCCATTGTCTTTAATAGTTACATTATTATCCGCATCGAGCGCAACCTCGATGGTATCTGCATGACCCGCCACGGCCTCATCCATCGAATTGTCGAGAATCTCTCCGGCTAGATGGTGCAGCGCCCGGTCGTCCGTCCCGCCGATATACATACCAGGGCGGCGGCGAACGGGTTCCAGCCCCTCCAGCACCTCAATATCCGAGGCGTCGTAAGAGGCATTCTTTTTAGGGGCAGAGGAGGAAAACAGGTCGGACATCGTATAATCAATTATAAGGGAAGGGGACTGACTTCATAAAGGCTTTAGCGGTATAGTAGGCGGAAATCAATACAAGGGAAACTTTTTATGTCCAGCAACGAACCTTATCCCGATTTTGCCGCACCTCCCGCTGAGCTCAAGGGGCGGAATTCAACCATCCGTCTAATCGCCATGCCGGCGGACGCCAATCCCTCCGGCGACATTTTCGGCGGCTGGATTCTAGCACACATGGATTTAGCGGGCGGCGCACATGCTTTTAAACATCTTAATCACCGCGTTGTCACGGTCGGCATTGAAGCCATGAGTTTTCACAAGCCGGTTTTTATCGGTGATGACGTGGCCTTCTATACCAAAATCTTTAGGACCGGGCGCACATCTGTTACGATTAAAATAGAAAGCTGGGCCTATCGCCGCAACGGCGAAGGCTATGTCAAGGTTACGGAAGGATTATTCACCTATGTGCAGATCGATGATAACCGTGTCCCGATTCCTATTAGTGCTTAGCGCCGTCCTGTTTTTTACGACCGGGGCTGAGGCACAGTCAATACTGCATACCTACAGCAAGCCCCTGTCGAATATTGCACTTCTGCCGAAGGCGGAATTCGAGGCAGTCACAGCCCTTTATGAGAAAGCGCCGTTGAATGATGCGGCGCTGGCATTTTCCGTCCGCCTGCCCAGGGGCTGGGTGGAAGGGAAGGACGTAACGCTGGGCGACGCCCTGGTGCAGAAAATTCCCACCGATCTTGTACGCTTCTATAGCCCGCCCTCGCTTGAGGCGCAAAGCACGTTTATCGTGCAGGGCGTAAAGCTCGAATACGCACAGACAGCACAGCAATGGTTTGTTCAATATCTCATCGCCAACGGGTTCGGCAGCGAGGGCATGAAGATTCACAGCAAGACGCGCGCCGAGGCGCTCTATGTCGGCGTCGAAGGTTATGAAAGTTACATTATCCGTTCAGTCATCGAGATGAATGGCAAATATGTGCTGATGGCGCAGTTTAAAATGCCGCTTGAACTGTGGGAGACGCACAAAAAGATGCAGGCGCAGGTGATTGAATCTTTCCGCATCGAAAACCGCGTTGATGAGCCTGTCGAACCCATGCGCCCGCACCGTTTCCTCGATATTGCGTCTATGGAATACCCGGCCTCATGGGAAATGCGGGTGGCCGGTGTAAAATCCGTGGAATCGATGGGGCTCGATCTGTTCAATGCCGGCGCGCCGGGTGAATACGACAACAAGAACCGTGCCCTGAATGGCAAGATCAGCGTCAGGTTGAATATGGTGGCACCGGAAGACAACCTGGCGCAGAAACTGCAAAAAACAAAAGATGAACTGAATGCAGCCGGCATCGTCCTGAAAGGTCCGATTGAGAAAAAGGAAAAGCCTGTGCTTGATCCATCGGTTCAAAAAATGATTTTTGAAACCTACCGCGCATCCTATGCCAACAATCCGCAGCTGGATTACGAAGTGTGGGTGACCTTATTCCGGAGCGGCAATTATATGTATGCGGTTACGATGGAAACTCCCTCGCGCGGCAAGGATTATTTCATCTGGGCGCGGAATACGGAGACCTACAGGTTGATATTGAAAAGTTTAAAGCCTACTCAATAAACTTTAGCGAAACCCCGTTTTTAAAACGGGGTCTATTGGATAGAGCGTATGGACCCCGGCTTTCGCCGGGGTTTCGTTTAGGTTGTTTAGCCGGAATAATACATCTGGTACTCAATCGGGTGCACGGTTGTCTCATACAACTCAACCTCTTCCATCCGCAATCTGATGTAAGCCTCGATGAAATCCATCGTGAAAACGCCGCCCCTGAGCAGAAATTCATTATCTTGGCGCAGCGAGTCCAGCGCTTCGCGCAAGGATCCGCACACGGTTGGAATTTTGCGCAGCTCCTCTGACGGCAGATGATAAAGATCCTTGTCCATCGCTTCGCCGGGGTAAATTTTATTTTGAATCCCGTCAAGCCCCGCCATCATCATGGACGCAAAAGCGAGATACGGGTTCGCCAGCGGATCCGGGAAACGCACCTCGACACGCTTGGCATTCGGCGATGATACGGCCGGAATCCGGCAGCTGGCCGAGCGGTTATTCTGCGAATAGGCCAGCAGGACAGGGGCCTCATAGCCCGGCACAAGACGCTTGTAGCTGTTGGTTGTCGGATTGGTGAAAGCATTCAGCGCTTTCGCATGTTTAATGATGCCGCCTATATAAAAGAGCGCGGCCTCGGAAAGGCCTGCATATTTGTCGCCCGAAAACGCGGCCTTGCCGCCCCGCCACAGCGACTGGTGCACATGCATGCCGGACCCGTTATCACCGACCAGGGGTTTTGGCAGGAAGGTGGCGCTTTTCCCGTAGGCATTCGCGACATTATGCACGACATGCTTGTAAATCTGGATGTTATCAGCGGCATCAGTCAGGGTTGAAAACTGGATGCCGATCTCGCATTGCGCCGGCGCAACCTCGTGGTGATGTTTTTCGGGCGCTAGACCCATGCTCTGCATGACGGTAACCATCTCGCCGCGAATGTCGGAAAGAGAATCCACGGGCGCATCCGGGAAATACCCGCCTTTGACGCGCGGACGGTGGCCGGAATTGCCGCCGGGATAATCCTTTGCCGAATTATAGGGGCCTTCTTCACTGTCGATTTCAAAACCGATGCGCTTCATTTCAACGGCGTATTTCACATTGTCAAAAACAAAGAATTCCGCTTCCGGTCCGAAATAGGCGGTATCGGCAATGCCGGAGCTTTTCAAATAGGCTTCCGCGCTTTTAGCGATATAACGCGGGTCGCGCTCATACGGCTTGTTCGTGTTCGGATCATAAACGTCGCAGAAAATCTTGATCGTTTTCTGCGCAGAGAAGGGGTCCGCGCAGACTTTGGAAATATCCGGCACGATTTTCATATCGGACTGGTGAATGTCTTTCCACCCGGCAATCGAGGAGCCGTCAAAAAACAAACCGTTCTCAATGATCTTTTCATCGAAGGCGGTGTGGTGCTGCGCCGTGTGGTGCCACTTGCCGCGTATGTCGGTGAAGTTAAGGTCGATGAACTGGACGCCCTGGTCGCGGATGAATTTGATCAGATCGACGGGTTTCTTGAATTTCAGGGCTTCCGAAGTCATGGTTCCTCATTGGCGTCATCCCGGCGAAAGCCGGGATATGGTTATTAATGGCACGCAATCCCGGCTTTCACCGGGATGACAAAGCTGACTAAAATCTTGACCACAGCTACCATAAACATATACAGAAGACAATTCGCGCTGCCCCCGCTATTATACAGGGTATGGCGACTGTAGCTCAGTGGTAGAGCCCTCGGTTGTGGTCCGAGTTGTCGCGGGTTCGATCCCCGTCAGTCGCCCCATTTTTCATTTTATCTAGGTTCGCCTCCCTTCATGTATGACCATAAAAACCGCAGAAACAAGCGGATTTTTCTGCATCCTGAACGCAGGTGAACTCATTCATATCTGTTTACAGCCGCAAAATTTGGGGGCATAATTAAGGCCACATGCCCCCAGCAACAAAAATGGATGCCCCCAGATGCCTCTAACATACAAGGATTGTAAAAACGCTCAGCCCATTGAAAAACCCTACAGGATCAGCGATTCCGGCGGCATGTATCTTGAAATCATGCCGAACGGCTCAAAATACTGGCGGCTTAAATACCGTCATATGGGCAAGGAAAAGCGGTTGGCGCTGGGCGTGTTCCCCCTCGTGACGCTGGCAGAGGCCCGCGAGATGCGGGATGCAGCGCGTAAGCTGGTGATCTCCGGCATAGACCCTTCTGCGGCCAAAAAACAGACTAAGCGGCTGGCGGTCATGAACGCTGCCAATACCTTCGAGGCCGTGGGCCGTGAATGGCACGGGAAACAGGCTGAACGCTGGACAGCGAAAACCGGCACGAAAATCATGCGCTATCTGGAAAAAGACATATTTCCTTATATCGGTTCCCGTCCTATAGCGGATATTGACCCGCCGGAACTGCTCGACACCCTGCGGAAGATCGAAGTCAGGGGAGCCTATTATAACGCAGGCCGGATAAAGCAGTATTGTGGGCAAATTTTTCGTTACGGCGTTGCCACTGGCAAGGTCAAGCGCGACCCATCACGGGACCTGGATGGGGCGCTGACGACGGCTAAGACGAAACACTATGCGGCGCTAGGCATTAAGGACATGCCCGAATTTCTGAGCAGGCTGGAAAAGAATGACGCCCGCCTGTTTCCGCAGACACGCCGGGGAATCCGGCTGTTGATGTTGACCGCAACCCGCACTAGTGAATTGATACTGGCGACTTGGGACGAAATCGACCTCGATAAAGCTGTATGGGAAATCCCCGCCGAGCGGATGAAAATGGGCAATCCGCACATTGTACCGTTGTCCCGGCAGGCCGTCGCACTTTTCAGGGAGCAGAAAGAAGACGCCGCGCACCTTAACACGCTGTGGGTTTTCCCCAGCCAACCGCGCCCGAAGAATCCCATGAGTAACAACACCGTTCTAGCGGGTATCAAGCGGCTGGGATATGGCGGGCGCATGACCGGCCATGGTTTCCGCAGCCTGTTCATGACAACCCTGATGGAAGAACTTGGCTATCCGCATGAAATACCCGACACCCAGCTTGCCCATGCCAAGGGCGACAACACCCGTCGTGCCTATGATCGGACAAAATACCTGTCCCAGCGTACGAAGATGATGCAGGAATGGGCGAATTTTTTAGATGCCGTTGCCTCTAAGGGAAAAGTTATTCAGGGCAATTTCAAAAAAAGCGCTTAGTTTAATGACAGCAAAGACCAAAGCATCAATCCCAATCAAAGCGTGGGAGAAATTAGTACAGAAAATTTCAAATAAAGAACGTACAAAAGCCAATTCGGAATATCATATACAAAACTTTTCTCGCTCGGATACGGCTGCATATTTGGAGCGCGTCAATCGCAAAGATATTGATCCAGAAAAGCTGTATTTAGAACTTAACAGAGCTGTTTTATTCAGAGATTTAATGATGGATGAAATCCTCAGTGGCGAGAGATGTTCCCCACAATTCGATAAGGCGTTCAAGGATGATCTGGTGAAAATCATCAAACACACCAAAAAGTTATGTGACATTCTTGGAGTTGATAGGAACGGTGAAATTGAAATTAACTGGAGTGGACAAAAGGCGTTTTATTCTTACTTTAAGAGAAAGGAAGGCAAGCCCAAGAGAAAAGACAATTTACATTGGGGTTTGTCGATCATGGGCTTTACTAACAAGAAATGGACTATTCCCGCTAAGGTATTAAAACGTGCACAACGTGAACATCCATTCGGCTTTCCGGTTTTTACTGATCGCCTAAAAGATATTGCACGGGACATTAACTTTCTCAGGGTGGTTGCCGAAAACATGCAGAACGTCATACAAGGTGATCGCGCTGTCATGGATTCTGATTATTATCGTAGTGCGGTATCGTTCGGCATGACGCCGGAAGAATGGATGATCGGACGCAAGTTACCGGAAATTTATAAAGAGTTTTTTGGTGGTGATCCCCAAATTGTAAGATCAAGAATTGAAGGCGGCGAACCGCATGGGGATGGCCTTCATTTTCTAATGTGGTGTTTGGAGCGAATAGGCATCTCTTTAAGCAAAGAAACCGTGACCACATATTATTACAATAATCGTATTGGATCGAACGCATAAAAAAGCGGGGGTGTTCCAACGTGACAGGCAACTCTTTTCTTCATTGAATGGATTCATTGGACGCTGGTGCGTTCATCTAAGTCTTTTTGTGGAGGAAAAATGCAGGACAAACTATGTGACGAGGAAGAGGGCCGTAATCTTCTTGGCAATATAGGCAAAACAAAATACTGGCAGATTGTAAATGAAATTGCGGCAGCCGACCCTAACGCAGTCAAGAAAATAGGTCGTCTTACGAAACCGCGCCTTTCAGCTTTGCAACGGTACATTGATAGCTGCCCCAGCTACAAAACGTCTTCTAATTTAGGGGCATAGAAATGATCCCTGAAAAAGAAAAAGCCGCTGGCGGGAACCATGCGGCTAAGAAATATCAACATCTTCACGGTAGCATCCCCTTATTTTCCCAGCAAGAGGATTTCAAAGCTGCACTGGAAGCGGCAGGTTTATCCATGGAACAGAATATCATAGCGGACGGAAGACTTCACCGCTTCTATGTCAAGGGTGACAAGCCGGGATCAAAGAACGGCTGGTATGTTCTTTTTGGTAGTGGTGTGCCTGCGGGCGGCTTTGGAAGCTGGAAGACGGGTGATAAAGGCGCATGGTGTGCAAAAGCTGATTGTTATCTGACCCCAGCCCGGCGCGAAAAAAATAGGCAGCGTATAATTGAGGCTCACAAAATTCGGGAGGCCGAAGAACAAGTTCGCCGCAGTGCTGCCAAGGACAAAGCACTTACGATCTGGAAAGCGGCGCTGCCTGCACCTGACAATCATCCTTATTTGCTAAAAAAGCGTGTCCGCAATCACGGTCTGCGCTTGCACAAGAGGTTGCTAGTTATTCCGATGTGTGATGGTGACGGAAATCTTCACAGTCTGCAATTCATTGATAATAGCGGCAATAAGCGTTTTTTATCTGGCGGACGCAAAAAGGGCTGCTATTTCCTCATAGGAAGCCCTGTGGAATCTCTCTGCATTGCAGAAGGATACGCAACTGCCGCCAGCATATATGAATCCACGGGCCTTTCTGCGGCTATGGCGCTTGATGCGGGAAATCTTATGGCGGTGGCGCAAGCATTACGGGCCAAGTTTCCAAAAATGAAAATCATATTGTGCGCGGACAATGACGCCGCAACCGTAGGCAATCCCGGCCTCACCAAAGCACGCCAAGCTGCCGCCCGCATTGGCGCATATCTTGCTGTTCCGCCTTGTGCGGGAGATTTCAATGACTTGTTGCGTGGAGAAATCCATGAATAAAGTCAAAAAAATCATCGATAATGCAAAGCCGCCCGAAAGCAATATCTCTTATCGTCGTGTTTCAGATATTAAAGCTGAGCCTATCAAATGGCTTTGGAGCAATCGGATTGCCAGAGGAAAGATCACTATACTTGCTGGCGATCCGGGTCTTGGCAAGTCGCAGCTTACTGCCTTTATGGCTGGTATCGTAACAAACGGAAGAAGTTGGCCCATAGAAAAGGCGCGCTCCCCAAAAGGTAATGTTGTGTTTTTGTCTGCGGAAGATGATGCCTCTGATACGATCAGGCCAAGATTGGAGGCTGTCGGGGCAGATTTGGATAGAGTTTTTGTCGTTAATGCGGTCAAAAGTTGCGGGAATGATGGTGAAAACTATGAACGCAGCTTTGATCTCAAACAAGATATTCAGAACCTTGATAGATTTTTGAGGGAAATTGGTGGTGCAGTTTTGGTGGTTATTGATCCAATCAGTGCCTATCTGGGAGGAACGGACAGTCATAAAAATGCGGATATTCGTGCTTTACTTTCCCCTCTTTCTGATCTGGCAGCAAAACATAAGGTTGCTATTATAGGGGTCACGCACCTAAATAAAGGTCAGTCCAAGCAGGCTTTGCAGCGCGTTACCGGATCACTCGCATTTGTAGCGGCTTCGCGAGCCGCCTATGTTGTGGCAAAAGATCGAGATATACCTGATCGCCGGTTATTGTTGCCGATCAAAAATAACATTGGTGATGACAGAGCAGGATTTGCTTTTACGATTGAATCCGTAACCTTACCGACAGGTATTAATACAAGCAAAATCGTATTTGAAACTGATTTGGTAATGGAATCTGCTGATGATGTTTTGACCTGTGATGGTGATTCAGAGGGGCGAAACGCTTTGGAGGAAGCAAAAGATTTTTTACGAGATATTTGTGTTATTGGGCGCACAGCCAAACAGGTGAGGGCGCAGGCAGAAGAGGCAGGTATTTCCTATGCAACATTAAGGAGGGCAAAAGATCAGTTGGGCATTAAACCAAACAAAGATGGTCAGAATGGCCCTTGGGTGTGGAGATTACCTGATTTGGAAGATGCTCAAGATGCTCACGATTAGAATATGAGCATCTTCGATGATAATGAACATCTTACAAATCTTGCTAAGAAACTGAAATGCTAAAAATACCTGCGGATATGAGCGTAACTGATACTGCCGAGGCGCAGGCAATGAAACTGTCGTCCAGGAAGGTAATAGAGAACGCTGATGACAGAACGGATTCCAATTCAAGTTTGCAAATCGCGGCTGATCTGGACGAAGCCGCAGATGCTTATTTAATTATGACAGAAATCCCAATGAGAGGGGTGGGCGGAGAATTTGTTCAGACGAATGAGAATAATCCCTTGATTGTCTGCCCACCTCACGAAAAGGTGAATCGGGTCAATGCAGATGCGAGTTTGGATCGCCTAGAACTTATTCATCAAAACGGCGTCTTAAATATGGCGTTGGACGTTGCTGAGTCGACTGGAGCAGCCAACGCAGCAGAACAAATGATCGCACATCAAATGGCAGTGGCTCACAGAATGAGCCTTGATCTCATGGCTCAAGCTGGAAACATCCCTGATCCGGTTGAAAAGTGTCGCCTGATTAATACTGCCTCAAGGCTAATGGATATTAGCCAGAAGGCTTTGATGACGATTAATAAAATCCATAATCGAGGAGAACAGGTCATAACCGTTCAACGTGTTGAAGTAAAAAACGGCGGGCAAGCTGTCATTAACGGTTCTGTCGATGCCAGAGGGAGGGGGGCTGATAAAAAATGACAGGAGAGTGTGGCCGAAAAACGAAAAACCCCATGCACGAGGCAAGGAAGGCTCTAAAATCTCATCCAGCCTGTGGCGCATATTGTCGAACGACTGGAAATTCATGCCGGAACCCGTCCATGAAAAACGGACGATGCCGGATGCACGGTGGTAAATCCACTGGCAGACCCATTATTCACGGCAGGGATACAAAGGTGAAGAGAGCGCAATATGCAGAATCCAGAAAGCTGCTAGATACATTAAAAGATATGTTGGCTGATTTTTAGTTCGTTAATCTTCATCTTCTTCCTTTGTCTGATTTTCCCAAAATTCTTTCAGATCAAGCCATGAAATGTGCTGGTTAAAAGCGTCCAGTGCATCTTCGCAGGCACGGATATATTTGCAGGGCTCTTCCAGATCGTACCAGACGCCCAGCGAGGGATAACTTCCAAGTTCATGGTCATGCGACATGATCTCAAGTTTGCTATCACCCGGTGCTGGGCCATACGCAAAATTTATGTAATTCTGGGCTAATCCTAGACAGAACATTATCCAGCCTTCATCGGCTGGCATTTCACCCGTATCGACACTTCCAACGTTCTCCCAAGGCATCAGTCCTCCTAAAGGGCGTTCTTTCTTTTATGCCCGCTGTAACCCCACCAAATCAGAGTAAAAAAGAGGAACAGCCAGGGATGATTGGTTAGAGCGAAGGCCGCTATGACCATCGCGACAATCCCTATCGACGGCCCGTAAATGAGTAAAGTTCTCATCGCAGGATTCCAGAATATAGGCGGATGATTGTGCCTAGGCTGCGTGAAATAAGAATGGTAAACCCACCAGCCGATCCAGATTAAAATTGTCTGCAAAATTATAAGCAGCCAGATCATTAGTTAGCACCTTCCAAAGTAAGCTGGAAATAGCCGCTTGTGTCACTGATGGAGGCGTTGACGGCATCCCCGGCCAACCCGAAAGCTGATCCTAGAAGAAGCTGACCGCTTCTGGGGGAAACCTTGAAATGATAAGTGTGGCCCGGTTTCGCATCGAATCTGACGATGAACTGCCCTGGCGCTGTCGGCGTTGACACTTCCAGTACATTCGCTCCGGCGTGAATGTCATGTGCAACAGAGCCGCCAATTCCGAGACTGGCGATTTTTGTGCCATTCGATCTGATATCCACGGCTGCCACAAGGTAGAGCAGACTGCTGTTGCGTGTAACAACGATCCGGGCTTTGTTAGCCGGAACAGGTTCATTCAGTGTTGATAAATTAACTGGGCCAGTCGTGCCGCAAGCGGCTAAAAAGATAATGATAAACAATAGTGGTAAAATATGTTTCATGGTTTTTCTCCCCTTTGTTGTGAAAACGGCCACCAGATTTCTCTGGTAGCCGGGGAGTTTCAAACCGTCCAATGAACGGCGCAGCCTATTCGCTTGCGCTATTGTATTCAGCTACCTCCTATGCTGGTAGTTGCGCTCTTAAGAGAGGGATAAGCTGTCGTAGAGTATTGAGGATATCAACAAGGCAACA
>JBQTJN010000010.1:0-16116 GCA_052387095.1 Alphaproteobacteria bacterium
TATGGCCGACACAAAACAGAATGCGTCGCTGTTGCTGCCCATCAGTCGCCCGTCTTCCAGCGTGACCAGATTAAGCGCACCGATCGATTTTGCCAGCGCATCAACACCGTCGCAGAGATGCATGACCGCCAGCTTATGCGGCAATGTCACATTGAAACCGGCATAATTCTCACGGGCCATCCGGTGCAAAAGTGCGGGCAATTCATCGGGCGTTACATCAATGGCTTCGTAAATTCCGTTAAGACCGTATTTTTTCAGCCAGTAATTATGAATCAGCGGCGATTTGCTGTGGCTGACGGGGTGGCCGATAATGGCAGCTTTTATAAAATCCCGGCTCATGGATGAATGTCCTGATGTTCACGTAAATATTGCAGCAACGGCAGCAACGGTAAACCTAAAATCGTAAAATAATCGCCTTTCACGGACTCAAACAGCCAGCTGCCCATGGCTTCGAGATGATAGGCGCCGACGGATTGTGTCAGCGCGTCGCCGGCTTTCGCGCAGTACTCGTCCAGGAATTTATCATCAAAATCATGCATGGTCAGCTCGGCCGTGGAAACATGCGACCAGAGAATCTGGTAGTCCCAGACAACACAGGCGGCAGAGATGAGCTTATGGGTTTTACCCCGCAATCCACGCAGTTTTTCTTTGGCATCGTCCGCGCTTGTTGCTTTGCCGATCAGCGCGCCTTCACATTCCAGCACAGAGTCGGTGCCGATAACCAGCGCCTCGTAATTTTTGCCGCAGACCAGTTTGGCTTTTTGCTGGGCGAGATTTTCGGCAATTTTCCTCGCCGGCATTTTCTGCGCCAGCAACTCTTCCGTCAGGCGATCCTCATCGATATGCGCCGGGGAAATCTCGAACGACAGACCGGCTCTTTCCAGCATCTGTTTGCGGGCAAGGCTGGCTGATGCCAGGATAAGCGATTTATGCGGCGCCATAATCTTCATGCGTGCTGGCGTAGAGAGAAATAATTTCGGCGGCGACTTCCTCGACCGAGCGTTTCGTCACGTCGATCACGGGCCAGCCATATTTCGAGAACAATTTACGGGCATTGCGTACTTCTTCCTCGATCTTGTCTTCGGCGAGATATTCATTTTTATCCAGCGTTTTTCCGTCGTGATGATCGGCCCTTAAACGGTTGCGGCGGATATGGAGAAGGCGATCAGGCTCTGCTGTCAGGCCTACATACATGGGCTTTTCCAGCTTGAATTTCTCTTCCGGCACGGTAACCCCCGGCACGAGCGGAATGTTCGCAACCTTGATACCGCGGCGAGCCAGGAAAATACTGGTCGGGGTTTTCGAGGTGCGCGAAACGCCGACGAGAATGACATCGGCTTCGCGCAGATCATCGAGTTTTTTACCGTCATCATGACGCATGGCGAAATCGATGGCAGCGACACGGCGGAAATAGGCATCATCCATGATGTGCTGCAGGCCCGGCACGCCACGCGCATGCAATCCTAAATAAGATGAAAGGCTGCGGATGATCGGGTCAAGCACCGCGACACACGGCACACCAAGCTCATCGCAGCGCTCCTGCAGGCGCCTGCGCATTTTTTCATCGACGAGCGTGAAAATGACAGGGCCGGGTTTAAGCTCGATTTCGGAGATGACGCGTTCGAGCTGTCTTTGCGTACGCACCAGCGGCCAGAATTTCTGCATCGGCTCGACGGCGTCGAACTGCGACAGGCAGGCGCGTGCAAGGCCCAGCAGGGTTGTGCCGGTTGCATCCGACACGAGATGCAGGTGAAAGGCGCGCGGGGCTGGTTTTTCCGGGTACGGATTGTCTTCGCTCATACCGGCAAAGATGCCATTATTGGGCGGCCTTAGGAAGGCTTAATCTTCGGGGAATATGCGCCGCGCAAGGCCGGCATCGCGGAAAGCCACGTTCTCTACATAGGTCAGCGCGGCGTCGCGGACCAGCTGCATGAAATGGGCCTGGTTGATCGGGTCGCTCATGCCGAAGAATTTTGGATCACCGAGAATGTTATTGCCGATCCCCTGCAGGTACGCGGTTTTATCCGGCAGGCAGGATATTTTTTCGATGCAGGTGCGGCCGGCTTTTTTCGTACCAAAAGATGCGCCCGGATGTTCGTCCAGCATCGCATCGAGCGCCTCGAGCACGCCGTGATCGCAGGCGGCGATGCGCCCCGGCTCATTGAACCAGTCATGGAAGGCCATGGCGGCGGCGTTACCGTTGCGGATGGCGAGCGGATCCTTGAGCAGCATGTTTGCATAGGTCTCGCAGAGATGCCCCTCGGGCAAGCCGAGCATATGGCGCCACAGCACATCATAACCGGTATTTTTCAGTTCCCAGCAGGCCATGATGGTCACGACCTGATTGTCGGCGGCGCGCACGCGCTCCAGTAATAAAACCGATTCCGCCGTATATTCGCCGAACGCGCCGTAACGCCGGTCCTGCCATATTTCGCGCAAAGCACGGGTAAAGGAGAGCAGCATGTTATTTACGAAATAGGCGGAGCGCCCCAGCGCCGGATGCTTGAGTCCGTAATTATCGAGGAGAATGGTTTTACCCGGCACATCGACATAAAGATCGCCGCCGCCGAGATCTTCGAGCGCGACGCCCCAGCCGTAATCGGACGCTTCGTCCAACATGCGCAAAGCGAGCGTACTGTCACCGATCACTTCGAGAAATTCGAGGAAAAGGTTGCGGCTGTTGCTCCCCGTATTTTCGTCCGGGCTTTCACGGTCGAGAATTTCAAGGAGAACAGCGAGTGGCCAGCGGCCATTGTCATCATGAAGTTTGGGCAGGTCTATGCCATGGCGGGAGGCGGGCAATGTGCCGCTTGTATAGACAGTAGGCTGGAGTGAATAACTGCTGAAAGAAACCATGTCGTTTATTCCGCCCGGGAAGGAGGGGGTCAGAACTTCAGCGTCAGTCCGCAGACTTGCGGGAGAAGGCAACGATCTGTGCTGAGGCTCGCCGTTTAAGTCTAACGCGTCGTAAGCGTCTTTCCTTGCCGCCGGGCCCTGTTTTGCCCGAGTTATCCACTGATTTATACTGCTGATCATTTTCGCGGAGCTTACTTGCGAAACATATGATTTCTGCGGTTTTTGCGGCGGCTGTTCTGGGGGCATGGGACAGGGCGGGAGAAGTTTCCGGTTGGAAGCCACTATTAGTACTGTTATTTAGGTGGGTTTGCAATCCCTGGCCCTTACCGCGAGCACTTGATTCAAATTTCTGCTGTAGGGTTGCTTCCGTTTCCTTATAAGATTGCTCAAATTTGATGAACCACAGGAAATTGGCGTTGGAGCGGTCCCTTATTTCCGTAAAAACGGGGTCGCCCAAGATCGTCTGGGCATGTTTGGCGAGATAATTATTGCCGTAGGGCATGCATCCCAAGGCCGAGATCAAAGCCGGAGTCACCACCTGCGAAGATAATTGCACATTGAACACATAGCCCTTGTAATCGGCCAGCATCTGGCGGATCAGGATTTTGTCTTGCGTGCGGCAGCGTTCCGATAAAAACCAGGTTTCGACAACGGCGGCGGCGGCCATGCCGTTATTGAGCGTTCTGAAATCCAGGTAGGCTTCGCGCGCGAAAGAGCGTCCCAGATCGGCCATCGCGGAATTCTCTATATAGTGCCAGGCGGTTTTATCACCGGAAAGCTGTAATTCCCAGGCGATGCGCACCATGGAGGCGGCCAGATCGGCGGCCTGCAAACGGTTGACCAGGATCGCGTGATCCGGGTGGAACATCAGCGGGTGAATGAGCGCACCGTTTCTGTGCTGCCAGTGACGGCGAAGTTCGCGACCGAGCAGGATAACCTGTTCCGGGAAAACCAGTGACGGATTGACGAGAATTTTCCCGGCTTTTCTTTCGTAAGATGCGCCCGGAATCTGGGTGCAGAAAACGATTTGCGTGCTGTGCTGTGCAGCGAATTCGAGATAGAATTTTGCCATGCGGCTGTTTTCCAGCGCGGCGAACAGCGCCGATATGTCCGTATGCTCGTCCTTGTTTATTTCGACGCCGGTCATTGTATTTTTATCGGCGAGAATTTCCGCAAGGCGCATATCCGGCGCCTTGGCATTGTCAGCAGCGATGCGTTGCAGCGACTGGATCTCGCGCTGAAGATTGCGGATCTCACTTTCGAGCATGCGCAGATTATCAAGTTCATGAAGCGCATCTTCGGCGTTCATATCGTCGGAGACTTCTTCGTTGTCCATATAGAAGACGGGCTGATCGCTGATGATGGAACACAGAACGGGTTGCGCATTGTTCAGTGTGTAGGCAACACGGCACGTGTGCGCGCGTCCCTTATTCATGCCTGGAATTTGTTCGAAAGATTCACTCATAGTCCCCCAACCGAATTTTTTATTTTTCCCTTGAGACCCGAATCAAACCCCTCAAAAACGGGGCGTTTTCCGACTCTCATAGGTCTATTATGCGGGGGCAGTGGTTAAGGCTTTATTGCCACACGGCAAAAAAACATAGAGTTTTGGCAAAGAAACGCGCTTTTTTTACAAATATTTAACATATTCTGAATAATCAGGAGGATTTTAGGCTATTGCCCGAGAATATCGTCAACCACGGGTAGGTCTTCGACCAAAAGCTGCTCGTTTTCAAGAGTCACCAGCCCGGCGGGGGTGACGGTGATATCGCCGCGGAAAAGGCAGTCTTTAAAGAGCATGGTTGCCTCGAGCTGGAAGGTGCCGTCCGGATCGACGGTCTTGAGCGTGACGGGAATGATCATCTTGCTGATAGTGCGGCGCGAGGCGGGGGGCGGATCTTCCTTCCAGTTGATGTCGTCAATATTTTCAACGATGAGAAAGCGCCCGTGACGGCCACGCACATAGGTAAAGAAGAAGCGCACATAATCGCGGACGCTGTCATAGTTCAGTTCAATAGGAATGCTTTCATTCAAAGCGTAAATAGGTCCGTTCGTAAAATCGAGAACGACGCTTTTTTGCGGACTATGCAGGACATAGCGGTGCGAAGAAGGCATATGCGTATGATCGGCAATATCAAGGAAACGGAAATTTTTATAAAAAGGCACGTTCACGCCCATAATTGTGGTTTCGATTGGATCGAACTGGACGCCGCTCAGCAGCGGAGCAACCTGGTCCAGGATAGTCGCCACATCGGCAAGTTCCAGTTTTTCGAAGGCTTCTTTATACATGTGAGTCTTACGGAGTTTTCAAATCTGCTCTATAAATAACACAGAAATGATTCTGCGAATAGATCTGTGCGTGAATCGGGTTAAGGCCCTGTATGAATCTGGGGAGGAAAAAGACCCGTTTTTGTGCCTGCAAGCGAACAAGAATTACCCCCTTGTTGAAAACCGGGAAAAGCCTTTTTGGGATGAAATTTTTCTGGGTAAGCGAATCCAGAGAACACCGCTTTGTTCTTCTGTTTTAGTACATGTGAATAAAAGCGGGATGAAATGATACCCCCGGGACTCACAGGACCTACAACAATAAAAGCTCTTTTATAATTCTTTTATTTATTTAGTATCCGGGCAGACTTTGAATCGAATCGGGAAAGAAAAATTTTGACGCGTGCAGATATTCAAACAACGGCAGATGGAACGAAATTGTTCATGGAGGTACTGGCGGGGAAAAAATCTTCGGTGGTACCGTTTTGGTTTATGCGTCAGGCGGGACGATATTTGCCAGAGTATCGTGAGTTGCGGGCGCGGAAAGGCGGGTTCTTGGAACTGGTGATAGATCCGGTTGCAGCCTGCGACGTGACGATGCAGCCTGTGCGCCGCTTCGGCATGGACGCTGCGATTTTGTTTTCGGATATTCTCGTGGTGCCGATGGCACTGGGGCAAAGCCTTGAATTTTCTGAAGGGGAAGGCCCAATCTTGAATCCGATACGACTTGAATCGGATTTTGAAAAACTGGATTACACGCGTTTTTCAGAATCCTTAAATCCGATTTACCAGACGCTGAAAAATGTGCGCAGTGCTTTGCAGCGCGAAGGTTTTGAAGAGACCGCGCTGATCGGTTTTGCCGGAAGCCCCTGGACGGTTGCGGCCTACATGATCGAGGGCAGGGGCTCGAAGGATTTTTCGGCTGCAAAACTCATGATGCAGGAAAACCCTGTTTTGTTTGAAAAGATCATAACGGCCGTTACGGATGCCACGATCGATTATCTTTTAAAACAACTTGAGGCCGGCGCGGAAGTTTTACAATTATTCGACAGCTGGGCCGGTCTGCTCGATGCAGAACAATTCAAAAAATGGGTCATAAAACCGACGAAAAAAATTACGGATAAGATTCACGTGAAACATCCTGATGTGAAAATTGTCGGCTTTCCACGCGGGGCCGGATTTCATTACGAAACCTATGCGGACAGTGCCGGCATTGACGCGCTCGGCCTCGATCCCGCCGTCGGTATGGACCGAGCCAGGGCGCTGCAGAAGCTTATGCCGGTGCAGGGCAATCTCGATCCAAATTTGCTTCTGGAGGGCGGCGTAGCCCTGGATACGGGGGTGGATAGGGTTTTGCGGGGTCTGTCCGGCGGCCCGTTTATTTTCAATCTCGGCCACGGGATAGATAAAAATACGCCGGTTGAAAATGTTGAGCGCATGATCCGGCGTGTGAAGGATTTCCGCACTTGAGCAACGTGGCCGTCATTCTGTTCAATCTTGGCGGCCCGCATTCAAAAGAATCCATCCGTCCTTTCCTTTATAATTTTTTCACCGATCCCAACATCATCCGGTTGCCCCGCCCCTTTCGTAATATTATCGCTTTCCTGATTGCGCGAAGGCGTTCGCAAAAAGAGGCCGGAACCAGCTATGGGTTTCTCGGCGGTAAATCGCCGCTGCTGGAGAATTCAGGAGAACAGGCCAGTGCGCTTGAAACCGCATTAAATGCGTCCGGCTCCGCAAATTACAGAGTTTTCGTATGCATGCGCTACTGGCACCCGGTGGCAGATGAAGTGGTGCGCGCGGTGAGGGACTGGTGCGCGGATGAGATTGTTCTGCTGCCGCTCTACCCGCAATTCTCGACAACCACGACGCGCTCGTCTTTCGGTGCGTGGAAAAAGGCGTGTGCGAAAATCAATCTTGAAAAGCCGACATCTGCGATCTGTTGCTACCCTTTCAATGACGGGTTTGTAAAAGCGTCGGTGGATAATATCCGTGCCGTGTATGAACAGGCGCGAACGGGCGGCCATAAGAACCTGCGCATTTTATTTTCCGCGCATGGATTGCCGGAGAGCGTGATCGCAGATGGCGATCCCTATCAGTGGCAGTGCGAAGAAGGCGCGCGCAAAATCGCCGATGCACTGAATATTTCGGATCTCGACTGGCGCATCTGTTACCAGAGCCGCGTTGGGCCCAAAAAATGGATCGGCCCCTCCACGGAAGAGGCGCTACACCAGGCCGTCAAAGACGGCAAATCCGTGATCATCTATCCGCACGCCTTTACGCAGGAACACGTGGAGACGCTGGTCGAGATCGAGATCGAATACCGTGGAAAGGCCGAAGAGATGGGGCTGCACGGCTTCTACCGCGTGCCGACGGTATCAACGCATCCGGATTTCATTGGCGGGCTGGCCGAGGTGGTGCGTTCGCGCACATCCGGCATAGCTAGCGGCGAACACCGACGCCTATGTCCCGATGTTTTCAAACGCTGCTGCCTGCAAGCGTCGTAATTATTACGCTGAATATTCCCAGGAAAAATTCTGTTTTTTCTTTGAGTAACATTCAATTGTAATAGCTGGTCGGACTATTGATTCCTTTGTATCTTCGCGATAAGGACCCGTGTGTATTTTTAGTCCGCTAAAACCGCAAAGAGCATTGAAACCGCACATAAGGACTGTTTCAGGCTCTCCTCTGCATTTTGCCCGATCTTGCACTTTTTGATAGAAAAAATTTGAACCTTTTTCGAAGGCGAACGCAGTTGTCATGGTCTCGCCGCTCGTAAATGTCATGTTCCGCGTGAATGTAACCCTATCAGTGGTGAGGACGGTTTTTTCGCCGTCCGTTTGCCAGATTGCAAAATCTGGGTGCCAGCCTGGCGCTAAAACACCGGTACCGATTTTCAAAATAACTTCCCTGTTGTAGTCGCCACAGTCTTCTGTGAGATGCATCGCATCCAGCACTTCCTGACGCACATAATTGAGCGGTGCGTTTTTGTAGCAAGCCCCAAGGTCGCCGCAAAAATCTTTTTCCGGCATAGTTGCCACAATGTCGATCACCGATTTATTTTTTCGCGGCTTTATGAGGAGCGGAATAATCAGAGACTCTTGACCAAGTTCGTCTTCGAGATTTTTCAGTTGGGTGGCCGCTTCGGCGGCGCAGCCTTCATGTTTTAAAATAACAACGTTTCTGAAATCGTCGGTAAGGATTGAGAAATATTTCTTGGTGTTTTCCACAGCTCCAGCTTCAGCGACGAGGATATGCCCTTCGTCGTATGTCTGACCGACTGCATCTTGAATGAATGTAGCCATACTTAATTCCTATATCGTTTTGTCGCTCTATGTCAAATTTGGCGCTTTTTCATTGCCAGCTTGTGTTCAATCGCGTTGGATCGGGGCATGAATTTTCTTATGATTTATTATAGCTGGCTGAAAGCCCTCCACATCATTGCGGTGATCGCCTGGATGGCCGGGATGCTGTACCTGCCGCGCCTATTCGTCTATCACAGCACGGCTGCCAAGGGCTCAGAGCTGTCCAAGACCTTCAAGATCATGGAGCGGCGCCTGTTTAAATTCATTATGACCCCGGCGATGCTGGCGGCGTTCCTGTTCGGCGCGCTGATGCTTGCTGCCAATCCGACCCTCATGTCCGAGCCCTGGATGCATGCCAAGCTGGGGCTGGTGTTCCTGATGGCCGGAGCCCACGGGTTTTTCGCGGGGTGCGTGAAAAAATTCGCCCGCGACGAAAATACGCGTAGCGCTAAATTCTATAGAATTATCAATGAGATACCTACGGTTCTGCTCATCGCGATTGTTATTTTGGTTGTCGTTAAACCTTTATAGATAATTCTTGACAAATTGAAGCTAGTTCTGTAAATTCACATATACATAAAAAATTAAATTAGGGCGTGTCGTCAATTGAGTCATATAATCGAAGCGGCCATATAGACAGCAGAGAGGAATGTAGAGGAGCGTTTATCGTATCGTGTGGCGATAGCCCGGTATTGCTTGAGTTTGGCGAAGAAGTTCTCGATTAGGAAGAATTTCTCGATTAGGTGGCGGTCTTTATATAATTCCTCATCATAATAGCGTTTGTTTTTTCTGTTTGATTTTGGCGGGATAACAACGGTTTTCCCTGCTTTGCGCAGTGGTTCGATTACCCGTTCATCCGCATCATAAATAAGCCTTGTCCGCAATCAGCGTTTGCGCCTTCATCTCCGGCAGAAAAACATCAGCTCCGTGCAGATCATGCGCCTGTCCCGGCGTGAGGTAAAAGTCCGTGGGATTGCCCAGAGCATCACACACGGCGTGGATTTTGGTGGTCAGTCCGCCGTTGCTGCGCCCAATCGCTTCATTTGAATCCCTTTTTTATCCCGCCTCGCTCCGGCGCAATGTTGATGCGCCCTGACGATTGTAGAATCTATCATCGCATATTCGTTATCGGCCTCCTGCGCCAGATGTTTGAAAACGGAGCCCCAGACACCACTTTCGGCCCAGCGCCGGTGGCGGCGGTGAATGTTCTTCCAGTCGCCAAACCGTTCCGGTAAATCCCGCCCATGGGACACTCGTCCGATACCGGTAAAGAACCGCTTCGACAAACAGCCGGTTATCCTGCGCGGTTGCGCCCGCCGTGTCTTCACGGCCCGGCAATAAACCCTTGATCCGTTCCCATTGGTCGTCACGTAATGCATATCGTCGCACCATTCAAAGCCCCTCCCAGGGCCTATGAACAGTGAATCATAACTCTAAGCCGTTGTGAATCCTCAGCCTTGATTGACGACACGCCCTAGTTCGCGCTGTCGGGGTCTGTAATGATATCGTGGAACTTCTTTCAAATAATATGTAATATGTTGTAATGAAAATCTCTTCGAAACCTGCTTGACGCATAAGACAGGTTTCGATATATCTGAGGCGTCCCTAGCAATAAATCCATAAAATTTAGGACTATGATTTTAAGCTGCCCGGAGCGGCATGATTTTGGAAATTCAGGGTTTTAGACCCGGCTTTCCAGACTTTCCGGACAAGATATTTCCACAAAGATACATTTTTCACATCCCACCTACGAGTCTCCCCATGAATTTACAGGAATTAAAATCACGCTCTCCCGCCGAACTGCTGGCATTTGCCGAAGAGCTCGCGATCGAGAACTGCAACACGATGCGCAAGCAGGACATGATGTTTGCCATCCTCAAGCAGCTGGCGGAACAGAGCGTGCCGATCTCGGGTGTCGGCGTACTCGAGGTTCTCCAGGACGGGTTTGGCTTCCTGCGCTCCCCTGAAGAAAATTACCTGCCAGGCCCGGATGATATCTATGTATCTCCTTCACAGGTACGCCGCTTCGGCCTGCGTACGGGTGACACGGTCGAAGGCGAGATCCGCGCCCCGAAAGATTCCGAGCGTTATTTCGCGTTGCTCAAGGTCGGCTCGATTAACGGCGAAACGCCGGACAAGCTGCGCCACCGCATCAATTTCGACAACCTCACGCCGCTCTACCCCGAGCGGAAAATAAAGCTGGAGATCGACGATCCCACGAACAAGAAATCCAACGTACAGCGGGTTATCGAGCTCACCTCGCCGCTTGGTTTCGGCCAGCGGGCCCTGATTGTGGCGCCGCCGCGTACGGGTAAAACCGTCATGCTGCAAAATATCGCGCATTCGATCTCGCTGAACCACCCGGAAGCGTACCTGATCGTCCTGCTGATCGACGAACGGCCTGAAGAGGTTACCGATATGGCGCGTTCCGTACGCGGTGAAGTCGTGTCCTCCACGTTCGACGAGCCGGCCTCCCGTCACGTACAGGTGGCCGAGATGGTCATGGAAAAAGCCAAGCGCCTGGTCGAGCACAAGCGCGACGTTATTATTCTCCTCGATTCCATCACGCGCCTCGCGCGCGCCTATAACACGGTCGTGCCGAGTTCCGGCAAGGTCCTCACCGGCGGCGTTGATGCCAACGCTCTCCAGCGCCCGTAGCGTTTTTTTGGTGCCGCGCGTAACATCGAACAAGGCGGATCGCTGACGATCATCGCGACAGCCCTTATCGATACGGGTTCACGCATGGACGAGGTTATTTTCGAAGAATTCAAAGGTACAGGCAATTCCGAGATCGTTCTCGACCGCAAGATCGCCGACAAACGCGTCTTCCCGGCCATCGACATTCAGAAATCCGGCACACGGAAAGAAGAATTGCTGGTTGATAAAGACACGCTGCAGAAAATGTGGGTGCTTCGCCGCATTCTCAACCCGATGGGAACCGTCGATGCTGTCGAATTCCTGATCGACAAGCTGAAGACCACCAAAACCAACGACGAGTTCTTCACGAGTATGAATCAGTAGGAGATGCAAGTGACATACGGCCGGATTATTCGCTGTGTAATATTGCCGGGAGTTTTGCTCTTTATATCCCTGCCGTCTGTGGCGCAGGATAACCCGTTCAGGAGCTGGAAAAATGTCGATCTGAGCCATGATTTCAGCAACGGTATGACCGCGTGGCCCGGCGCGCCGGGCCGCCTATTTGCGCGGGTGCCTTCGCTCCGTTAATTGAAAAATTTCAAATGGTTTTAGAGCCCGGGCTTGGCTGTTTGCGTTTTCAGGCTTCTATTGGTGGCATGGTTATTGTCCAGACTCTGGCCCGTGGACGCGATGATTTCCTGGGAAGAGTTGATTGTTGCCGTATCCTGCCGCAGCAAACTCATCCTGAAATCCGCGCTGTCATTGGAAATTTTTATAGAATATCGCTCTGACGCGTATTTATCGTTATAAATTTCAAACTGATCCGATTTGCCGGGGCGGATTTCTCTTTCATCAGTTCCCGCCACCTCATAGCTTTCATTGGGCATCCCGATATTTCGTTTTTGAAGCAATACCGTTTTATATTTATCACCGATTTTTACAGTTGCAGCTATGATGCAATGGTCTTTTTTGTCTGGGTTATCCTCACTATCCAGGATTTTGACATTTAAGTTTATCTTTTTTAGGATTTCAATTTGCTCTTGAATTTCCGCTCGCGTAAAAAATTTCGCGTTGTCTTTTGTACTTTCGGCTTCGTCTCTGACTTTATTGTGCGATTTTCTTTTTTGGTGCCTGCCGTAAACACTATCGTTTATTCCCACAAAATCCCTGCCGTCCGCCACAAGATCGCGAAGCGTATATTTGTTTTTTGACCGGACATAGGGACTATCGTCGTTTTTGGAAGGGTCCCATGTCCCTTCGATCATGTTGCCGGTCGCGGATGAAAATATAAAAGCATGTCCGCCGGGCTTATCTTTCCTATGCCAGCTTACGGCGCCGCACACGTAAAAATAATTGGCGGCGCGTTTATAATTATATTTATTGGCCTCATCATCCGTATTGTCGAGGCGCGGCAGGGTTTCCTTATCGGCATTTTGCATGGCAAGTCCTTTGATGACCGATAGGGCTTCGCAATCGAATTCGATCGTATATGGCGCGTTCGGATTTTTCTTCCTGGCATCTATGTCGGCCGAGAGCGTATTCAGGGAAGGGTCTCTTCTTACCGTATCGCTGTTTTTCGTGCGGTAGCCTTCTAAGCCGGGCATGTCGTCAATCACTTGCGCAACGATTTTACTGACGCGCTCTTCCCAGATTTCGCGGTCTTCCTTTCCCCAGTAGGTTTTTTTAAGAAGCGTCTGAAGCTCCGTATCATTCGGGTCATTTATTCTCTCTTTCACCTGCCTGTTTATTTCATTCAAGGTTGCCGTAAATGAATCCTGTTTGGTGAAGTCTATCTGGTAGCTGGCAGGCTCCGTTCCGGGGTCGTAGTGATGAACATCGCCGGTGCGGGCGATATAATCGAAATTAACGATATATTCCTTCCAGTCTTGGCCGGGTCTTTTGATCCCAATATAATCCTGCTGGTCCAGGCGCTGATTGGTTTCGAGACGACTTTCATCGACAGCTTTGTTAAATTGATATTTTAAAACCATAGTTTATTTTTTTAATGTTTTGTTAAATATTCATAATCAGTAAATTATAGAGTTTTTTCGTTAAATTATGTTTAAATTCGAAACGAAAATATTTGCCATAATATCTATTCCGTGTTGCAATATAAGAAGGGGCTGGTTTTCGCAGCCGGCTAAAAAACTATAAAAAACGGATAGGATCGATGAACAACCAGCTTTTTCGTTTGAGCGTACGCCGGGCGCGTACGGCGGCCTGCTGTGCCTGTGTGCTTTGTGCCGGGCCCGTTACAGCGGCGACCAGGCATGTCTCTTTCCCGCCCGTACCGGCCGTCATACAGGCCGTGTCGTACGCCTCCGAGCTTTCTCCGCGCGCGGCATCAGACCCCTGCCAGGCCTATCTTGCGGCCGCGCTGGAACAGGTTAGACCAGGTGGTGGGGAGGCAGTGGCTGAAAACCCGGCCGGCAAGGCGGCTGCGCTCAGCCTCGCGCTCGGTCTGCGCACTGTCTCCGGGCCGCTCGAGCGGGTGGGGTCTTCGCCGATGCGCGCTGAATTATCACCGCTCAATACCCCACACGTGATTGCCGCGCCACCCCTTTCGGCGCATGCCATTGCGGCCTACCGCCAATGCCGGAAGGAGGAAGCGCTGGGCCAGGCTCGCAGCCTGGCGCGTGCCGGTAATTTCTAGATTTTTTTAGTGTCCCTCGCGTCGCTCGCCGTTCTTCGTGTCCAACCCCCGGACTTTGAAGAACGGCATTTTTTTATTTCAGATGTTCGCTTAAGAATTTTTGCGTGCGCGCGTTTGCGGTCGTCGCGGCCTTTTCATCATAGTGCATGCCGCTGCCGCGGGCGAAGGCGTGTTCGGCGTTCGGGTAGGAATACATCGTCACGTTTTTATTTGCGGCAAGTCCGGATTTTATTGCGCCTTGCGCATCTTTCGGGACAAACTGATCCTCTTCCGCGATGTGTAAAAGCAAGGGTTTTTTGATGTTTCTGGCCTCATCCAGCATGGTCTCGATTGAAACGCCGTAATAGCCGACGGATACATCGACATCTGAGCGGCAGGCCATCATGTAAGCGAGTTTGCCGCCAAGACAATACCCCATGCACCCGATCTTGCCGTTCGATGTTTCATGCGTCTTCATAAAGGCGAGCGTGGATTTGAGATCTTCTATTCCCTTTTCGACATCGAATAAGCCGAAGAGTTCGAATGCGCGCTGCAGCTCTTCGTCCCGCGAATCAACAAGACTGATGCCAGGTTCGATGCGCCAGAACAGGTCGGGCGCCACCGCGACATAGCCGAGGCCAGCCATGTGATTGCATTTTTCTTGCATCTCGCCGTTCACCCCGAAAATCTCATGGATCAGGATGACGACCGGGGCCGGGGTTTTCGCGGGGATTGCCACATAGGCCAGGAAAGACCAGCCATCTGACGCTGGAATCGTGATTTCACTCATGGTCTTGCTCCAATTGTTGCTCCGGGGGCGATTTTTGCCTAAGTTAGCGTTCTCACAGGAAAGGTCAAACATGAAGGTGAAGTTCGATATTGAATGCACGCCGGAAGAGGCCCGTACATTCATGGGCCTGCCCGACGTCGTCCCCATGCAGGACGCGCTGATGAAGGAGCTGGAGGAGCGCCTTCGTGACAATATCCGCAGCCTCGATCCCGAAACCATGCTCAAGACCTGGCTGCCCGCAACCATCCAGGGCTGGGGCCAGGTGCAGAAAATGTTCTGGGACCAGATGGGCGCCAATAACCCGGGCGCCGAAAAGCAGCAGAATAAAAAATGAAGATAAAAAAATGAAGATAAAAAAATGACTGGGACAATCTTTGCCCCCGCGACGCCTATGGGTCGTTCCGGCGTTGCCGTGATCCGCGTGTCGGGCGAAGATGCGTTTAAAAGCCTGTATGCCTTCACCGGGAAGAAATTTACCCCGCGCATGGCGACACTGGCGAATTTGCGTGCGGGCCTGGAAATCATTGACCGCGCGCTGATTCTGACCTTCAAAAACCCAGCCAGTTTCACCGGCGAAGATATTGTCGAATACCATGTGCATGGTGGCCGCGCGGTTGTGGATTCGTTGCTGAATGCTTTAGCCAGTCAGAAAAATCACCGCATGGCGGAGGCCGGTGAATTCACGCGCCGCGCCTTTGACAACGGCAAGATTGACCTGACCGAAGCGGAAGGCCTCGCCGATCTCATCAACGCGGAAACGCAGCTGCAGAAGGCGCAGGCGCTGGCGCAGATGGAGGGCTCGCTGTCGCGGCTTTACGCGTCGTGGACCGGGGACCTCAAAATCATGCTCGCGCATCTCGAGGCGGATATCGAATTCCCGGACGAAGATCTTCCCGCCGGAATTTTGCCGTCCCTGATGCCTGATATTGAGCGTTTGATTGAAGAAATTACGGAGCATCTCGCCGATAACCGCCGCGGCGAGCGCCTGCGGGACGGTATACAAATTGCCGTCATCGGCGCACCCAATGCCGGCAAATCCAGCCTCGTCAACGCCCTTGCCCAGCGCGATATTTCCATCGTTTCCGAGCTGGCGGGCACGACGCGCGACGTCATCGAGGCGCATCTCGATCTTGGCGGCTACCCCGTTATTATTGCCGATACGGCGGGCCTGCGCCCGGAAAATCTCTCCGGCGGCGGGCATGCCGGAATCGAGAATGAAGGCATGCGCCGTGCGCTCATCCGTGCCCGCGATGCGGACATTAAAATCCTGCTGTTCGATGCCGGTGAAAAATTTGACGCCGCGACATGGGCACTCGCTGATGAAAATAGTATTCTTCTATTCAATAAAATAGATCGTCACCCCCGCGAAGGCGGAGGTCCGAATGCCCGCTGCAAAGCAAACCGCAGGTTTGTTTGCTCTCCTTTAAAAGCGAACAACCCCCTTGGCGTTGCTTCGCGCGGGCATAACATTGTTAGAGTTTCCGCAAAGACAGGTGCGGGACTGGAAGAATTCACAGCGGCGCTTCTCATTAAGATCAAAATCCTCGTCGGCGCATCCGAGGCGCCGGCGGTGACGCGCGCGCGCTACCGCGAGCACCTGAATGAATGCCTGGCGTCCCTCCGGCGCAGCC
>JBQTJN010000011.1:0-17192 GCA_052387095.1 Alphaproteobacteria bacterium
AGCCCAAGACACCCTGTTTCGTAAAGCCCGCACCCATAATGGCTGGCAGGACAAGGATGTGGATGACGCGCTACTGCATCAATTGCACGACTTGTCGAAATGGGGACCGACCAGCGCCAATTGCTGCCCGGCGCGATTCGTCTTCGTGAAATCGAAAGCGGCAAAGGAACGTCTCAAGCCGCATCTTTATAAAGGCAATGTCGAAAAAACCATGCAGGCGCCGGTGACGGTGATCATCGGCTACGATCTTGAATTCTACGAATACCTGCCTAAACTGTTCCCGCACACCGATGCGCGCAGCTGGTTTGTCGGCAAGGAGGAAAAAATCAAGGACACGGCTTTTCGCAACGGCACGTTGCAGGGCGCGTACCTGATCCTGGCGGCGCGCTCGCTGGGTCTTGATTGCGGGCCGATGTCGGGCATCAACGCAAAAACTATGAAGGAAGAATTTTTCTCCGGCACGAAGGTCGAGGTGAATTTCACCTGCAGCCTCGGCTACGGCGATGAAAGCAAACTGCATCCGCACAGCCCGCGTTTTAATTTCGACGAAGACAGCGAAATCCTGTAAATGGTGGGCTTTGCAACCGTTCTGGCCATTGATACGTCGCTCAATGGGTGCGGCGCCGGTCTTTATGAACGGGCGGGCGATAAAAAGACCATGCTCTCCCGCGCCATGGAAACGGGTCAGTCGGAGGCATTGATCCCCTTGGTGCAGGAGGTTGCCGGCGACTTCAAAAAACTCGATACGATTGTTGTGACGACAGGGCCGGGGGCTTTCACCGGCATGCGCATCGGTTTGAGCGCGGCTAAGAACTTCGGTCTTGCGCTCGACATACCTGTGTTCGGCATTACGACATTGCAGGCGCTGGCGCTCAGTTACCGGGATAGCACGAAAGATTCTTTCGCGGTGATCATCGACACCAAGCGCGACGATTTTTATTTTCAAGGGTTTGACGCGGAGGCAAACTTTGTATCCGAAGCCGCACCGCTTTCGCGGGATGAGGTTGCCGCTATTCTCGCGGGCGGGCATTACACATCTACAATCGGCAATGGCAGTCACGGCTTTCAAAAATCGGATCCCGCTTTTGATCTGCCCGATTGCGGTTTGCTGGCGCAGGCGCTGGCAGGCGGGAAATCCGGGCTCTTTAAGGAAGATCTCGCGCCGGTTTACCTGCGCGGCGCCGATACCAGCCAGTCCAAAAAAAAGCAGCGAATACTTGGATCTTAAGTAAAAATATACATTTATTCAATAATTCTGCTATATTATCCAAGTAATCAAAAAGGACAACGTCATGGCCGAAACACCCGCCCGCGAAGATCTGCTCGCTTTCACGACGGAGATCGTCTCCGCGCATCTCTCCAACAACACGGTGCAGGCCGCTGACATCCCGGCGCTGATAGAACAGATTTATAGAACTCTCACCAATGTGAATGCGGACGGCGGCAACGCCTCCGGCGACCGGCCACAGCCGGCGGTGCCGATCAAAAAATCCGTGATGCCGGATTACATTGTCTGCCTCGAGGATGGCAAGAAACTTAAGATGCTCAAGCGGCACTTGAAGACTGCCTATAAGATGTCACCGGAAGAATACCGCCAGCGCTGGGGTCTGCCTTCCGATTACCCGATGGTGGCGCCGAACTACGCCAAGCAACGCAGTAAACTGGCGAAGGATAGCGGTCTCGGCACAGGCAAAAAGTAATTACTGATTGAGCTCTTCCCCGCGTTTCGCGCCGGCGGCAATGGCCGCATCGAACAGCTTTTGCATCTCGCCATTCATCAGGATTTTAAGCGCGGCTTCCGTTGTGCCACCGGGGCTGGTGACATTTTTCCGCAATGTCTGCACATCGGTTTCGGCATTTTTTTCCGCCAGCGCCGCCGCGCCAATCACGGTTTGCCGTGCCATCCGCTCCGCAAGCGCTTGATCAAGTCCCGCTTTTTTCGCGGCTTCGCTCAAAACCTCGATCAGGTAAAACACGTAAGCTGGGCCGTTGGCTGAGAGGGCGGTGATGGCGTTGAAAATTTTTTCATCCGGAACCCATTCAACCGCACCGGCGCAGCGCATTAACTGCTCGGCCCATGCGCGGTGTTCATCGTTCGCATATTTATTTCCGATCAAGCCGCTGGTTCCTTTGCCGATCGCGGCAGGCGTGTTCGGCATAACCCGGACCACGGGCTGACCCGCCGGAAAAAGAGATTCAAGGGAGTTGAGCGATTGCCCGGCAGCAATCGATATGATCAGCGCGTCCTTTTTAACCTTGTTCCGCAATGGCGCACAGGCGTCCTTCAGGATTTGCGGCTTCACCGCCAGCAAAACGACATCTGCGCCGCGCACGCTTTCATCAACGTTCTGTATATGTGTAATGCGGGAATGGTGAAATTTTTCCGGCAGGCCGTGCGGTTCAATCACTGTGAAATCGGCATCAATACCGCCGCCCAGCCATCCCTGCAGCAACGCGCCGCCCATATTCCCGCAACCCAGCAGGGCGATATGGCAGGTCATGTCAGGATTCCCCGGCCGTTTCCATCAGCACGAGCGACAGGCTCTGCGTGTCCATGAAATTTGACTGTGCCAGGAAACTGAATAACGGATAGTAACGCTCGCACTGTGTCAGGGCGACATCAACAATGTCTTCGATGTGATCGGACTCCGCGCTGCGGCTTACGCCGCGGAATAGACAGGTGTGACGGAACACCGGCATGCCCGTATCGTACGGGATGTCGAAATGCCCCATCCAAATATTTTCATTGACGTTGCGTAAGGCAACTGACACTTCCGCCGCATGGCTCGTGATATTCAGGTCGTACTGGCAGCAGAACTCCACGGCATTCAGATGCGCCTGCCAGATGAAAAACAGGCGGTATTCGCAGCTTTTTCCCGACACCTGCACGACCAGTTCGTCATTGTCCATGCGGCTGAATATCCAGTTGTTGGACGCCATCATCTCTTCGACGCTGTCGAGCGGGTTCGGCGTTTCAGTAAAAAATTCCGTGTCTGTGTCCATGACTATTTCTTTGCTGCTTTTTTGGGGGCCGGTTTTTTACCGTCCAATTTATCAATTCTCGCCTTGAGCGCATTCAGCTCCTCGCGCTGCTTGACAACGAGCGCCTCGACGCGTTCGAAATCCTCGCGCGGCACGAGATCCATTTTCTGCGCCATCTCATCGACGCGCATGCGGATTTCCTGCTGCACCTGTTTGGTCAGGCCGCTCAGCACGCTCATCGTGCCGCCTGCCATCTTGGCGAGATCGTCCAGCAATGTGTCTTTATTTTGCATGAGGGCCTTAAGCCTGTTTAAATTTTTGTATGAAGCTCGTGTGTAACGCGCGACTCCTGTCATTTCAAGCAGAGTCCGGCGATTGACCGATGATTTCCACAAGCTTACAGTGCATAGAAATGTTGATAACTTTGTGGAGCAAAAATGGCGCTTCCTTTTCCGGATATTGATCCCGTCGCGCTGGCCGTCGGCCCGCTCGTGATTCGCTGGTATGCGCTGGCTTATCTCGCCGGTTTCCTGCTGGGTTGGGGCTATGCGCTGTATCTTGCCCGGCTTTATATGACGCCACACCCGAACAGGGAGGATGTGGATGATTTTCTCACCTGGGCGATTCTTGGCGTCCTGCTCGGCGGGCGCCTTGGTTATGTTTTGTTCTACCAGTTCCCGTTTTATTTGCAGAATCCGGAGCAGGTGCTGCAGATCTGGCATGGCGGCATGGCTTTTCACGGCGGGGTCGTCGGTGTCATTCTCGCGCTGATTTTCTTTTCGCTCTATAAAAAAGTGCCGCTCCTGAAAATGTGCGATCTCGCCAGCGCGGCGGCGCCGATCGGTGTGTTCTTCGGCCGCATCACGAATTTCATCAACGGCGAATTATTCGGCCGCGCCAGTGATGTCCCGTGGGCGGTAACATTTCCGCGCGGCGGAGAGCTGCCGCGCCATCCCAGCCAGATTTATGAATCCCTCACCGAAGGTCTGCTGCTGTTCCTGATTTTATGCGTAGCTATGCATAATAAAAAAATCCGCGAGTACCCGGGCATCGTCTCCGGTATTTTCCTGATCTGCTATGCAGGTTTCCGCAGTTTCGTTGAACTCTTCCGTGAACCGGACGCACAACTCGGCTTTATCATCGGTCATATATCGATGGGGCAGCTCCTCAGCTTGCCGATGGCACTTTTTGGTCTCTGCGTTATTATATATGCATTAAAAAAAGGGCCTAAAGTCCATGCAGAACCCGCTTGAGCGCATTCTGATCGAGATGATCCGCGGGCAGGGGCCTCTTTCGGTCGCCCAGTTCATGGCGCTCGGCCTTGCCCATCCGCAGCACGGCTATTACATGAAACAGGATCCATTCGGGCGCGAGGGAGATTTTACAACCGCACCCGAAATTTCACAGATGTTTGGCGAGATCATCGGTGCGTGGACAGCGGATATCTGGATGCAACTGGGTTCATCCGAAAATTTCAATCTCGTCGAATGCGGCCCGGGCCGTGGTACGCTGATGGCCGACCTGATGCGAAGCACTAAAAATGTGCCCGGCTTTCACGAGGCCTGTAAAATTCACCTCATCGAAATCAGCCCGGCGCTCAAGGAAAAACAGAAAGAGGCGTTGCCCCCTTATAAAGTTCAATGGCACGCGCGGCTCGATACTCTGCCTCAGGATGCGCCACTGATCCTGATCGCCAACGAATTCCTCGATGCGCTACCCGTGCAGCAATATGTGCAGACCGGGGAAGGCTGGCAGGAGCGTTTTATCACAGTGGATGAGAGCAACCGCTTCGAATTTTCGCCCCTCTCGACCGGCGAGATTATTGAGAGCAGCTCGGCGCGCGTCTCTTTTGTCGAAAATCTTTGCGCGCTGCTGGAAAAGACAACTGGCGCCGCCCTGTTCATTGATTACGGTGCGCTGTATTCCGGCACCGGCGATACATTCCAAGCCGTTCACAAACATAAATCTGTGAATGTACTCGAACATATCGGCTATGCTGATCTCACGAGTCACGTTGATTTCGAGGCGCTGGTTAAAAACATCCATGAGAGAAAAATAAAAATCAGTGGGCCGGTGACGCAAGGGAATTTTCTTAAAGCCAACGGCATCGAGGCGCGCGCCGCGCAATTATTCGCCCAAGCGCCCGCGCAGAAAGCCGATATCGAAAATTCATTGAAACGCTTGGTTGATTCAGATCAAATGGGCACGCTTTTTAAAGTTATAGGACTCAGCTGTGGAAAAAACATCAATCCTGCAGGATTTTGACCCGCCCCGCATCCAGGTGGAGGGGTTTACGCATGGTGCGGTCCGGCACGGGTTTTTCGGGCGCAGGGGCGGTGTCAGCGCGGGGCTTTATAAAGACCTCAATTGCGGGCAGGGATCGAACGACGTCGCAGGTGCCCTCATACAGAACCGCGCGCGCGTGGCTGAAGCGCTCGGCATCGAAGCCAGTAATCTTCTCTCGCTCTACCAGGTGCATGGTCACGAATGCATCCGCGTTGAAAAACCATGGCCGGCGGAATACCGCCCGCAGGCGGACGCCATGATTACCGATCGTCCCGGCATCGGGCTCGGCATTTTGTCGGCGGATTGCGCGCCGGTTCTTTTCACGGCCGAAAAAATTATTGCCGCCGCCCATGCCGGCTGGAAGGGTGCACTGAATGGGGTACTTGAAAATACAGTGGAAGCTTTTTCCGATTACGGCATCCGTCCGCACCAGGTGTCCGCCTGCATCGGCCCTTGTATCGGCAGGTGCTCCTACGAGGTCTCCATGGAGTTCGTCGGTCACTTCCTCAATCAGGACCCTCTCAATGAGCGGTTTTTCAAAGAATCTCGCAACTCAGGGCATTATATGTTCGACCTCCCCGGTTATTGCGCCGTGCGCCTTCAGGCGGCCGGGCTGATTCATGTATACATGACCGATGCCGATACCTACGCGAACGAGGCGGATTTCTTCAGCTATCGCCGTGCCACCCATAATAACGAGCCTGATTACGGGCGGCAGGTCTCGGTTATTGCGTGGCGTTAAAATAGTTGCTTTTGGATGCTTTTTCCCTTAATAGTGCGGGCATATCAGCACTTTAAAGGGATCGCGCGCGCATGAAACTGATTGCCGGAAATTCCAACCGACCCTTGGCTGAAGCCATTTCCGCCTATCTGAATATTCCCCTGACGCAAGCCAGCATCAAGCGCTTCTCCGACATGGAGGTCTTCGTCGAGATTATGGAGAACATCCGCGGCTCCGACGTATTCTTCATCCAGTCGACCTGCTATCCAACCAACGACAATCTCATGGAAATGCTCATCGATATTGACGCGCTCAAGCGCGGCTCGGCGCGGCGTATTACAGTTGTGAATCCTTATTACGGTTATGCGCGGCAAGACAGAAAAACCGGCGGCCGTACACCGATCACCGCCAAACTTGTCGCGAATTTAATAACTTCCGCCGGGGCTGACCGCGTTTTGTCGATGGAGCTGCATGCCGGCCAGATCCAGGGTTTCTTTGATATCCCCGTTGATAATTTGATTGCCGCGCCTATCTTCATCCCGCATATCGAAAAGCAATATAAGGGGCAGGAACTTTGCATTGTCTCACCGGATGTCGGCGGCGTTGTCCGCGCGCGCGCCTTTGCCAAGCGGTTGAACGCCGATCTCGCAATCATCGACAAGCGCCGCGAACAGGCTGGCCATTCCGAGGTGATGCATGTCATAGGCGAAGTGAAAGGCAAAGTCTGCATTCTTGTTGATGATATCGTCGATAGTGGCGGCACGCTCTGTAATGCCGCAACCGCGCTGGTCAAAAGCGGCGCCAGGGAAGTTTGCGCTTATTGCGTACACGGGGTTCTATCAGGCGATGCGGTGGCGCGCGTGGCGGCGTCTGATCTCAAGAAGCTGGTGATTACGGATTCTATCCCGGCCACCCAGGCGGTGCGGGTTTCCAGCAATATCGAGCAACTGACCATTGCGCCCCTGATGGGCGAAGCCATTCGCCGCACCAGCGAAGAACGTTCTATTTCGGCCCTGTTCAGGTAAAATATTTTTGAATAAGCTATTGTTTTTTCTGTAATTCCTTTAGTCTCCTTCAGTTCGTTCCGGAATTTTTTTCTTTCTGGTTTTTCCTCGCTCATTATGTCTCCTTAACAGTCTGTCCGCGGGTTTGCTTTGCGTTCGCTCGCGATGACGCTGTTGCAAACCGCCCGCTCAGATTTTAGTAAATCGCGCGGCTTTTGTCAAGGAAAATATTCCTATATTATTCTTATGCTGTAAATCTCTTAAAGCATTTCGTTATTTCCTTGAAAATCCCCCGCTTTCCGGGTTATCTACGCCATCCAAACGGTACCGGCACCCCTGGAGGCCGGGCCAATTTTTGAAAAGGAATGAACTATGTCTAAGAACTACGCTTTAAAAGCGGCAAAAAGAGAGCTGGCCGGTAAAGGGGTTGCCCGTGCTCTGCGTCGCGAAGATAAGATTCCCGGAGTCGTTTACGGCGACGGTAAGGAATCTGTGAAAATCAGCCTGCCCTCCATCCCCGTTAACCTGGAGTACAATAAAGGCCTGATGTTCACCCACTTGTGCGATCTCGATGTCGGCGGTGAAAAGCACCTGGTGCTTGCCCGTGACATCCAGCTGCACCCTGTCAAAGACCGGGTCGAGCACGTTGATTTCCTGCGCGTCAACGCCAAAACGAAAATCAAGATTGACGTCCCGGTTCACTTCATCAACGAAGACAAGTCCCCTGGCCTGAAAGAGAAAGCTGTTCTGAACGTCGTGCGTCACGAAATTGAACTGTTTTGCTCCGCGATAGATATTCCTGAATTCATCGAGGTCGACCTGACCGGTATGGAAACGGGCGATGCGGTGAAGATCAGCCACGCCATTCTTCCACAAGGCTCATCGCCGACCATCAAGGAGCGTGATTTCACCATTGCGACCCTGCAGGAGCCGAAAGCTTACGTGGAAGAAGAAATCACCAATCCAGCTGCTGAAGGCGTTGAAAGTGCTGCTCCGGCAGAAGGCGCTGAAGGCGCTGCTCCGGCTGCAGGCGACAAAAAAGCTGAAAGCGATAAAAAGCCCGAGGGAGACAAGAAGAAAGGTTAAGCCATGTCCGGCCTGCCGTTCTTCAATCTTTTTAAACGCCAGCATACGGGTGAATCCATGTGGATGTTTGTCGGTCTCGGCAATCCGGGCACTGAACATGCCTGCAACCGTCATAATGTCGGCTTCATGGTCATGGATGTGATGCGAGAGAAATCCGGCGCGCCGGATTTCCGCAAGAAATTCCAGGGCCTCGTGGCCGAAGGCTCGATAGGCGGGAATAGGATTCTGTTTCTGAAACCCCAGACCTATATGAATCTCTCGGGCGAAAGCGTCGCACCGGCGGCGAAGTTCTATAAAATTCCGCCGGAGCGCATTTTTGTCTTTCACGACGAGATCGATATTGCCCCCGGCGATGTACGGGTCAAGCAAGGTGGCGGCAATGCGGGGCATAACGGCCTGAAATCCATCCAGCAACATCTGGGTACGCCGGATTTCTGGCGCGTGCGCATCGGCGTCGGAAGGCCGGAGCACGGCGATGTCAGTGATTACGTGCTCGGCAATTATTCGAAGGATGAGGTGCCGCAGAAAGACAGGCTGGTTGAGAAACTGGCGGCTCAGGCCGGGCTTTTGCTGGATGATCCGAAAAACTACGAAAAGAAAATTCTGGAAGGATAAATTATGGGCTTTAATTGCGGGATCGTAGGTCTTCCAAATGTCGGGAAATCGACATTGTTCAACGCGCTGACGGCGACCGCCGCTGCGCAGGCTGCCAATTTTCCCTTCTGCACGATCGAGCCCAATGTCGGCCGCGTTGCCGTGCCCGATGAACGCCTCGATAAAATCGCGGCCAAGGGCGGCTCGGCCAAGATTGTGCCCTCGCAACTGGAATTTGTCGATATCGCAGGTCTCGTCAAGGGCGCGAGCAAGGGGGAGGGGCTTGGCAACCAGTTTCTCGCCAATATCCGCCAGACCGATGCCATCATTCACGTGCTGCGCTGCTTCGACGATGCCGATGTGGTGCATGTGGAGGGGTCGATCGACCCGATTCGCGATTCGGAGATCATCGAGACAGAATTAATGCTCGCCGATCTTGAAAGCCTGGAGAAGCAGGTTGATACGATCGGCAAGAAAGCCAAGTCCGGCGATAAAAATCTCAAGGCCCAGCATGATTTCATGGCGCGCATCAAAGCCGCGCTCGAAGCCGGTCAGCCGGCGCGCATCGTCAAGCCCGCCAATGAAGACGAAGTGGGCTGGATGAAAATTATGCAGCTTTTAACCTCCAAGCCTGTTCTCTTTGGCTGCAATGTCATGGAAAGTGACGCTGAAAAAGGCAATGAATGGACGAAAAAAGTAGACGCGCTGGCAAGAGCGCAGGGTACGGAGAGCGTGATCATCTGCGCAGCAATCGAATCCGAAATCGCCCAGTTGGAAAGCGAAACAGAGCGGAAGGAATTTCTTGAAACCATCGGCCTGACCGAGCCGGGCCTCAACCGCATCATCCGCGCCGGCAATAAACTGCTGGGACTGCAAACCTATTTCACCGTCGGCCCGAAAGAAGCGCGTGCCTGGACCATTCGTATCGGCGCCAAGGCGCCTGAGGCCGCCGGCGTCATCCATACCGATTTTGAAAAAGGCTTTATACGCGCCGAAACCATTGCCTACGATGATTACGTCACGCTCGGCGAGCAGGGCGCGAAGGAGACCGGTAAAATGCGCCAGGAAGGCAAGGAATATGTTGTTAAAGACGGAGATGTCATCCTTTTTCGCTTTAACGTCTAAACCGTTTCTGTCATTTCAGGGAATTTCATAAAGTCTCATAACGCCAAAAAGTATCTGATTTTCAAAGATTATTTGTCTTTTTGGGAATCATCCTCTATCCTGTCATCTCATAGAAAACCGGGTATAGAACCGGGTACAACGTAAAAATACCCGGTTTCAAAACCGGGTATAGAAGGCAGGAGGCAAATATGCTCACAGAAATTGAATGTAAAAACGCCAAAGCCCAGGAAAGCCTATACAGGCTTAAAGACGGCAAGGGGCTTTATCTGGAGGTAAAGCCGAATGGGGTAAAGGCATGGAGGTATCGCTTTGAATATGTCCATGAAGGTAAATGCAAGGAAAGCATGTTTGCGATTGGAGAATATGCAAAAAATGTTTCTGGGAAGAAAGAGACAGAGGAGCAGGCCCAAGCCAGACGCGCTGGCGGAAATTTTACCCTAGCCGAGGCTCGCCAGGAAAGGAACAGGGCGCGAGCGCTGGTCAAGCAGGGGATCAATCCGGCGCACAATCGCCAACTTGACCGGATCAAGCGGGAAAACGAGTTCGCCAATACCTTTGAAATCATGGGCAGGAAGTGGATCGCCCTGAGAGACTGGGAGGAAATCACCAAGAAGCGGCGGTTAGATATGCTGGAGCGGGTTGTGTTTCCTCTTATAGGAAATTTACCTGTTGGACAGATTAAATCCATACAAATTCTGGATGTTCTTACCAAGGCTAATGATAAGAATGGCTCTTCTGTTAAAGATGAAGCACAGCGGACTATGTCAGGTATTTTTGATTTTGCTATTGCCAATCTTATGGCAGAAGCAAACCCTGTATATCCTGTCCGTAAGGCGCTGCCGCCAAATAAAACCCAGCACAAACGGCCCCTGAAAAAAGAAGAAATCGGAGAGTTTTTACGCGATCTAGTCGGATATGAGCGCAATTTTCAGGTCGTTTCAGCCTTCAAACTTATGTGGTTGACGCTGTGCCGTCCGAACGAGATTGTCGGCGCTCGTTGGGATGAAATCGATCTTAATGAAGCGATATGGAGCATACCCGCCCCGGAAATGAAAGGACGTAAAAAACATGATGTTCCTTTGCCTCGGCAGGCTTTGGAAGTCTTAAAAGGGATGAAGGAGTTTACAGGTCATCGATCATTTGTTTTTCCTCACCGGGATAAACGCGATACACACATGACGGACAATGCTTTACGCCAAGCCTTAAAAAACATGGGCTGGTCAAAGCGTTATAGCCCTCATGCGACCCGCACGACTGGTAGCACTCTTTTGAATGGAATGGGATTCAACGGTGACTGGATCGAACGCCAGCTTGCCCACGTCGAGCCGAACGCTGTGCGCCGGACATATAACCATGCCGACCATCTGGAAGATCGTAAAAAGATGATGCAGCAATGGGCGGATATGCTGGATTTATGGATGGCTGATAAAGATTCCAAGGTTATCATGCTGGATCAAAGCAACAGAAAAAGAGCATAATCAGTTTACGCGGATAGGCAGGCCAGCCGAACAGCGGGAACCGTACCCGCTTTCCGCGTAAAATTTATACGGACACCTGACGGAGGTGTATTTGACGAAAATAAAAACGCTTATTGCGGCGATGGATGCTGAGTCGCTTGCTGTGGAAGCAAAAAAACGGGCAAAAGTTAAATCAAAAAATAAGCATGGCGGGGATGACATCCCTGATCTTGTAAGGAAAGCCTTTGAAAAGAATCCAACTCAGGCGCAGGTAAAACAAGCGCTTTTGAAAGAAAAATGGCGTCCGCCAGGATATATCTCAGTGCTGGAGTTATTGGATTTAGCCGGAGCATATAAATTCAAGGAATGGTCTGGAAGAGAACTTGACGTTCTTGCCAATCCTCCGAAATGTTTGCAGGTTTCTCATGCCCTTGATTTGAAGAACACAGCAGATTTAATTGCTGATGCGTTCTCGAACGACTTTATAAAGGAAGGTATTCGGCAGCCGCCAAGCATGTCGGGCGATAATTCAGGTGTTTGGCAAGATGCTTGGCTCTATCTTCATCGCGTTGGAAAATATAACGGTGCAAAAACCAAGGAAGATGCGATTGATGGATGGCTGGAGGAGGCCAGCTTTATAGTTCCAGAAAACAGCCAGTATAACTCTGCCCGTCATAAAGTAGAGCAGGTACAGAAATTTCTGCGTGATGCACTTTGCACTGGGAAAATAAAAGCCGCCAGATTGGGGGCGGATGGTCTTGAGGATGTTGTGCGTTCGTATTGGCTTGGAAATGACAGTGCAGATGTCTTTGACGTTCAGAATCCTTCACAAGATTTATTATTTGAGCATAAGTCAGTTCAGAGAATTATAGCGATAAGCAGTAAGCCGGAGGATTTTTCTGCAAACATGCTTATGAAAGTATCTAGCGGAAGCGAAGTAACGGCAGCAGCCAATGTAGTGTATGCAGAATGTCGTTCACGGGGCGATAAACTGGGCCGTCAGGAATTGCACGAACTCATGGATCGTATTTTGAAAAGAAAAGGCAAAGTTCTTCCAAAGTCTTGGTATAAAACACAAGCGGATATTCCATTGGATTTGAGAAGGCAGCCTGGCGAACATGGAAAATGCTCTCTTATTAACGAAGATTGGCCGAAATCGGAAAGCAAATAGGAAACTTTCTTATTTTTTCTATTTTCCCATTATTTCTGTTCGCCGCGATTCATAGGCAAATACCCTCATAACGCTTCTCGTCATAAAAGGAGGCACTATGAGGCAGCAAAGAAAATTAAAGCAGCAAGAAACACTAAATAATTTTGATAACCTTCCCGATTCAGCGCATGTGCGTCAGCCAGTCGTTGAGGCATTATATGCTTGCTCTGGAGCAACATTGTGGAGACGGGTGAAACAAGGACTTATTCCCTCGCCCAAAAAGTTGGGGCCTAGAATTTCTGGATGGAATGTCGGCGAATTGCGGGCAGACCTTGCCCGGCTGGGGAGCGAATAATGACATATCAGAAAAAAGAAAGCCCCGCTACGAACGGGGCTGGGAAGTATTTACACTGTAAATCTACCAAGCCCTTTTATCTGGCGCAAGATATAATCAGCAATTTCAAAAAAGCGCTGGATGAAGCGGGTTTGCCCACAAAGGATAAAATTATCCCAGACGGCAAGTTGCACCGTTTCCATGTGGAAGGCGATAAGCCGGGATCGAAAAACGGCTTTTACGCCCTTTACGGTGATGGCTTTCCTGCTGGTGCGTTTGGCTGCTGGAAGCGCGGCATATCGGAAACATGGTGCGCGAAGCCTGACAGGGAATTGACACAAGCACAGCGCGAACAAAACCGCCGCCGTATGATTAAGGCGCAAAAGGCCCGTGAAGCCGAGGAATCCGAACGGCGCGGGGCTGCAAGGAACAAGGCGCTGTTGATCTGGAAATCTTCGCCCCCAGCGCCGGACAGCCATCTCTATTTAGTGAAGAAGTGCGTCAAAAACCACGGACTGCGCCTTCACAAAGGATTGTTGGTTATTCCGCTGCACGACAGCGATGGAAATCTTCACAGCCTGCAATTCATAGACGGAGAGGGAAACAAGCGGTTTTTATCAGGCGGACGCAAGAAGGGTTGCTATTTCGTCATAGGAAGCCCTGTGGAGTCCCTCTGTATTGCCGAGGGTTATGCAACCGCAGCTAGCATATATGAATCCACGGGACTTCCTGTGACTGTGGCACTCGATGCGGGAAATCTTATGGCCGTGGCGCAGGCATTAAGAGTGAAATTTCCAGAAATCAAGATCACCCTGTGCGCCGATAACGACCCTGTGGGGCTGCGTAAGGCGCGGGAAGCGGCGGCGGCTTGCGGCGCACTCTTGGCCGTTCCTCCCATTGTTGGGGATTTTAACGATCTTTACGCCGGAGTAACACAATGACACAAAGAAAAGAGGTTGTACTGGAGGCTATAAAGGGCGCGGAGAAAATTCCGGGATTGATTGCTCATAACTTAGCGGAGTTTCTTGCGCTGGACATCCCGCCCCGCGATCAAATTCTAGCCCCCATCCTGCAAACGCAAAGCCTGGCCATGATCTATGCAAAACGCGGGATTGGTAAAACCCATATCGCCCTGAATATCGCCTATGCGATTGCATCAGGCGGGAAATTCCTGCAATGGCAAGCGCCTGTTCCTCGTAAGGTTTTATATCTGGATGGAGAAATGCCCGCTCGTGCCATGCAGGAACGGCTGGCAGCTATTATCAAAGAAAGCGACAAGGAAGCCGCGCCAGATTATTTCAGGTTGATAACGCCGGATATGCAGGAACTTGGTATGCCCGATATTTCCACGGAGGAAGGGCAAGCAAAACTTGAGCCTTTCATTGAAGACGCGGAGTTTATCATCGTGGACAACATAAGCACTCTGGCCCGGACGGGAAAAGAGAACGAGGCGGAAGGTTGGCTTCCCATACAAGGCTGGGCGCTGAGATTGCGGAGTCGGGGCAAGTCTGTCCTGTTTGTCCACCATGCAGGAAAAGGCGGTCAACAGCGTGGTACCAGCCGCCGGGAAGACGTTCTTGATCTGGTAATAGAATTGAAACAGCCGGAGGATTACAGCGCGGATCAAGGTGCGCGTTTTGAAGTCCATTTTGTAAAAGCCCGTCACCTGACTGGCTTGGATGCCAAACCCTTCGAGGCACAGCTAGGCGCGGAAAGATGGACATACCGGAGCATTGAGAACTCCGAGATGAAAAGAATTGTCGAACTGAAAGAGCAGGATGGTATGACATATCGGGAAATCGCGCTGGAACTTGGCATCTCGAAAACCAAAGCAGAGCGGCTTTACAAAAAGTTTTACGATCAAAAATTCGATAATTCTGAAACTGTCCCGCCGTCCCGTCTCATGGGCGCGGGACAGGGGGACAACTATGCCACAAAAGGGACAGACACGGGACAGGACACGGGACAATGAGTCTGAAAACCTTGACGCATATAGTTTTGGATTGGGACAGCACCGGGACATGGCATGGGACATATTTACACAAATTGTCCTACAGACATGAAACCTCGGAATACTTTATTGAGATGGGTTCTCCTTCTTTGGACATTAAATAATGAAAATCCCTGCGGACATGAAAGCAACAACTGTGGATGAAGCGCAGGCTATGAGCCTTACTGCCGCTCAAATCCGGCACAATGTTGAGCATGGACAAGATCGTGGTTTTGAGCAGAAAGAAACAAGTCTGATTATCGCTGGCGATCTTGATGATGCAGCAAATTCGTATCTGATTTTGAGCGAGATTCCTGCGCGGGGAGTTGGCGGAGAATATGTGCAAATCACAGAAAATAAACCTCCTGTAAACTGTCCACCCCGTGAACAAATCAACCGCGTGAATACGGACGCGAGCCTGGATCGTCTTGAGTTGGCCTCTAAGAACGGGGTTTTGAGCATGGCGCTCGATACTGCCGAAGCGATTGGCGCAAGCAACGCGGCAGAGCAGATGATAGCGCACCAGATGGCCGTGGCGCACCGCACCAGCCTTGATCTGATTGCAGAGGCGGCACATACCCGTGATCCGATAGAGAGATGCCGACTGATTAATACGGCATCAAAACTCATGGATATATGCCAGAAAGGTTTAATTACGGTTCATAAAATCCGTAACGGAGGTCAGCAAACAGTGACCGTGCAGCATGTTCAGGTATCGGATGGTGGCCAGGCCGTTATAAACGGCTCTGTTGATGTCAGGGGGGAGGGGGCTAATAAAAAATGAAGGGGGAGTGTGGTCGAAAAACGAAAAACCCCATGCACGAGGCGAGAGCGGCTCTAGTGTTGCATCCCAGGTGCGGCGCTCGCTGCCGGACAACCGGGAGCGCCTGCCGAAATCCTGCTATGAAAAATGGACGTTGCCGGATGCACGGTGGGAAATCGACAGGCAGGCCAATTATTCATGGACGGAATACAAAGGCGAAAAAGAAGCAATACGCCGAAGCCAAAAAAGTATTGGCCGCATTAAAGGATATGTTGTCCGATTTTTAACCTGTCAGTCCTCATCATGGTTTTCTTCATCAGCCTGATTTTGCCAGAACTCTTTCAGGCTAATCCATGAAACGTGTTTGTTAAAAGCGTCCAGCGCGTCTTCGCAGGCGCGAAGATATTCACATGGCTCTTCCATGCCGTACCAGACGCCCAGAGATGGGTGATCTCCCAGTTCATGCTCATGCCACATGATTTCGAGTTTGCTGTCATCCGGCGGCAGGCCGCACACGAACTGCACATAATTTTTGGCAAGGCCAAGACAGAAAAGAATCCACGCCTCATCATCTGGCATTTCACCTGTATCGACGCTGCCAATGCTTTCCCAGGGCATCAGTCCTCCTGAGCCGTTCTATTCTTGCTTTGAAAAATCGCCTGCTTTTGTGAGCGAATGTCTTCAAGCAGTTCCTCGGTTGAGATGGCTTCCAGCTTTACCCCATCCTCGGTCAGGACAGGCATAATATGTCCCGGCACAGCGGTTTTTCTTTTGTGTCCGCAATAACCCCAGGAAACTAAGGTGAAAATAAGGAAAGGCCAAGGATGAGAGGTTAGAAAGAAAGCGGCAATCACCAATCCAACAATGCCTATGGAAGGCCCATATATCAGCAGCGCCCGTGCGACGGGATTCCAAAATATGGGTGGGTGATTGTGTCTGGGCTGGGTGAAATACGAATTATAAACCCACCAGCCAATCCAGATGAAAGCAACTTGTAAAGCTGCAAGAAGCCAGATCATCTGGCATCCTTCAAGTCAAGCTGGAAGTAGCCCGATTGTTCACTGACGTTCGCATGTATGGCATCGCCAAGAAGGCCGAGACCGTAACCTCCCATGAGATTGCCGGAGCGTGGTGATACCTCAAAATTATAAATTTTCTTTGGTTCAGCTTTGAATGTCACTACAAACTGACCGGGTGCTGTCGGCGTAGATACTGAAAGGGTGTTTTCGCCTTTGGGAATATCATGCACAACGCTTCCGCCGCGCCCAAGACGGGCGATTTTTGCGCCGTTCGATCTGACATTTACCGCCGCTGCCAGGTAGAGCAGGCTGCTGTCGCGTGTGACGACGATCCGCGCTTTGTCAGCCGGAATAGGTTCATTCAGTGCTGATAAATTAACCGGGCCTGTTGTGCCGCAGGCTGACAGCACCAAAGCAAAAGCCAGTAAAATAAAATTTCTCATATTTTTCTCCCATAAAAAAATCACCAGAGATGTCCTCTCTGGTGACCGGGAGTTAATAAGCCGCATTAGAACGACCGCGACGGCCTTTAAGCCGAGGCTTTGGACATACGCCGCCGCCTCCTATGCTGGTAGTTGCGCTCTTAAGAGAGGGATAAGCTGTCGTAGAGTATTGAGGATATCAACAAGGCAACAGGAGACGATCGGAATGAAGAACGTAGTGGACTATTATGTAGGGCTG